>NZ_JBKGUA010000004.1:0-362888 GCF_046543485.1 Paraburkholderia sp. EG304 | reverse complement strand
CGAACCTTCTGGCGTTTCTGAACTCTCTCTGACTCCCGAGATTTATGTCGTGATCGGCGACGCGCAACGACTGATCACACAAAGGCGACGCAAGCAGACTCGGCATAAAACGCAACTCGGGATAATGCGCCCAACAGGCCGAATCCGTGACGCGCCCGGTTTCATAGATGGCCTGGTAGCCACCGTATGCATCGGCTTGCAGCGTGCCGTTGAATCATTCGAGATGCTGTCGCGGTTGGATGCCCTTACGAGCCGGCGTATAGACGAACCACACCGCCGACGGCGTCGTGTCGGCCGATGCGCGGTCATCGCGCACGTAAACCCAAAGGCGACCGGTTTTCGTCTTGCCGTTGCCCGGTGCAAGCACCGGAACCGGCGTGTCGTCAGCGTGCAGTTTGGTCGCCGACATCACGTGTCGACGCAACGTTTCAACGAGCGGCTGAAGCAGCGTCGCCGCGTGACCGACCCACTTCGCAAGCAGCGAGCGATCAAGCTCGACGCCTTCTCGCGCGTACATGACCGACTGCCGGTAAAGCGGTACATGATCTGCGAACTTCGAGACCAGCACGTGGGCGAGCAGCCATGGGCCGGCGACACCGCGTTCGATGGGCAGGCTCGGTGCAGGCGCCTGAGAGATGTGATCGCAACACACGCACGCAAACTTCGGGCGCACATGACGGATGACCCGGAAGCTTGCCGGTACGTACTCGAGCTGTTCGGCAACGTCTTCGCCCAGCGGCTGCATCTCGCCACCGCACTCCGAGCACTTCCCGCCAGATTCAGGCAAGTAGGTTCGGAGCTAGCGCGGCAGATGTTTTGGCAGTGGCTTGCGAGGTGCCTGTTCCACAGCCGTGCGCGGCGCCTTCGGGATTTCGACTGGCGCCGCCCCTTCGTCGGCCTCAAGGCTCTTCGAGGCGCAGCTCCAGTTGCTCGATCTGATGGTCCAGCTTCTCCGACTTGCGACCGAACTGCATACGGCGCAGCTTGACAATGAGCAGCTTCAGGTGTTCGACCTCGGCTGTGCGCGAGGCCAGTGCGGCTTGTTGCGAGTCGATCGTTTCCTGCAGTTTGAACACCTGCGCGTCGCGCTCGTGCAGCGCCGCCTCGTGGCTGAGCAGCATCGCCTTCAGCGTTTCGACATCGTCGGGAAGTGGGCTCGCGCGCGTCATGCGACCAGTTTACGCGCGGGCCACGACGTTTACAACGCCGAGGTCGGTCGTGCAGTTCTCGTTGGTTGCCGCCAGTCGACGCCTTCGAGCAGCATCGACAAGTTGCGCCGGGCTCAGGCAGATAACGGCACCGTCGGCTTGAGGCCATACAAAGCGCCCCTTCTCGAGACGCTTCATCAGCAGGCGCGTGCCATCGCCGCTCCACCACAGCACTTTGAGCAGATCGCCGCGTTTGCCCCGAAACACGAAGACGTGCCCGCAGAACGGATCCCGTTCAAGCACGGTCTGCACCTTGGCGGCGAGACTGTTGAATCCGGCCCGCATGTCGGTGACTCCCGCGGCCAGCCACACACGGGATCCGGACGGCAGGCCAACGGCGGACGGCAGCATCAGCAGGCTCGTCGGGCAAGACCCCGCACAATCCTGATCAGGTTTGCGATGGACGTGTCAGCGCTCAGGCGTAGCAGGACGTCACCGCATTCGACCTCGTAGGTGCCGGCGCTGTCCGACGATGGGCTCGCCGGGCACTTCCAGTAAAGGCTCAGCTACGGCCACTGGTAGCCAGTTGAGTGCAGGCGCCTCTGGCAACGGCACGTCGGGCATGCCGAAATCGCCGGCAAGATAGTGACGACGCCATTTGAACAGCAGATTGGCGTTGATGTCGTGCTCGCGAGCGATGAGCGCGGCCGACGCGCCCGGCTTGAGCGTCGCCTCGACGATCTGCCGCTTGAACTCAACAGAAAAATTGGGTCGCTTGGACCGTTCGGATTGAGGAGAGCTGTCCACTGTTGCGTCCACCATTCATTTGGTGGGCACCAAAGTAGCCAAACTCAACGACGAAATCTACACGGTAATGAAGACGCGCTTACAGCGAAAACCTCCACGCGCCTCAATGCTTCTCAACTCTCTACTTACCCTGCGCCAGAAATTTCTGCGCCAGTCGAACCCAATACGTCGACCCCACCGGCAATAGCTCGTCGTTAAAGTCATAACTCGCATTGTGCAGCATGCAAGGGCCCGCGCCGTGGCCGGCTTCGCGGTGGCCGCCATCGCCGTTGCCCAAAAAAGCATAGCAACCCGGTTTCGCCAGCAGCATGAACGAGAAATCCTCGGCGCCCATCGTCGGTTCAACAGCGTCATCGACATTTTCCGCGCCAACGACCTCTTTCATGACCGACGCCGCAAAACGCGCTTCCTCGCCACTATTGATCGTAGGCGGGTAGTTCCGGTGGAATTGGATCTGAACGGAGCAATCGTATGCTTCGGCTGTACTTTGCGCGATCTTGCGCATGCGTGACTCGATCAGGTCGAGCGTTTCTGTCGTAAAGGTCCGCACGGTCCCCGCGATCCACGCGTCGTTCGGCACGACATTGACCGCATCGCCGGCATGTATTTGCGTAATCGACAATACCGCGGTATCCAGCGGCTTTTTGTTGCGCGTGATGATGCTTTGCAGTCCGCTGGCGATTTGCACCGCGGTAAAGACCGGGTCACGGCCGTTGTGCGGAAGTGCCGCATGCGAGCCGACGCCCTTGATTTCGATGCGAAATTCATTGCTCGACGCCATGATGGGGCCTTCGGTCACGCCGAAGTGGCCTGCCGGCATGCCCGGCCAGTTGTGAATGCCGAACACGGCATCCACGGGAAATCTGGTGAACAGGCCGTCGTCGATCATCGCCTTCGCGCCGGCGCCCCCTTCTTCGGCCGGCTGGAAAATGAACACAATCGTGCCGTCGAAATCACCATGTTTGGCCAGGTAATGCGCGGCACCGAGCAGCATCGCCGTATGTCCATCATGCCCGCACGCGTGCATCTTGCCGTCGTTCGTCGAACGATGATCGAAGCTGTTGAGTTCCTGGATCGGGAGCGCATCCATGTCGGCGCGCAAACCAATCGCGCGCGAGCCGTTCCCGCGCTTCAATACGCCGACCACGCCCGTCTTGCCCAAACCACGGTGAGTCTCGATGCCCCAGGACTCGAGCGAACGCGCGACGAGATCAGCGGTCACCGTCTCTTCGTAGCGCAGTTCCGGATGGGCATGGATGGTTCGTCGAAGGGTCTGGATTTCGCCGCGAGCGGCCTGAATTTCGGGGATGAGTTTCATGATGGAGTGATTATGCGTTTGTGCTCGACGAGCATGAGATCGCCGCGGACCGCGTCGGCCCGGGCACTGCGGATAATTCATTCTACGCCGAAGGCATTTTTGGCGGCACCACCCGGGTCGGCGGCCTATTGACGTAATAAAATTCCATTTTGCCCGATCGCTTTCTGCTTGCCAGGACACCTTGCCGATGAACGCCCCGACCGAATTCGCGCGCGCCGTGTGCCCGCACGATTGCCCCGACACCTGCGCGATGCGCGTGACCGTCGACAACGGACGGGCCATCAAGGTCGCCGGCGATCCCGACCATCCGCCGACTCAGGGCGTGCTGTGCACGAAGGTCAGCCGCTACGCGGAGCGCGTGTACCATCCGAACCGGTTGACGACGCCGATGAAGCGTGTCGGCCGCAAGGGCGAGGGCCGCTTCGCGCCGATCAGCTGGGACGAAGCATTGGACCTTGCCGCAAACCGCCTCGGCGAAATTGCCCGTCGCGCGCCGGAAGCGATTCTGCCGTACAGCTACGCTGGCACGATGGGCTTGGTGCAGGGCGACAGCATCGCGCAACGCTTCTTCCACAAGCTCGGCGCATCGCAGTTGGATCGAACGATTTGTGCGGCTGCCGGCGCAGCTGGCCTCAAATACACGTATGGCGGCGGCGTCGGTATGCACAGCGAGTTTTTCGCCGAAAGCGAAGTGATTCTGATCTGGGGCGCCAATCCGATCGCATCGAATCTGCATTTCTGGACGCGCGCGCAGGAAGCCAAGCGTCGCGGCGCCCGGCTGATCGCAATCGATCCGTATCGCTCGCTGACCGCGGAGAAATGCCACCAGCACATCGCGCTGAAGCCCGGAACCGACGGGGCTCTCGCGCTCGGCATCATGAACGTGCTGATCACCGAGGATCTGCTCGACCACGAATACATCGCGGCGCACACGCTGGGCTTCGCTGACTTGAAGCTGCGCGCGCTCAGCTATCCACTGTCACGCGTTAGCGAAATTTGTGACGTCAAAGAGGAAGAAATTGCCGATCTTGCGCGACTTTACGCCAGCACGAAGAAAGCCGCGATCCGCTTGAACTACGGTCTGCAGCGGGTGCGCGGCGGCGGCAATGCGGTGCGCGCGATCGCGTGTTTGCCGTCGCTGACCGGCGCATGGCGCGAGCGCGCGGGCGGGGCGCTGTTGTCGGCGAGCGGTTGGGCGCCGGTCGACTCCCAGGCGTTGCAGCGTCCCGACCTGATGCCGGGCTGGCCGTCGAAGCCGAGCCGCGTGATCAATATGAATGCGATCGGCGACGCGTTGCTGCACCCGGGCGACGCGACGTTCGGCCCCAAAGTCGAAGCGATCGTCGTCTACAACTCGAATCCGGTCGCGGTCGCGCCGGACTCCGAGCGCGTCGCGGCTGGCTTTGCGCGCGAGGATCTTTTCACGATCGTGCTCGAGCATTTCCAGACCGACACCGCGGATTACGCCGATCTGCTGCTGCCCGCCACGACCCAGCTCGAGCATCTCGACGTGCACAAGTCATACGGCCACACGCACGTGATGGTCAACCTGCCCGCGATCGCGCCGTTTGGCGACGCACGCCCGAATACCGAGATCTTCCGCGGCCTCGCGCGCCGCATGGGCCTGACGGAACCGTCACTCTTCGACAGCGATGAAGCCGTCGCGCAAGCCGCATTTCGCTGGGAAGACAAGACGCTGGACGGTGTCGACTGGCCGCTGCTGAAGCAAGCCGGCTGGGCCCGTCTCAATCTACCCGACGCGCCATTTGCCGACGGCGGTTTTCGCACGCCATCCGGCAAGTGCGAGTTCTACAGCGAGCGGCTCGCCCAACAGGGCCTCGACCCGCTGCCGGACTACCTGGCACCCTACGAATCGGCCGACGGCTCGCCCGAACTGGCGGCCCGCTATCCGCTCGCGATGATTTCGCCTCCAGCGCGCAACTTCCTGAACAGCACCTTCGTGAACATCGAGAGTCTGCGCGCTACCGAGGGCGAGCCCCATCTCGACATCCACCCTGCGGACGCGCGCGCGCGCGGCATCGGCGACGGCGATCAGGTGCGCATCTTCAACGACCGCGGCTCGATGCAGGCGCGCGCCCGCGTGACCGACCGGGCGCGCGAAGGCCTGGTCGTCGGGTTGTCGATCTGGTGGAAGAAGCTCGCGCCGGACGGCCGTAACGCCAACCAGTTGACGAGCCAGGCACTCACCGATCTCGGCGGTTCCGCGACGTTTTACGACTGTCTCGTCGAAGTCGAGCGGGCCTGAAAGCCGCACCGCACCTTGAAGCCGACGGCGAGCCGCGCAAGTTCGAGGCTGCCGTCTAACCCCATCGCTTTGGCCATTGGCGGCAATATGCCCATGCTACGATGCGTTTTTAGCACGATCATTCGAAAATAATTCAGGAGACGCTGCATGGAGAAAATCTGGCTGAAGTCTTATCCGCCCGGCGTTCCCGCAGAGATCGACCCGACACGCTATTCGTCGGTGGCCGAGTTGCTCGAGGAAGCCTTTCGCGAACACCGCGCGAAGCCGGCGTTCGTGTGCATGGGCAAGCAGATCAGCTACGGTGAACTCGACCAGCTCTCGCGCCATCTTGCGGCGTGGCTGCAGTCGAAAGGGCTCGCGCGCGGCGCGCGTGTCGCGATCATGATGCCGAACGTGCTGCAATATCCGGTCGCAATCGCCGCGATTCTGCGCGCGGGCTATGTGGTCGTGAATGTGAATCCGCTGTACACGCCGCGCGAACTCGAACACCAACTGAAGGACAGCGGCGCTGAGGCGATCATCCTGCTCGAAAATTTCGCGGGGACCTTGCAGGCAATCGTGCGCAATACGCCGGTCAAGCATGTGGTCGTCGCGGCGATGGGCGACCTGATGGGGATCAAAGGCCCGCTCGTGAACTTTGTGGTGCGCAAGGTCAAGAAGATGGTGCCGGCGTGGAGCCTGCCCGGACACGTCAGGTTCAACGACGCGGTCTCGGAGGGCGCGCGCCTGACGTTCAAGCCGGTCCAGCAGGGGCCTGACGATATCGCGTTTCTGCAATACACGGGCGGCACCACCGGCGTGGCCAAGGGCGCGACGCTGCTGCACCGGAACCTGATCGCGAACGTGCTGCAGTCGGAAGTCTGGCTCAATCCGGTGCGCGCGAACCGCACCGATATCGACCAGTTCATTACGGTCGTTGCTCTGCCGCTGTATCACGTGTTCGCGCTGACCGTGTGCGGGCTGCTGACGATCCGCACCGGCGGTCTCGGCGTGCTGATCCCGAATCCGCGCGATATCCCTGGCATGATCAAGTCGCTCGAGGGTTATGCGATCACGACGATTCCCGCCGTCAACACGCTGTACAACGCGATGTTGAACAGCCCCGATTTCCACAAGCTCGACTTCTCGAAGCTGCTGACCGCGAACGCCGGCGGCATGGCGGTGCAGGAGGCGGTCGCGAAGCGCTGGTTCGAGCGGACGCGCACGCCGATCGTCGAAGGCTATGGGCTGTCGGAAACGTCGCCGTGCGTGACCTGCAACCCCGTCACCGTCACTGAATACAGCGGCACGATCGGCCTGCCGCTGCCGTCGACCGAGATCTCGATTCGCGACGACTCAGGCAACGAATTGCCGCCCGGCCAGGCAGGCGAGATCTGCATCCGCGGCCCGCAGCTGATGGCGGGCTACTGGAACCGTCCCGACGAAACCGCCAAGGTGATGACGGCCGACGGCTTCTTTAAATCCGGTGACGTCGGCATCATGAGCGCGGACGGCTTCGTGAAGATCGTCGATCGCAAGAAGGACATGATTCTGGTGTCCGGCTTCAACGTATATCCGAATGAAGTCGAGGACGTCGTCGCAAAGCTGCCGGGCGTGTTCGAAGTCGCGGCGGTCGGCGTGCCCGATCAGCATTCGGGTGAGGCCGTGAAGCTGTTCGTCGTGAAGAAGGACCCGTCGCTGACCGACGAACAGATCTTCGCGTACTGCAAAACGCAACTGACCGGCTACAAGCGGCCCAAGGTCGTCGAATTCCGCACCGAACTGCCGAAGAGCAACGTCGGCAAGATCCTGCGCCGCGAGTTGCGCGACGGCAGGGCTTAAGCGAGCGAAGAACAGAAAAGCCCGGCGCACGAAAGTGCGCCGGGCTTTTTCGTTGCGCCTACAAAACCCGCGCATAAAAAAAGGCGCCCGAAGGCGCCTTTGAGGCAAACTGCGTATTGACGACTTATTAGAACTTGTGACGGATACCGACGCGCGCCGTGAACTGGTTGTTGCTCGACGAGGCGGTCAGGCCGTTGATGTTTGCCGTGGCTGCAACCACGTTGCCGGCTGCGTTGACGGTGTCGCCCAGAGCGTGCTGGTAGACGCCGACCAGGTACACGTCGGTACGCTTCGACAGGAAGTAGTCCACGCCCAGTGCGCCCTGATGGTACTGAGCACGCGAGTTGCCTTCGACCTGCGTGCCGCGCGTGTAGTCATACGCCGCGCCGACCAGCAGTGCCGGGGTCAACTGATACTTGAAGTTGATTTCGCCGTTGTTGAAGGTTGCCTTCTGGCCAGCGAACGGCGACGCGAAGGTCTTGCCGAGGTTGCCGAACTGGATGTTCGAATAAGTCAGGCCGATGGTTGCTGCGCCGAACGTGTATGCGCCGCCTGCGCCAATGACCTGGTACGTGTTAGCCGACGTGAAGCCCGAGTACACCGTGCTCGACACAGCGGCATTCGGTGCCGCGATCGTGCCGCCGTTGTTGAACAGGCCGCCCGAAGCTGCCGGCGTGCGCGCGTTCAAATAACCAACGCCCAATGCCAGCGGACCGTTGTTGTAGCCCGCACCCAACGACCAGATCTGGTTGCCGGTGAAGTTGCCTGCCTGGCCGCCGAAGCTGTACGTGCCGCCGAACGTCAGGCCGCCGTAGTTCGCGCTCGTGTACTTGACCGTGTTGTTGGTGCGATAGGCGTTGTTGAAGTTGTCGATATCGCCCGGGTGCGCGGCGATGTAGCCGCCCCACTGATCACCCGATTCGAACGGACCGACGTAGTCGACCACGGAGTCATACTGACGACCCAGCGTGACCGTGCCGAAGGTGCTCGACAGACCGACGTATGCCTGACGACCGAACATCAGGCCCTTCTGGCCGAGCGAACCGTTCGTCACGTCAAAGCCGTTTTCCAGAACGAACAGCGCCTTCAGACCGCCGCCCAGATCTTCCGTGCCACGCAGGCCGAAACGCGAGCCTTGCAGGACGCCGCTAGACATGTCGTACTTGTGAAAGCCACCAGCATTGGTATTCATGTTGATACCAACGTCAACGATGCCGTACAGGGTCACGCTGCTCTGCGCATGAGCGACGCCTGCGAATGCGCCCAGTGCTGCGAGAGCGAGAAGCGACTTTTTCATCGAATGATCTCCAAGGATTACGAATCTTTTGTTCAAGGCGAAATATTTAGTTGGTGCTAAGGCCTTGCTTGTCCAACTTCGCGAGAAGTTGCCACGTAATGTAACAAAAGGCATACATGGGACAAAGAAAAAGGAGGCGCGCCGGACGGCCGCTGTTTCGTTTACGCAACATGGTCTAGAATCCGAAATTAACCGCCCATTTCATGCGAATTGAGGCCTGTCGGATCGCGGCTTTCGCGTCGCAAGGCCTTGTCCCACGGACCTTCCGGAACGATGCGGCGGTTATCGAATCAGGGAGCGCTTTATGTTGCTGGACGAGTTGATTGGCGAGTTTGATCGGGGTTTACGCTCACTGACGGGGGTCTCGCGGATGAGCCGTCCGCTGCCGCTTCCGCAGGTTTCCGCGGCGACGGCCGAGGCGCCCGAACTCTCGCCCGCGGAGCGCGCGCATGCAGCTGGTTTGATGCGGGTGAACCACGTCGGCGAAGTGTGCGCGCAGGCGCTTTACCAGGCGCAGAAACTCGCTACCGACTCGCCTTCATTGCGCGCGATGTTCGATCACGCCGCATCGGAAGAAGAGGATCATCTGGCGTGGACCGCCAAACGCCTCGAGGCGCTCGACTCGCGTCCGAGTCTGCTCAATCCGCTGTGGTACACCGGCGCACTTGCGATCGGGCTCGCCGCGGGACGTCTCGGCGATCGCGTGAGCCTCGGCTTCATGGCCGAAACGGAGCGCCAGGTCGAGCAGCATCTCGACAGTCATCTCGATCAGCTGCCCGCCGCGGACCACGAGTCGCGCGCGATCGTCGAGCAGATGCGCGCCGATGAAGTGCAGCACGGCAAGGCCGCGATGGATGCTGGTGGCATCGAGTTGCCGTTTCCGGCGCGTGCGTTGATGCGCGCGATGTCGAAGGTGATGACGCGCACCGCCTATTACATATGAGCGTTTCGGCTTTGCTTCGTCGACCGCCGCACCGCAGGTATCGCATCGAGCATCGCTGAACGCATTAATCGCAAGTGGCACGGCGCCGCGCGCGCCGTTCGTCATTCGTCCCCGCAGCGTCGTCCTTTTCCTTTCAGAATCCCTTAACGATCTCTTTCAATCCGCGCTGTTTCCCCGCACTGTTCACGTATCACCTTCACAAGTTGCACTAGCCCATTCATTTATAACGGTTTTCCGTTTTATACGGGACGTGAAGGAGTCGCGCTAAGTCCTTGTTCTAACAAACAAAATCCGCCCGAAAAGCGGGCCGCTCCCTTGACCCGTGTGTAGCGTTCCTCTAAAGTGGGAGACAGTGTGAGAAAGTGTATTTTTGTGTGTTCTCGGCATCACTTTCAGGTAGATTTTCACGGACCGGGCGGGCGGCGCAAACAGCACCGCAATAGGGGAGAGCGAAGTGTTCCAAGGGGCGTCGGCGCTGACGCTCGATGCGAAAGGGCGGATGTCGATCCCCTCTCGTTATCGGGATGCGCTGCAAACACAGGCAGAGGGCCGGGTGACGATCACCAAGCACCCGGACGGCTGCCTGTTGCTCTTTCCGCGCCCCGAATGGGAAATCTTCCGTGACAAGGTCGACAAGCTGCCCATGAACGCAGCTTGGTGGAAACGCATTTTTCTCGGCAATGCAATGGATGTGGATATGGACGGCGCAGGCCGTGTGCTCGTGTCGCCGGAGTTGCGCGCGGCTGGCTCGCTGGAGAAGGAAGTGACGCTGCTCGGCATGGGCCGTCATTTCGAGCTGTGGGATGCACAGATCTACGCCGCGAAGGAACAGGCGGCGATCGCCGAGGGCATGCCCGACGCGTTGAAAGACTTCACGTTCTGATCGCGGCTTATTTATATGGCTTCTGCGATGAGAAACGAATTGCAGCATCGCACGGTGCTGTTGAACGAAGCGGTCGATGCGCTGGTCACGCGCGCCGACGGCACGTATGTGGACGGTACGTTCGGCCGTGGCGGCCATAGCCGCCTCGTACTTGAGCGGCTTGGTGAAGCGGGGCGGTTGATCGCGTTCGATAAAGATCCGCTCGCGATCGCGACGGCGCAGAAGATCGCCGACCCGCGCTTTGCCATCGTCCACGAGAGTTTTGCTTCACTGCGCGCCGCGATGGCGGAGCGCGGGGTAGGGCGTGTGTCGGGGGTGTTGCTGGATCTGGGCGTGTCGTCGCCGCAAGTCGACGATCCGGAGCGGGGCTTCAGCTTCCGCGCCGACGGCCCGCTCGACATGCGGATGGACCCGACGCGCGGCGAATCCGCGGCTGACTGGCTCGCGCGGGCTACGGTGCAGGAACTGACGGAGGTGATACGAGATTATGGGGAAGAACGGTTTGCTTTTCAGATTGCAAAGGCGCTTGTTGCTCGCCGGGCAGAGTCCGACCGTCTTGGGCCTCTCGTCAGCACGGGCGAGCTTGCCCAAATCGTGGCTAACGTCGTCAAAACCCGTGAGAAGGGCAAGGACCCGGCAACCCGCACCTTTCAGGCTATACGGATTCACGTCAATCAAGAGCTTGCGGAGCTGCAAGTCGTTCTAGAAGCAGCGTTGTCGTTGTTGGAGCAAGGGGGGCGGCTGGTGGTCATCAGCTTTCATTCGCTCGAGGACCGTATCGTCAAGCGATTCATGCAGGCGCACGCAAGTACGCCGGCGGTCGACCGCCGCCTGCCGATCCGCGCGGTCGACCTGCCGAGCCCTCCGCTCAAGATCATCGGCCGCGTGTTTGCGAGCGACGCTGAAGTCGCCGACAACCCGCGCGCCCGTTCTGCCGTGATGCGCGTGGCGGAGCGGATCGCGCCATGAACCGCCTCAATATCTTCCTGCTGATCATCGTGATGGGCTGCGCCTTGTCGGTCGTCAACGCGACCAATCAGCAGCGTCAGATCTTTATCCAGCTGCAGCGCGCGCAGTCGCAGGAGCGTCAGCTGCAGCAGGACTATTCGCAGCTTCAATATCAGCAGAGCGCGCTGTCCAAAACGTCGCGCATCGAGCAACTCGCCACCGCCTCGCTGAAGATGCAATCGGCCACCACGGGCCGCACGCAGTACCTGACGCTCGCCCCGGGTGCCGCAACGGCGCTCGACGCCCCCATTCCGACTTCCGCGCCGGCCTCGGCGCCGGTTGCAGCCCGTCGCGGAGCCACGCGATGAAAAAATCGTCGGCGCACAAGAGCGTTGCGTTCTCGGCCAACCCGATTCTGTCGGTGCGCCTGCCGATGTGGCGCTCGAAGCTCGTCGTGTTCCTGCTGTTCATGGCGTTCGTCGCGCTCGCCGGGCGCGCGTTCTGGATTCAGGGACCGGGGAACGCGTTCTATCTGAAGCAGGGCGAAATCCGCTATCAGCGCCGCATCGACATGCCCGCCACGCGCGGCAAGATTCTCGACCGCAACGGTCTCGTGCTCGCCACGAGTCTGCCGGTGCGCGCAATCTGGGCGATTCCCGAATCGGTGCCGGACGACCTCGGCGCCGACAAGCTCGACGCGCTCGGCAAATTGCTCGGCATGACGACGAAGGAACTGCGCTCGAAGCTGTCGGAAGACAAGACCTTCGTCTACGTGAAGCGCCAGGTGCCGGTGGACGTCGCCGATAAAGTCGCGGCGCTCGACATCCCCGGCATTTACTCGCGCGCCGAGTACAAGCGCTTCTATCCGGAAGGCGAGATCACCGCTCACCTGATCGGCTTCACCAACGTCGAGGACGAGGGCCAGGAAGGCGTCGAGCTCGGCGACCAGAAGCTGCTCGCGGGCACCTCGGGCAGCCGTCGCGTGATCAAGGACCGGATTGGTCACATCATCGAGGACGTCGACGAGCAGGTCGTGCCGCACAATGGCAAGGACGTCGACCTGTCGATCGACAGCAAGATCCAGTACATCGCCTATACGAACCTGAAAGCGGCCGTCGAAAAATTCAAGGCGAAGGCCGGCGCGGCGATGGTGATCGACGTGCGCACCGGCGAAGTGCTCGCGCTCGTCAACTACCCGACCTACAACCCGAACGACCGCTCGCACCTGACCGGCGAGCAGCTGCGCAACCGCATCCTGACCGACACGTTCGAGCCGGGCTCGATCATGAAGCCGTTCACGGTGTCGCTCGCGCTCGATCTGCACCGGGTGACGCCGACTACACTGGTAGATACGGGCAACGGTCACTTCGTACTCGACGGCGCGCCGATCACCGACGACAGCGGCTTCGGCGTGCTGACGGTCGGCGGCGTGATCCAGAAGTCGAGCAACATCGGCGCGACGAAGATCGCGATGCAGCTACGGCCCGAAGAAATGTGGAATATGTATACCAGCATCGGTCTCGGCCAGGCGCCGAAGGTCGGTTTTCCGGGCGCGGCGGCGGGCCGCCTGCGTCCGTGGAAGAGCTGGCGCCGCATCGAGCAGGCGACGATGTCGTACGGCTACGGCCTGTCGGTGTCGCTGTTCCAGCTCGGCCGCGCGTACACCGCGATCGCGCACGACGGCCAGATCATGCCGGTGACGATCTTCCACGCGCCGGGCGACCAGCCGGCCACCGGTCCGCAGATCTTTTCGCCGACCACCGCGCGTGAAGTGCGCGCGATGCTCGAAACCGTCGTGTCGGCACAAGGCACGTCGCCGGATGCGGCGGTGCCCGGCTATCGCGTCGGCGGCAAGAGCGGTACCGCGTACAAGCACGGACCGCACGGCTACGACCACTCCAAATATCGCGCGTCGTTCGTCGGGATGGCGCCGATGCCGAATCCACGCATCGTCGTTGCAGTGTCGGTCGACGAGCCGACGGCGGGTAGCCACTTCGGCGGCCAGGTGTCGGGCCCGGTGTTCTCGGGCATCGTCGGCGATACGCTGCGCGCGCTGAACGTGCCGCCCGACATGCCGGTCAAGCAGATGGTGGTGTCCGACGATTCGGCGCCGCCCGCGCCCGGCGCGCCGTCGGCGCCGTCCGGGGCGAAGAAGCTGCCGACGAACCCGGGCGTGAAGAAGGTGACCATTTCCGCCAACCAGAAAACCCATCCAGGAGTCGAGCGATGAGCGCGCTGCGCGAGCAACATCCAGCGCACCGGCAGATCGCCGACGCCCTCGCCTGGCTGCGCGCGCACGTGCAGCCAGGCGCGCATCTGCACGCCGACACGCGCTCGCTCGCGGCCGGCGACGCATTCTTCGCGTACGCGGTCGATGGCGCGGACAACCGCGCGTTCATCGACGCGGCGATCGAGCGCGGCGCGGCCGCCGTGCTCGTGCAACCCGAAGGCTTCACCGGCAAGCTCGACGCGTCCGTCGCGCATGCGGTACCGGCTTTGAACGAACTCGCCGGCACGATCGCGAGCGCGTGGTATCGCGATCCGAGCGACGCGATGCTCGCGGTCGGCATCACCGGCACGAACGGCAAGACGTCTTGCAGCCAGTGGGTCGCCGCGGCGCTGTCCGCGCGCGGCACGCGCTGTGCGATCGTCGGCACGCTCGGCACGGGCCTCGTTGGTCAGCTCGTGCACACCGGCTTCACGACGCCCGACGCACCGCAATTGCAGCGCAGCCTCGCGCAATTGCGTGACGCGGGCGCGCAGGCGGTGGCGATGGAAGTGTCGTCGCATGCGCTGCATCAGGGGCGCGTGAACGGCACCGCTTTCGACATCGCGGTGTTCACGAATCTGACGCAGGACCATCTCGACTATCACGGCACGTTCGAGGCCTATGAAGCCGCCAAGGCGCGCCTGTTCGCATGGCCCGAGCTGCGCGCGGCCGTGATCAATCGCGACGATGCCGCCGGCCGGCGTTTGCTCGCGAGCACGCGTGGTCACGCTCGCACCATCGCTTATGGCATCGAGGGCGAGCATGGCGACGCCGGCGCCACGAATGCGCCACAAGCGGACGCGTGGCTGACCGCATCGAACGTGCGTGCGACCGCGACCGGCACCGCGTTTCATCTGAGCACCTCGGACTGGGGCAACGCCGACGTCGAAGTGCAAACGCTCGGCCTCTTCAACGTCAGCAATCTGCTTGCTGTGCTCGGCGTGCTGCTCGCCGCGGACGTGCCGTTCGGCGCGGCGCTCGCCGAACTCGCAAAGCTGGAACCGGTGAACGGCCGCATGCAGCGTTTGGGCGGCCGACTGCAAAACGACGAGCCGCTCGTCGTGATCGATTACGCACACACACCCGACGCGCTCGAAAAAACGCTCGAGGCACTGCGCCCGATCGCGACCGCGCGCGGCGGCGAACTCGTCTGCATGTTCGGCTGCGGCGGCGACCGCGATGCGACCAAGCGTCCGTTGATGGGCGCAATCGCCGAGCGGCTGGCGGACAACGTCGTCGTGACGAGCGACAACCCGCGCAGCGAAGACCCGCTCGCGATCATCGAGCAAATTACCGCGGGCATGCAGGATGCGTCGCAGGCGCGCCGCGTCGAAGACCGCGCGAGCGCGATCCTGCAGGCGATCCGCGGCGCCGCGCGTGAAGACGTGATCGTGCTGGCCGGCAAGGGGCACGAAGCGACACAGGAAATCATGGGCAAGAAACGCGCTTTTTCCGATCAGGACCACGCCCGCCTCGCGCTCGCCGCGCGGGCCACACAAACTCGCGGAGGTGGCGAATGACGATGTTCTCGCTACGAGCAGCCGCCGCGCAGATTCCCGGCGCGAGCGTCAGCGGCGACGACAGCGTGCGCTTCGAACGCGTGTCGACCGACAGCCGCAGCGCCGGTCCCGGCGATCTGTTCATCGCGATCAAGGGCGATCGATTCGACGCGCACGACTTCCTGCCGCAAGTCGCCGAGCGCAACGTCGCGGCCGTGCTGGTCGCGCGCACGCCGGAGAACTGGAGCGTGCCAGCGATTCGCGTCGCCGATACGCGCGCAGCGCTCGGCGCGCTCGCGCGCGGCTGGCGTCGTCAGTTCGACCTGCCGCTCGTCGCGGTCACCGGCAGCAACGGCAAGACCACGGTCAAGGAAATGATCGCGTCGATCTTCGCGGCCGCGGTCGGCGCGGACGCGCGTCTGGCCACCGCCGGCAATTTCAACAACGACATCGGCCTGCCGCTCACGCTGTTCCGTCTGCATGCCGCGCATCGGCTCGCGGTGGTCGAGCTCGGCATGAACCATCCGGGCGAAACTGAACAGCTCGCGAAGCTCGCCGAGCCGACGGTCGCGGTCGTCAACAACGCGCAGCGCGAGCACCAGGAATTCATGGCGACCGTCGAAGCGGTCGCGCTCGAACACGCGAGCGTGATTCACGCACTGTCGCCGGAGGGCACGGCAGTGTTTCCCGCCGATGACGCGTACGCGAGCATCTGGCGTGTCGCCGCCACCGGCAACCGCATCGTCGATTTCGCGTTGAACAGCGCGGAGCGCACCACCGAAGCCGCGGTGCAGGGCACGTTCGACGGCAAGCGTTTGAGCATCGACACGCCGCAAGGCCATCTCGACGTGACGCTGCAGGTGCTCGGCGATCACAACGCGCACAACGCGCTCGCGGCGACCTCGGCCGCGTTGGCCGCGGGTGTGTCGCTCGACGCGATCCAGCGCGGACTCGAATCGTTCGGCGCGGTGAAGGGCCGTCTGCAGGTCAAGCAGGCCGCGCTCGGCTCGCTCGCGGGCGCAACCGTGATCGACGACACCTACAACGCGAATCCCGATTCGATGCGCGCCGCGATCGACGTGCTCGCGTCGCGTGAATCGCCGCGTGTGCTCGTGATGGGCGACATGGGCGAAGTCGGCGACAACGGCCCGGCGTTTCACCGCGAAATCGGCGCGTATGCGAAAGAGCGCGGCATCGACGCGCTGTATGCGATGGGCGACGCCTCGCGCGACGCCTGCACCGCATACGGCGCGGGCGCGCACCACGTCGCCGATGTCGGCGCGCTGGTCGCGCAATTGCAGCAGGCCGGCTTCGGCGCTGCCGCAACGCTTCTCGTGAAAGGCTCGCGTTTCATGCAAATGGAGCGCGTGGTGGACGCCGTTACGAGTCCACAACCCAATGCCGCGGGCTCGACGCCCGCCGCACATTAAAAGAAGGATCCAGGCATGCTACTGGCGCTGGCGCAATGGCTGCAGAATGACGCAAGCTTCTTGCGCGTGTTCAGTTATCTGACGTTTCGCGCGGTGATGGCGACCATCACCGCGTTGCTGATCGGGCTCGTCTGCGGCCCGGCGGTCATTCGCAAGCTGACCGCAATGAAGGTCGGCCAGGCCGTTCGCAAGGACGGCCCGCAAACTCATCTCGTCAAATCGGGCACGCCGACGATGGGCGGCGTGCTGATCCTGCTCGGCATCGGTGTCGCCACGCTGCTGTGGGCGGATCTGACCAACCGCTTCATCTGGATCGTGATGCTCGTCACGTTCGGCTTCGGCGTGATCGGCTGGGTCGACGATTACCGCAAGGTCGTCTACAAGGACCCGCGCGGCATGTCATCGCGCGAGAAGTATTTCTGGCAATCGGTGATCGGACTGTTCGCGGCGGTGTATCTCGCGTTCAGCGTGTCCGAGGCGAGCAACGTGCGCGTGTTCGACCTGTTCATGGCGTGGGTGCGCAGTGGCCTGTCGATGGGCCTGCCCGCGCGCGCCGACCTGTTGCTGCCGTTCTTCAAGTCGATCACTTATCCGCTCGGCGTGTGGGGCTTCATCGTGTTGACGTATCTGGTGATCGTCGGCGCGAGCAACGCGGTGAATCTGACCGACGGCCTCGACGGACTCGTGATCATGCCGGTCGTGCTGGTCGGCGGGTCGCTCGGCGTATTCGCATACGTGATGGGCAGCTCGGTCTACTCGAAGTACCTGCTGTTTCCGCACATTCCCGGCGCGGGCGAACTGCTGATCTTCTGTTCGGCGATGGGCGGCGCGGGACTTGCGTTCCTGTGGTTCAACACGCACCCGGCGCAGATGTTCATGGGCGACGTCGGCGCGCTCGCACTCGGCGGCGCGCTCGGCACGGTCGCGGTGATCGTGCGTCAGGAAATCGTGCTGTTCATCATGGGCGGCATTTTCGTTGCGGAGACGCTGTCGGTGATGCTGCAGGTCACGTGGTTCAAGTATACGAAGCGCCGTTACGGCGAAGGGCGGCGCTTCTTCAAGATGGCGCCGCTGCATCACCATTTCGAATTGTCGGGCTGGAAGGAAACACAGGTGGTCGTGCGGTTCTGGATCATCACGTTGATGTTGTGCCTATTCGGTTTGTCCACTCTCAAATTGCGTTAAGCAGCAGTATTTAAGGAAGCAGGCGATGTTCGGCGAGAAGTTTCGGGATCGGCAAAAGCCGATGGTGCTCGTGCTGGGACTGGGTGAATCCGGTCTCGCGATGGCGCGCTGGTGCGCCAGGCACGGCTGTCGGCTGCGCGTGGCAGATACGCGCGAAGTGCCGCCGAACCTGTCCGCTCTCGAAGCGCATGGTGTCGATGCCGATTTCGTCGGCGGTCCGTTTTCGCCGGTGCTGCTCGAAGGCGTCGAACTGGTCGCGATCAGCCCGGGGCTGTCGCCGCTCGCCGTCGATCTGCTGCCGCTGATCACGGCGGCGCGCGAGCAGGGCATTCCGGTGTGGGGCGAGCTCGAACTGTTCTCGCAGGCGCTGCGCACGCTCGGCGAGTCCGGCTACGCGCCGAAGGTGATCGCGATCACCGGCACGAACGGCAAGACCACGACGACGAGCCTGACCGGCCTGCTGTGCGAACGCGCGGGCAAGAAGGTCGCGGTGGCGGGCAACATCAGCCCGTCGCTGCTCGACAAGCTGTCCGAAGCGATCGATCAGACCGCGCTGCCCGACGTGTGGGTGCTCGAACTGTCGAGCTTCCAGCTGGAGACCTCGCATACGTTTACGCCGGACGCGGCGGCCGTGCTCAACATCACGCAGGATCATCTGGACTGGCACGGCGGACTCGATGCGTACGCGGCCGCGAAGGGCCGCATCTTCGGTACACAGACGGTGCGCGTGCTGAATCGCGACGACGCGCGCGTGATGGCGCTCGCGCCCGCCAGCGGCGAAGCGGAGGTCGTCACGTTCGGCGTGACCGAGCCGAAGAACGACGGTGACTACGGCCTGTTGCGCGATAACGGCATGGTGTGGCTCGTCGAGGCGCAAGATCGCGACGCGAGCGATGAGCCCACGCCGAAGCGTCGTCGCAAGAACGAAGCAGCGGCAACGCCCGACATCGCGCTGAAGCGTCTGATGCCAGCCGACGCGCTGCGCATCCGCGGCCTGCACAACGCGGCGAACGCGCTGGCCGCGTACGCGCTCGCGCGCGCGATCGGTCTGCCCGGCGCACCGCTGCTGCATGGCCTGCGCGAATACCGCGGCGAGCCGCATCGCGTGGAACTGATCGCGTCGATCGACGGCATCGACTACGTGGACGACAGCAAGGGCACCAACGTCGGCGCGACGGTCGCCGCGCTCGACGGTCTCGCGCAACGCGTCGTGCTGATCGCGGGCGGCGACGGCAAGGGCCAGCAATTCGAGCCGCTCGCCGCGCCGGTGATGCGCTGGTGCCGCGCGGTGATGCTGATCGGCCGCGACGCGCCGCAAATTCGCGCGGCGCTCGAACATTGCGGCGTCGCGATGACCGATCACGCGACGCTCGAAGAAGCGACGCGCGCGGCCACTGCAATCGCGCAGCCCGGCGACGCGGTGCTGCTGTCGCCCGCGTGCGCGAGCTTCGACATGTTCAAGGGATACGCACACCGTGCAGCGGTATTCCGCAGCACGGTCGAAGATATCGCGGCCGAACGGGGGACGATGATATGAGCTGGTCGGAACGTTTCGGCTCGCGCGAAGCCACCGGCGGCAACGGCGCCGCCGCAGGTACGTCTTCCCGCACGTCGACCCGCACGGGTGGCAGCGGACTCGCGAGCGCGGTCAACGGCGTGCGGCCGCTGCGCTCGCGCATGCTCGACTACGACCACTCGCTGTTGTGGGTCGTCGTCGCGCTGCTCGGACTCGGCATCGTGATGGTGTACTCGGCGTCGATCGCGATGCCCGATTCGCCGAAGTACGCGTCGTATCGCGACTGGGCGTTCCTCGTGCGCCAGATCGTCTTCGTGCTGATGGGCTCGGCGGTCGGCATCGTCTCGTTCCGCATTCCGATTTCGACGTGGGACAAGTACGCGCCCAAGCTTTTCCTGATCTCGCTCGTCGCGCTCGTGATCGTGCTGATTCCGCACGTCGGCAAGGGTGTGAACGGTGCGCGCCGCTGGATTCCGCTCGGCATCACGAACATGCAGCCGTCGGAAATCATGAAGCTCGCGGTGACGATCTACGCGGCGAACTACACGGTGCGCAAGCAGGAATACATGCACAGTTTCGCCAAGGGCTTTCTGCCGATGGCGGTCGCGGTCGGCCTGGTCGGCGCGCTGCTGCTGCTCGAGCCGGACATGGGCGCGTTCATGGTGATCGCGGCGATCGCGATGGGCGTGCTGTTCCTCGGCGGCGTGAACGGCAAGCTGTTCGGCGGCCTCGTCGCGACCGCGGTGGGAACATTTACGTTGCTGGTATGGGCTTCGCCTTGGCGTCGTGAGCGGATCTTCGCGTACCTCGATCCATGGGACGATCGCTACGCACAGGGCAAAGCGTATCAATTGACGCACTCGCTGATCGCGTTCGGGCGTGGCGAGTGGTTCGGCGTCGGTCTCGGCGGCAGCGTCGAGAAGCTCAACTATCTGCCCGAAGCGCATACCGACTTCATTCTCGCAGTGATCGGCGAGGAGTTGGGTTTCGTCGGCGTGCTCGTCGTGATCCTGATGTTCTACTGGATCGTGCGCCGTTCATTCGAGATCGGTCGTCAGGCGCTCGCACTCGATCGCACGTTCGCGGGGCTCGTCGCGAAGGGCGTCGGCATCTGGTTCGGCGCGCAGACCTTCATCAACATGGGCGTGAACCTCGGTCTTCTGCCGACCAAAGGTCTCACGCTGCCGCTTGTCAGCTACGGCGGCTCGGGCATTTTGCTGAACTGTGTGGCGATTGCCGTGTTGATGCGGGTCGACTATGAAAACCGGGTGTTGATGCGCGGGGGCAAGGTATGACGGCTCTGCCACAACGCACGCTGATGGTGATGGCCGGCGGCACCGGGGGACATGTGTTCCCGGGGCTCGCGGTCGCGCATCTGATGCAGGCATGGGGCTGGAAAGTCGTATGGCTCGGCAACCCCGCGGGCATGGAAGCGACGCTGGTACCGAAGCACGGCATCCCGATGGAGTACGTCCACTTCGGCGGCGTGCGCGGCAAAGGCCTGAAGACCAAGCTGATGCTGCCGGTGAACCTGCTGCGCGCGTGCACGCAGAGCCTGAGCGTGCTGCGTCGCGTGAAGCCCGATGTCGTGCTCGGCATGGGCGGCTACATCACGTTCCCGGCCGGGCTGATGACCGCGCTGAGCGGGTGCCCGCTGGTGCTGCACGAACAGAATTCGATCGCCGGTCTCGCGAACAAGGTGCTCGCGAAGCTCGCGAAGCGCGTGCTGGTCGCGTTTCCGAATGCGCTGCCGCACGGCGAATGGACCGGCAATCCGATTCGTGAGGAACTTGCGCGCGCGAATGCACCCAAAGCACGCTACGCGCAGCGTAACGGTCCGCTGAACGTGCTCGTCGTGGGCGGCAGTCTCGGCGCCGCCGCGTTGAACGAAGTCGTGCCGCGCGCGGTCGCGCTGTTAGCGCCCAATGAAAGACCGCGCATCGTGCATCAGGCGGGCGCGAAGCATATCGATGCGCTGCGCGAGAACTACGCGGCCGCAGGCTTGCAGGCAGGCGCGGACGTGTCGCTCGTGCCGTTCATCGACGACATGACGACCGCCTATGCGCAGGCCGACCTGGTGATCTGCCGCTCGGGTGCGATGACGGTGTCGGAGATATCGGCGGTCGGCGTCGCGGCGCTGTTCGTACCGTTCCCGTACGCGGTCGACGATCACCAGACCACTAATGCAGCGTTTCTCGCCGACAACGGCGCGGCGCTGGTCGTACAACAACGCGATCTGTCGGCGGAAAAGCTCGCCGACTGGTTGCGTAGCCAGACGCGGGAAAGTCTCGCGGAAATGGCGGAGCGTTCGCGCTCGCTCGCGAAACCGGATGCCACCGAACAGGTCGCGCAGATCTGCGCGACGGTGGCGGGTGCGGGTTCGATGGCGGGCATGAGCCCAGAAGGAAAGCAATGAAACACATCGTCAAACATATTCATTTCGTCGGCATCGGCGGCGTCGGCATGAGCGGCATCGCCGAAGTGCTCGTCAATCTCGGCTATCAGGTGAGCGGCTCGGACCTGTCGGGCAACGCGGTCACCGAGCGCCTCGCCGGGCTCGGCGCGCGCATTTCGATCGGGCACGCGGCGGAGAACATCGAAGGCGCGAACGCGGTGGTGGTGTCGACCGCGGTGCGCAGCGACAACCCGGAAGTGCTGGCCGCGCGTCATCGCCGCATTCCGATCGTGCCGCGCGCGGTGATGCTCGCGGAACTGATGCGTCTGAAGCAGGGCATCGCGATCGCCGGCACGCACGGCAAGACCACGACCACGTCGCTGGTTGCGAGCGTGCTCGCCGCGGGCGGGCTCGATCCGACCTTCGTGATCGGCGGCCGGCTGATCAGTGCGGGCGCGAATGCGCGTCTGGGCACCGGCGACTTCATCGTCGCCGAGGCGGACGAATCGGACGCGTCGTTCCTCAACCTGTTCCCGGTGATCGAAGTCATCACGAACATCGACGCCGATCATATGGATACCTATGGTCACGACTTCGCGCGTCTGAAGCAGGCGTTCATCGAATTCACGCACCGTCTGCCGTTCTATGGCATCGCGGTGCTGTGCGTCGACGATCCGAACGTAAAAGAGATCCTGCCGTTCGTGTCGAAGCCGATCATCCGCTACGGTTTTGCGGCCGATGCACAGGTCCGCGCGGTCAACGTCGAAGCGCGCGAAGGGCGCATGCATTTCACCGTGATGCGCGAAGACGCGGCGCCGCTCGACGTCACGTTGAACCTGCCGGGCGAGCACAACGTGCAGAACGCGTTGGCCGCAATTGCAATTGCGACTGAACTTGAAGTGAAAGATGCCGATATCCAGCGAGCGCTCGCGGATTTCAACGGCGTCGGCCGACGCTTCCAGCGTTACGGCGAAGTGCCGGTCGTCAGCGACGGCCAGGCCGCGGGCTCCTACACGCTGGTGGACGACTACGGTCACCACCCGGTCGAAATGGCCGCCACGGTGGCGGCGGCGCGCGGCGCATTTCCGGGTCGGCGCCTGGTGCTGGCGTTCCAGCCGCACCGCTTCACGCGCACGCGTGATTGCTTCGAGGATTTCGTGAAAGTGCTGTCGACCGTCGACGCGCTCGTGCTGACCGAAGTCTATGCGGCCGGCGAAGCGCCGATCGTCGCGGCGGACGGCCGCGCGTTGGCGCGCGCGCTGCGTGTCGCGGGCAAGGTCGAGCCGGTGTTCGTCGATACGGTCGATGAAGTGCCGGACGCGCTCTCTACGGTGGTGCGCGACGGTGATGTGGTGATTACGATGGGCGCGGGTTCGATCGGCGGTGTGCCGGGTCGCCTCGCTCAGGAACTGAAGGTGTGAGATGAGCAGTATCGATCCCAAAAAATTCGGCAAGGTGGCAGTGCTGCTCGGCGGTAATTCGGCCGAGCGCGAGGTGTCGCTCAATTCCGGACGTCTGGTGCTGCAGGGTCTGCGCGACGCCGGCGTCGACGCGCATCCGTTCGATCCGGCCGAGCGTCCGCTGTCGGCATTGAAGGAAGAGGGCTTCGTGCGCGCGTTCAACGCGCTGCATGGCGGCTACGGCGAAAACGGCCAGATCCAGGGCGCGCTCGATTTCTACGGCATCCGCTACACCGGTAGCGGCGTGCTCGGCTCGGCGCTCGGACTCGACAAGTTCCGCACCAAGCTCGTGTGGCAGCAGCTCGGCATTCCGACGCCGCCGTTCGAAGCGGTGCTGCGCGGCGACGACTACGAAGCGCGCGCGAAAGAGATCGTCGCGAAGCTCGGCCTGCCGCTGTTCGTCAAGCCGGCGAGCGAAGGTTCGAGCGTCGCCGTGATCAAGGTGAAGAGCGCGGACGCGCTGCCGGCCGCGCTGATCGAGGCCGTGAAATACGACCGTATCGTCGTGGTCGAGAAGAGCATCGAAGGCGGCGGCGAGTACACCGCGTGCATCGCCGGCAATCTGGATCTGCCGGTGATCCGCATCGTGCCGGCCGGCGAGTTCTACGACTATCACGCGAAGTACATCGCCAACGACACGCAGTATCTGATTCCCTGTGGTCTCGGCGCCGAAGAAGAAGCGCGCCTGAAGGTGCTCGCGCGCCGCGCGTTCGACGTGCTCGGCTGCACCGACTGGGGCCGCGCGGACTTCATGCTCGATGGTGAAGGCAAGCCGTACTTCCTCGAAGTGAACACGGCGCCCGGCATGACCGATCACTCGCTGCCGCCGAAAGCGGCGCGCGCGGTCGGCATCAGCTATCAGGAACTCGTGGTCGGCGTGTTGGCGCTGACGCTGCAGGATTAACCAGGGTAAACGCAAGCAACACCATGTGGAACAACGTTCGCCAGCTCAATCTCGCCACCAACGCGCTGCACGCGTTGCTGGTGCTCGTGCTGCTGGCGGCGGGCGGTTACTGGATGATCCAGCGCCCGAATTTCGCGCTGCGCGAGATCCAGATCGACGGCGACACCGAGCACATCAATTCGCCGACGGTGCGCGCCGGCGTTGTGGGGCGCCTGAAGGGCAACTACTTCACGGTCGATCTCGACGCCGCGCGTCAGGCGTTCGAGCAGATGCCGTGGGTGCGTCACGCGAGCGTGCGGCGCGTGTGGCCGAATGCACTGGCTGTCACGCTCGAAGAGTACAAGCCGCTAGGGACGTGGGGCAGCGATCAGCTGGTGAGCGTCGACGGCGAACTGTTCACCGCGAACCAGGGCGAGCTCGACGAAGAACTGCCCGCGTTCGACGGCCCGGACGGTACGGCGAAGGAAGTCGTCGCGCGTTATCACGACTTCCAGAAGTGGTTCGCGGCGATCAACGCGACGCCCGAGGAAGTGACGCTGTCGCCGCGCTATGCGTGGACGGTGAAACTGTCGAACGGCACGCAGGTGGAGTTGGGCCGCGAACGCAATCAGGACACGCTGGCCGATCGCAGCAAACGCCTGACCGCGGCATGGGGCGCGGTGACGCAACGTTGGGGAAAGGATATCGAGAATGCGGACTTGCGCTATCCGAACGGTTTCGCGATTCGTGCCGCTGGCATGCGCTTCATCAGCGAACCCGACAAGGGCAAGAAGTAAACGGACATCACACGCACTGAGCACGCTATGAGTAAAGACTATAAGGATCTGCTGGTCGCCCTCGACATCGGGACGTCGAAGGTAGTGGCCATCGTCGCCGAGTTGAAGGGCGAGGGTCACTACGAGGTGATCGGTCTCGGCCAGAGCGAATCGAAGGGGCTCAAGAAGGGCGTGGTGGTGAACATCGAAGCCACCGTGCAGTCGATTCAGCGCGCGCTCGAGGAAGCCGAGCTGATGGCCGACTGCAAGATCACGAACGTGTTCACCGGGATCGCCGGGAGCCATATCCGCAGCTTCAATTCCAGCGGCATGGTCGCGATCAAGGAGAAGGAAGTCACGCAGGCGGACGTGGCGCGCGTGATCGAAACGGCCAAGGCGATCAACATCCCGACCGATCAGCAGGTGCTGCATATCCTCACGCAGGAATTCATCATCGACGGCCAGGAAGACGTGCGCGAGCCGATCGGCATGAGCGGCATCCGCCTCGAAGTGAAGGTGCATATCGTCACCGGCGCGGTCAGCGCGGCGCAGAACATCGTCAAGTGCGTGCGACGCTGCGGCCTCGAAGTGAACGATCTGATTCTTCAGCCGCTCGCGTCGTCGCTGGCGGTGCTGACGGAAGACGAAAAGGAACTGGGCGTGGTGCTGGTCGACATCGGCGGCGGCACGACGGACATCGCGATCTTCAGCGAAGGCGCGATCCGCCACACCGCCGTGATTCCGATCGCCGGCGACCAGATCACCAGCGACATCGCAATGGCGCTGCGCACGCCGACGCCGGATGCCGAGGACATCAAGGTCGACTACGGCATCGCCAAGCAGGCGCTCGCCGATCCGGACGAGATGATCGAAGTGCCGGGTCTCGGCGAACGCGGTCCGCGCACGCTGTCGCGCCAGGCGCTGGCGGCGGTGATCGAGCCGCGCGTCGAAGAACTGTTTTCGCTCGTGCAGCAGGTGGTGCGCGAGTCGGGTTACGAGGAGTTGCTGAGCTCGGGCGTCGTGCTGACGGGCGGCGCGTCGATGATGATCGGCATGGTCGAGCTCGGTGAGGACATTTTCCTGAAGCCGGTGCGCATTGGGGTGCCGGAGTACGCGGGCGGTCTCGCCGACGTCGTGCGCAATCCGCGCTATTCGACGGCAATGGGCCTGCTCGTCGAAGGGCGCTCGCAGCGTATGCGCGGGCGCAAGGTTGCAGTGCAGTCGGGGTCGATGGGACAGGTGTTCTCGCGCATGAAGGACTGGTTCCTCGGCAACTTCTGACCAGGGGTTTCGAGAAATTCGCGCTGGTGCCGGCGGCCGGTGCGCGACAGGAGGTTGCCCGATCTCCTGCCGGATAACGCCGAGTGGCAGTAACTTTTTATCTTGACGGAGGCAACATGGAATTCCAGATGCTGGAAACCGAAACGAGCGGCACCATCATCAAGGTCGTCGGAGTCGGTGGCGCTGGCGGCAATGCCGTTCAGCACATGATCAACAAAGGCGTGCAAGGCGTCGACTTCATCGTGATGAACACGGACGCGCAGGCGCTGTCGCGTTCGCGCGCAACCGCGGTGATCCAGCTCGGCAACACGGGTCTGGGCGCAGGAGCCAAGCCGGAAATGGGCCGCGCCGCCGCTGAAGAAGCACGCGAGCGCATCGCCGACGCACTGCGCGGCGCGCACATGGTGTTCATCACCGCCGGCATGGGTGGCGGCACGGGCACGGGCGCGGCACCGGTCGTCGCGCAGATCGCGAAGGAAATGGGCATTCTGACCGTCGGCGTCGTCAGCAAGCCGTTCGAATTCGAAGGCGGCAAGCGGATGCGCGTGGCGGAAGCCGGTTCGCAACAACTGGAGGATCACGTCGACTCGCTGATCGTCGTGCTGAACGACAAGCTGTTCGAGGTGATGGGCGACGACGCCGAGATGGACAAGTGCTTCCAGTGCGCTGACGACGTTCTGAACAACGCGGTTGCGGGCATTGCGGAAATCATCAACGTCGACGGTCTCGTCAACGTCGACTTCGAAGACGTGAAGACCGTGATGGGCGAGCAGGGCAAGGCGATGATGGGCACGGCGACGGTTGCCGGTGTCGATCGCGCGCGTCTCGCGGCCGAGCAGGCCGTCGCGAGCCCGCTGCTGGAAGGCGTCGATCTGTCGGGCGCGCGTGGCGTGCTGGTCAACATCACGTCGAGCCGTTCGCTGCGTCTGTCGGAAACGCGCGAAGTGATGAACACGATCAAGAGCTATGCCGCGGAAGATGCGACGGTGATCTTCGGCGCCGTGTACGACGATGCAATGGGCGACGCGCTGCGCGTGACGGTCGTGGCAACGGGTCTCGGCCGCGCGGCGAAGAAGCAGCAATCGGCACCGATGACGCTGCTGCGCACCGGCACCGACAACCAGCCGGTCGGCGCGATGGCGCACGCAGCGTACGCACCGGCGGCAGGCCATGCCAGCACGGCCGACTACGGCGCGCTCGACACGCCGGCAGTGTGGCGCACGTCGCGCGACACGGCGGCCTCGCACGTGCAGGCGCTGCAGGAAAAGGGCGTCGATACGTACGACATTCCTGCATTCCTGCGCAAGCAGGCGGACTGAGCGCACGGGCAGGCTTCGTTGCCGCGCTGCGACTGAGGTCGCAAGTGCAGCGCTGGCGGACGAACGCACGAGCGTGGCGGGTGAACGGCAAGCAGGTCGCGTATCGTCTGGTTCGCGGCAGGGGCAACTGCCCTCTGCGGATTCGCGAGGCGGACGAAGTGACTGCCGCCGCACGGTGTGGCTTATAGTTGAAAAGGCCGAACCGATATTCACTGCGACACGAGGACGTGCGAGCGTGCTTCGCATCGATGCAAAGGACTGAGCATGATCAAGGAAGGTGAAAAGCTGCCCGACGCGACGCTCTTCGAGTATGTCGAAGACGACCGGGCGGGCTGCACGATCGGACCGAACAGTTTCGACGTGCGCGAGCAGACGGCGGGCAAACGCGTGGTGATCTTCGGATTGCCTGGCGCGTTCACGCCGACCTGTTCGGCCAAACATGTACCGGGCTATGTCGAGCATGCCGAGCAGTTGCGCGCTGCCGGCATCGACGAAATCTGGTGCGTGTCCGTCAACGACGCGTTCGTCATGGGCGCGTGGGGACGCGATCAGCACACCTCGGGCAAGGTGCGCATGATGGCGGACGGCAGTGCGGCTTTTACACGGGCGCTTGGTCTGGAGCAGGATCTGTCGGCGCGCGGCATGGGGATTCGTTCCCTGCGCTACGCGATGGTGGTCGACGACGGCGTGGTCAAGACGCTGAACGTCGAGGCCGCCGGCAAATTCGAAGTCAGCGATGCAGCGAGTATTCTCGCTACGTTGAGCTAGTTGCTGACGTCGCACCTTCGCCGCGACCCGCGCGCTGATGCCGCGTGGCGCGACGGCAACGGTGATTACGACGCTTTTGTGACAGGCCGTTACGCGGGCCGATGACCGGAAACGCCTCCGTTCCGGGGCATCGGCCCGTCACGCTTTCCGTCGCTAAGCCCACTGGGTAATGCAGCGAAACAGATTGTCACGTTCCCCGCAAAGACGCTGGTCTGGGGATTGGAGTATAATTGCGGCTATGAAATAAAAAATCCTGATTGGGATTTTCAATCGAATAGAAGACCACCATGTTGAAGCAGCGCACAATCAAATCGATCGTCAAGACTGTCGGTATCGGATTGCACTCCGGCCGTAAAGTCAATCTGACGCTCCGTCCGGCGGGGCCGGACACTGGCATCGTGTTTTCGCGCGTGGATTTGCCCACGCCGGTGGACATTCCTGCGTCGGCGATGGCGATTGGCGATACGCGTCTGGCTTCCGTGTTGCAGAAAGACGGCGCGCGCGTGTCGACCATCGAGCATCTGATGTCCGCCTGCGCCGGTCTTGGCATCGACAACCTTTACGTCGACGTCACCGCCGAAGAAATCCCGATCATGGACGGCAGCGCGGGTTCGTTCGTGTTCCTGATCCAGTCGGCGGGTATCGAAGAGCAGAACGCGCCGAAGAAATTCATCAAGGTCACGAAGCCGGTCGAAATCCGCGACGGCGACAAGTTCGCGCGCCTCGATCCGTATTTCGGCTTCAAGCTCAAGTTCACGATCGACTTCCGTCACCCCGCCGTGGACAAAACCGGTCAGGCGCTGGAAGTGGATTTCGCCAACACGTCGTACGTGCGCGAAATCGCGCGCGCCCGCACGTTCGGCTTCGCGCATGAAGTGGAAATGATGCGTGAGCTCGGCCTCGCGCGGGGCGGCAGCATGGACAACGCGATTGTGCTCGACGAGTACCGCATCCTGAACAACGACGGCCTTCGTTACGACGACGAGTTCGTCAAGCACAAGATGCTCGACGCGATCGGCGACCTGTACGTGATCGGTCACCCACTGCTCGCGTCGTACACCGCGTACAAGTCCGGCCACGGCCTGAACAATGCATTGCTGCGCGAGTTGCTCGCGCACGAAGACTCGTACGAAATCGTCACCTTCGACGACACGCAAAAGGCCCCGCGCGGCTTCGCGTACGAAACGCAGACGGCGTTCGCATAAAGCCGGCGTGACAGGCAGGCAGATGAAAAACGGCCCCTCCGGGCCGTTTTTTTCGTTCAACGTTCAGCGATTGCGCCGATGCCGCGCGGCCATGCGCGCGAGCGCTTCCTGCAACGGCGAAGGCTCGAGCGATTCGCTCAACGCCTGCAGCGCGGCGGCGCCGGCCGGCGTCATGCGCGCCTGCTTGACGGGCGGCGGTTCTTTAAGCGGCTGCGGCCGTACGCGAATCTTCAGCGCCTGCACGGGCCAGCCGCGCTGCTGCAAATCCACGAGCAGCCGCGGCTCCAGATGCCGCAGACGCGCCGCGAGCGCGTTGTGCGCGGCGAATAGCGCCAGCACGCCCTCCTTGATGAAGCTGGGCTCGACACTCGTCGCCAGATAGTCGGGCAAAAGCTCGCGCAGATCCTTCTCGAGCGCGGCGATCTGCTCGACGCCCGCGCGCAACGCCGCGAACGCGTCCGTGCGGCCGAGAACCTCGGCGAGCGGTTGCGGGCGGCGCAGATCGAACTGCTTCGGCGGCCTTGAAAAGGACGAAAAACGGCTCATGTTTGGCATTGACACGTGAACTCGCCCCATGCGCGCTCACGCCGCGATTGTACCGCGCGAGCAGCTTGCGATGCCGGTCCGCGCGGCGCCGAAGGTTGCCTGGCGGGGCCGAACAGAGCCGGCGCCGTCACGGCTCCGACACGAGCGCAGCCGGAGGCGCGTGCTAAAATGCCCGATTCGAATTCACTCTTGGACTAAGCCGCCGAGGACTTTCCGACCCAGGCGCGGTATGCATGTAGCGCACACCGCGAGCCAGCCGAAGCCGCGACGCAGACACCGATCCGATGACCACCGGTTTTCTACAGAAGATTTTTGGCAGCCGTAATCAGCGGCTTGTCAAGCAATATCAAAAGACCGTCGCGGCGATCAATGCGCTCGAGCCGCAGATCGAGCAATTGACGGATGACCAACTGCGCGCCAAAACGGGTGAATTCCGCCAGCGCGTCGCGAGCGGCGAATCGCTCGACAAGATCCTGCCGGAGGCGTTCGCGGTCTGCCGCGAGGCCAGCAAGCGGGTGCTGAAGATGCGCCACTTCGACGTGCAGCTGATCGGCGGTATGGCGCTGCACTACGGCAAGATCAGCGAAATGCGCACCGGCGAGGGCAAGACGCTCGTCGCGACGCTGCCGGTCTACCTGAACGCGCTGTCGGGCCGCGGCGTCCACGTGGTCACGGTCAACGACTACCTCGCGCAGCGCGACGCCGAGTGGATGGCGCGTCTCTATAACTTCCTCGGTCTGTCGGTCGGTATCAACCTGTCGCAGATGGAGCACACGGCGAAGCAGCAAGCCTACGCCGCCGACATCACCTACGGCACCAACAACGAATTCGGCTTCGACTACCTGCGCGACAACATGGTCTACGAGACCGACGCGCGCGTGCAGCGGAGCCTGAACTTCGCGGTCGTCGACGAGGTGGACTCAATCCTGATCGACGAAGCGCGTACGCCGCTGATCATCTCCGGCCAGGCCGAAGACCACACCGAACTCTACGTGCGCATGAACGCACTGCCGCCGCTGCTCGAGCGCCAGATCGGCGAAGAGAAGGCGGACGGCACCGGCGTCGAGAAGCCTGGCGACTACACGCTGGACGAAAAAGGCCGTCAGGTGTTCCTGACCGAGTCTGGCCACGAAAAGGCGGAGCGGCTGCTCTCCGAGTGGGGTCTGATCGGTGAGGGCGAAAGCCTGTACGCGCCACAGAACATCACGCTGATGCACCACGTGTACGCGGCGCTGCGCGCGCATACGCTGTTCTTCAAGGATCAGCACTACGTCGTGCAGAACGGCGAAGTGATCATCGTCGACGAATTCACCGGCCGTCTGATGGCCGGCCGCCGGTGGTCGGACGGTCTGCACCAGGCGGTCGAGGCGAAGGAGCACGTGAAGATCCAGAGCGAGAACCAGACGCTCGCGTCGATCACGTTCCAGAACTACTTCCGCATGTACGCGAAACTGGCCGGCATGACCGGCACGGCCGACACCGAAGCGTACGAATTCAACGAGATCTACGGTCTCGAAACGGTCGTGATCCCGACCAACCGTCCGCCGAAGCGGATCGACAAGCAGGATCAGATCTACAAGACCGCGAAGGAACGCTACGACGCGGTGATCCGCGACATCCGCGAGTGCTACGAACGCGGGCAGCCGGTGCTGGTCGGCACGACGTCGATCGAGAACTCGGAACTGCTGTCGCATCTGCTGAAGCAGGCCGGCTTGCCGCACGAAGTGCTGAACGCGAAGCAGCACGCGCGCGAAGCGGCGATCGTCGCCGAAGCGGGTCGTCCGCAACGCATCACGATCGCGACCAACATGGCCGGCCGTGGTACGGACATCGTGCTCGGCGGCAACGCGGAGAAGCAGGCGTCGTTCATCGAGCAGGACGAAACGCTCTCCGACGACGAAAAGCAACGCCGCATCCAGAAGCTGCACGACGAATGGCAGACGCTGCACGATCAGGTGAAGGCTGCGGGCGGTCTGCACATCATCGGCACCGAACGTCATGAGTCGCGCCGGATCGATAACCAGCTGCGCGGCCGTGCTGGCCGTCAGGGTGACCCGGGTTCGTCGCGCTTCTATCTGTCGCTGGAAGATCCGCTGCTGCGCATTTTCGCGGGCGACCGCGTGCGCGCGATCATGGACCGTCTGAAGATGCCGGAAGGCGAGGCGATCGAAGCAGGCATCGTGTCGCGTTCGATCGAATCGGCGCAACGCAAGGTCGAGGCGCGCAACTTCGATATTCGTAAGCAATTGCTCGAATACGACGACGTGTCGAACGACCAGCGCAAGGTGATCTACCAGCAGCGCAACGAACTGCTCGAAGCGAACGACATCACCGAGACCATCACCGCGATGCGTCACGGCGTGGTGGGCGACATCGTGCATCAGTTCGTGCCGGTGGGCAGTATCGAAGAACAGTGGGACGTGCCCGAGCTCGAAGAAGTGCTGCGCAACGAATGGCAGCTCGACCTCGCGATCCAGGAAATGATCAACGAGTCGAACTCGATCAGCGCGGAAGAGATTCTCGAAGCTGTCGAGGCCGCCGCGGACGAGGGGTACGAAGCGAAGGTCCAGCTGGTCGGCCGTGAATCGTTCAGCGCGTTCGAGCGCTCGATCATGCTGCAGACGCTCGACCGCGCATGGCGCGAGCATCTCGCCGCGCTCGACCATCTGCGTCAGGGCATCCATCTGCGCGGCTATGCGCAGAAGAACCCGAAGCAGGAATACAAGCGCGAGGCGTTCGAACTGTTCGCCGCGATGCTCGACGCGGTGAAGCTCGAAGTCACGCGCATCGTGATGAACGTGCAGATCCAGTCGCCGGAGCAGCTCGAAGCGGCCGCGGAGCAGATGGAAGAGCAGGGCGGTCATCTGGAGAACGTCGAGTTCCGTCATGCCGAGTTCGCGGAAGCCGGCGCCGCCGCGCCGGTTGCAGCCGAAGCGGCCACCGCCGCGATGATCGGCGACGCAATGAGCCATGGTCATGGCCACGGCGCGGTGCCGCAGACCCTGAACGTGAATACCGACAACGTGCCGAAAGTCGGCCGCAACGACCCGTGTCCGTGCGGTAGCGGCAAGAAGTACAAGCAGTGCCACGGCAAGATCGCATAATTGCCGACGCGGCGCGCTTCAGGGCGCGCCGCGTCGCTTTTGAGCGCCGCTTGTCCGTTTTGATTTCGCGGGTGACCCGGCAACACGCCCGGGTCATCAGTTCCGTTTCCCCGATGCCGGCGTCCGCCGGCATTTTCTTCGACAGGTCGCGACCATGGCTGTCAACTTTCCCTCGATCGATCCCGCTCAACTCCACCCCGTCGCCGGCGTCACGCTAGGCTGGGCGGAAGCGAATATCCGCAAGCCGAACCGCAAGGACGTGCTCGTCATTTCCGTCGACGAAGGCGCGACGGTAGGCGGCGTGTTCACGCAGAACCGCTTCTGCGCGGCGCCCGTCACGGTCTGCCGCGAGAACCTGCAGCGCGTGCGCGCGGGCGGCAAGTCGATTCGCGCGCTGCTGATCAACACCGGCAACGCGAACGCGGGCACCGGTGAGCCGGGCCTCGCGGCGACGCGCGAAACCTGCGCGGAACTCGCGCGTCTCGCCGACATCGCGCCCGAGCAGGTGCTGCCGTTCTCGACGGGCGTGATCCTCGAACCGCTGCCGGTCGATCGTCTGAAGGCCGGTTTGCCGGCCGCGCTCGCGAATCGCAAGGAAGCAAACTGGTACGACGCGGCGCAGTCGATCATGACGACCGACACGCTGCCGAAGGCGAGCTCGCGCCAGGTCACGATCGACGGCCACACGGTCACGCTGACCGGCATCAGCAAGGGCGCCGGCATGATCAAGCCGAACATGGCGACCATGCTCGGCTTCCTCGCGTTCGACGCAGCCGTCGCGCAGCCCGTGCTCGACGAACTCGTGAAGCACGTCGCGGACCGCTCGTTCAACTGCATTACGATCGATGGCGATACGTCGACCAACGATTCGTTCATCCTGATCGCGTCGGGCAAATCAAGCCTGCCCGCGATCACGTCCACCGATTCGCCCGCTTATGCAGCGCTGCGCGACGCGGTGACCGAGGTCGCGCAGAGCCTCGCGCAACTGATCGTGCGCGATGGTGAAGGCGCGACCAAGTTCATGACCGTGCATGTCGAAGGCGGCTCGAGCGTCGGCGAATGCCGCCAGATCGCCTACGCGATCGGCCATTCGCCGCTCGTCAAGACGGCCTTCTATGCATCGGACCCGAACCTCGGCCGCATTCTCGCGGCCATCGGCTATGCCGGCGTGGACGATCTCGACGTCGGCAAGATCGATCTGTATCTCGACGACGTGCTGGTCGCGACTGCCGGCGGCCGCAACCCGGCGTACCGCGAAGAAGACGGCCAGCGCGTGATGAAAAAGAGCGAGATCGGCATTCGCGTCGTGCTCGGCCGCGGCAATGCGCAAGCCACGATCTGGACCTGCGATCTGTCGCACGACTACGTGAGCATCAACGCCGACTACCGCTCGTAATCAGGTTCAAAGCTCGGCCGCGGGCCGCCTACTTACCATGGACAAACTCGAACAGTTTCTGACCCGGGCCGAAGCCGTGCTCGGCCGCCTGGAAGCGATGCTTCCGCCCGCCGCGCCGGACATCGACTGGTCGGCCGCAGTCGCGTTTCGCTGGCGCAAGCGCCAGGGGCGCGGCTACCTGCAGCCGGTGCCCGCCATTTCGTCGATCACGCTCGACGACCTGCAGAACATCGATCGCCAGAAAGGGCTGATCGAACAGAACACGCGCCAGTTTGTGCGCATGCAGCCGGCCAACAACGTGCTGCTGACGGGCGCGCGGGGCACCGGCAAGTCGTCGCTGATCAAGGCGTGTCTGAACGCTTACGCGAAAGACGGCCTGCGTCTGATCGAAGTGGACAAGGACGATCTGCACGACCTCGGCGACATCGTCGATGTGATCGCGAAGCGCCCGGAGCGCTTCATCGTCTTCTGCGACGACCTGTCGTTCGAAGAAGGCGAGTCGGGCTACAAGGCGCTGAAAGTCGCGCTCGACGGCTCGGTCGCCGCGCAGTCCGACAACGTGCTGATCTACGCGACGTCGAACCGCCGCCATCTGCTGCCCGAGTACATGAGCGACAACGAAACGTACAAGCACACGTCGGACGGCGAGATTCATCCGGGTGAACTGGTCGAAGAGAAGATTTCGCTGTCGGAGCGTTTCGGGCTGTGGGTCAGCTTCTATCCGTTCAAACAGGACGACTATCTGACGATCATCGCGCACTGGCTGCGTCATTTCGGTTGCGACGACGCCGAGATCGAATCGGCGCGCGGCGATGCGCTCGTGTGGGCGCTCGAACGCGGCTCGCGCTCGGGGCGGGTCGCATGGCAATTCGCGCGCGACTGGTCTGGCCGTAAGACGCCGGCATGAGCGACGCTGGCAAAAACGCGGGCAATAGCGCCGGCACTAACGGCGCCGGCCGACCCGTCACCGAGGTCGCGGTCGGCGTGCTGGTGCAGCCTGACGGGCGCTATCTGCTCGCGCAGCGTCCGGCGGGCAAGCCGTACGAGGGCTACTGGGAGTTTCCGGGGGGCAAGCTGGAGGCGGGTGAGTCAGTCGAGGCCGCGCTTGCGCGCGAGCTGCACGAGGAGCTGGGAATCGAGGTCGAAGCGAGCCATCTGTGGCACACGCTCGAACACGATTATCCGCACGCCTATGTGCGCCTGTTCTTCTGCAAGGTGACGCAGTGGTCGGGCGAGCCCCACGGGCGTGAAGGCCAGGCCTTCGTGTGGCAGAGCTTGCCTGCGGATGTCTCGCCGTTGTTACCGGCCACAATCCCGGTGCTGGAGTGGCTGGCGGCCGAAAACAAGTGATCGGTTGAAACAGAGTGGCTGAAAAGGCCACGCGATAGCGTGGCGCTGTCTCGGGAGCGTCGCGATTCGCGTGGCTTTTTTGCTGGCTCGCTCAGTGCGGGTTGTAGTCGCCGCGCGGCGTTTCCTCTTCGGACGAAGACCCCTCCTGTTCGTTGCCGCCAATCCGGTATTTTTCGGCGGCCCATGCGCCGAGATCAATCTGCTTGCAGCGCTCGGAGCAGAAAGGACGGAAGCGGCTCTCGGGGATCCAGCGGACATCTTTACCGCAGGTAGGACATTTGACGACGGTAGGCATACGGTCGGACGGTCAATCGCAAACGGAACAAGTAACGAATATAGGGCTATTTCGCCCCGCTTCAAAGGCGCGTTCGGTCAAATCCGGGGTGCGCTGCCCGATGCGGCGGCGATTATCAGGCGATTACAGGCTGCAGAGCGTGAGCTGGAACGGCACGTCGACGTCGACCGCACGCGGCCGCAGATCGCCGTCCTGCACCGTGAAACGCACCCACAGCATGTACTTGTTGGCGCTCGCTTCGGGAATCACGCGCAATTCGGGCGCGACGCGAACCTGCATCAATTGATACGAGCGGCCCGACAGCATTTGCTGATAGCTGCCTTGCATCGCCATCACCTTCGACGCCTGGCCCGACTCGCGCGCGAGCCGCAGCACGATCGTGGCCGCGTCGCGCAGCGGCAAAAGCGGCGTGACCCACTTGGCGATGTCCTGGCGACGCTGATCGGGATGCAACTGTTGCCACGCGTAATACGAGGGCAGGTCGAATTTGCAGGTGCCACCGGGGATGATTGCGCGGCTGCGAATGCTCGCGAGCCATTCGTTGTCTGCAAGATGCTGGCCGGTCTTGCCTTGCATCTGCGTGAGCCCCGCAAGTGTCTGCTCGATTTCGCCGAGCACCGCTTCGAGCGCGTTCTGCTCGATGCCCGGATTGCCGCGAAACGGCGCGAGCGTTTGCCGCTGCCGTTCGAGCTCTTTCATCAGATCCGACTTCAGATCCGCGCGGCCAGCTACTTCGGAGATTTCGAACAGCGTTGTCAGTGCGACGTGATGTTCCCGCGCGTCTTCCTGAGTCAGAAAGAACGTGAAGCGCTCGAACAGATCTTCGAGCCGCAACAGCGTCCGGATTCGCTCATTGAAGGGGTACTCGTAAAGGATCAAGCGGGCTCGCCTCGGGCGTGGTCGGTGACAGGAATGCAAAACATTCTAATGCCGTGGGACTACCCAGGCAATCACGCACGCTTTCCGCGTGCTTTCGCAACTTTTTTGTCAGTTCCCGGTGTTATGAGCGCTTCGGCCCTCGCATGCGCGCAAAGTTCAATTGTGCCCTGACGACGCGTGCCGAAGATGCGTATCCGCCTCACGGGGCACCATGCGCTTGATGCGTGCAAGCGAGGCCGACCTGAGAGCTCCGCGCGCTACGACTCGGCCTCACCCTTCGCGAGCGACAGATACGCATGATGGTGAGCGTCCACCTGCGCCTCGAGTTCCAGGAGCGGCGCATTGTCATTGACGATCACGTCGTCGGCGGCGGCGAGGCGCGCTTCGCGCGTGGCCTGGCGCGCGATGATCGCGAGCACCTGCTCACGGCTGAAGCCGTTGCGGCTTATCACCCGCGCGATTTGCGTGTCGACGCTGCAATCGACGGTGAGCACGCGATTCACACGGTTCTTCCAGGTGCCGGACTCGACCAGCAACGGCACCACGACGATCACATACGGCCCTTGCGCTTCGCGCTCTTCGCGCTCGGTTTCCGCGCGAATCAGCGGATGCGTGATGCCTTCCAGACGTTTGCGCGCAGTGTCGTCGCTGAACACGAGCGTGCGCATGCGCGCGCGATCGAGCGAGCCGTCGGCGGCGACGAACTCAGTGCCGAATTCGGCGGCGATGTGCGGCATCGCCAATCCATGCGGCGCGGTGATGCGATGCGCGATCACGTCGGTATCGACGAGCGGCACGCCGCGCGCGGCAAACAGATTGGCAACCGTCGACTTGCCGCTACCGATGCCGCCGGTGAGTCCCACAACGAACATGCTTCAGCCTCCCAAAGCCAGGTAAAGCGGCGTGCCGGCAAACAGCGTGAGCGCACCGCCCGCCGCGAGAAATGGCCCAAACGGCAGCGGCTCTTCGAAGCGCATACGGCCGCGCCACGTCGCCGCGAGGCCGATCACGGCGCCGGCCACAGCGGCGACCAGCACGATTTGCGGCAGTGCGGGCCAGCCGAGCCACGCGCCGAGCGCCGCGAGCAGTTTGAAGTCGCCATAGCCCATGCCTTCGATACCGCGCACGAGCCTGAACGCCCAATGCACGGCCCATAACACCAGATATCCGAAGATAGCCCCGAGGACCGCATCATGCAGGTTCGTGAACATGCCGTTGAAATTGACGATCAGGCCGGCCCACAACAGCGGCAAGGTCAAGGAATCGGGCAGCAGATGCGTGTCGATATCGATCGCGCTCATCGCAAGCAACGTTGCGCACAGGCCGAACGCGGCGAGTGCCATCAAGGTCGGGCCGAACGCCATCAATGCGCCTGCGGCGAAAGCTGCACTCGCGATTTCGAGCAGCGGATAACGTGCGCTGATGTGCGTGCCGCATGCGGAACAGCGGCCGCGTAACAGCAGGTAGCTCAACACCGGCAAGTTTTCCCACGCGCTCAGTACGTGGCCGCAATGCGGGCACGCGCTACGCGGCACCCACAGGTTGTAGCGCTCGGGCAGTCCGTCGCCGGGCCGCGGCTCGTCGGTGGCCTCGCTGATTTCGGCGCGCCAGGCACGCTCGAGCATGATCGGCAGCCGATGCACGACCACGTTCAGGAAGCTGCCGATCACGAGGCCGAGCACGATCGCGAACGCGATCTGCACCCCGGCGGGCAGACTCGCGAGCGCGAGGCCGATATCGCTTGCAAAGCGGCCTGGCAGTAAGCCGGCGAGCAAGCTGGAGGAGGTTTGTGACACGAGCGGTAGAGGAGCCTGCATGGTCATGAAGTGGATTCGGCTGCGATGCTACACCACGTTGCCGAGTTGAATAATGGGAAGATACATCGCGATTACGAGGCCGCCGACCAGCGTGCCGAGCACGACGATCACGAGCGGTTCGCACAGGCTCGACAGCGTACCGATGCGGTCGTCGACCTGGCGATCCGCGAGCGACGCGACATCGAGCAGCATGCTGTCGAGCGCGCCAGATTCCTCGGCGACCGCAACGGGCTGCACGACCTCGGCAGGAAAGCAGCGTGCCGCGCGCATCGCCGCGGCGAGCCGTTCGCCGCGCCGCAGTCTGATGGCGATGCTTGCCGTTGCGCGATCGAAGAAGGCATTGCCGGTCGCCTGGGTGAGCGAATCGAACGCGTCGGCGAGCGGTGTGCCAGCGGACAGCAAAGTGCCGAGCGCGCGACTCCAGCGCGCTGCGCACAGCGTGCGCAGCAGCGGGCCGGCCACCGGCAGGTTGAGCGACAGGCGGGCGAAGCGGATGCGCGCGCTGGTCGATCGACGCAGCACGAACGAGATGGCCGAGCTCATTGCGAGCATCAGCGCGAACAGCGGCACACTCCAGCGCGCGGCACCCGCCGAAAGCGCCAGCACAAACTGCGTCGGCGCGGGCAGCTTGGCGCCGAAGCCATCGAAGATCTGCTTGAACGTCGGCACGACCCACACCAGCAACGCGGCGGTTATCGCGATCGCGAGCAGCAGGATCGCGACTGGATAGGTGAGAGCCGCGCGCACCTTTGCACGCTGTGCGGCGGCGCGTTCGCGATCGTCGGCGAGGCGGGCGAGCACGGTGACGAGCGCGCCCGCCGCTTCACCCACCTCGACGAGTTGGCAATACAGCGCATTGAACTGCGCCGGATGCCGCTGCAGGGCCGCCGAAAACCGCAGGCCGGCAGTGATATCTCGCGCGACCGTACCGACGATCCGCGGCATGCCTTGCCGCTGACCCGACGCCGGCGTCTGCGCGAGCAGTTCGAGCGCGGGCGCGAGCGGCAAGCCGGCACGCAGCAGACTGGACAGTTGTCGCGTGAATAGCGTGACATCGGCCGCGCTGGTCTTTGGGCGTGGCGCCGGCCCTTGCGTTGCGAGCTCGACGATAAAGAGGTTGTCGCGTTTGAGCAGCGTGCGCGCGGCGCTCGCGTCGGGCGCGATCAGCGTGCCGCTATGACGCGTGCCGTCCGCGTCGACGCCGCGCCACCTGAAGCGCAGATCGGCTGAGACGGACCCTGTCGGTGACAGCGCGGGGATACTCATGCGACCTCCGTGGCGGCGAGCGCTTCGGCGAGACTGGTGGTGCCGTCGCGCACGCGCGCTAGCGCCGCGTCGCGTAACGTCGCGACTTGTTCGGTCTGCGCGAGGCGGCCCAGCTCGTGCGCGCCCGCGCTTGCGACGATCAGCTCGCGCATCGCGTCGGAAACGGGCATCACCTGATGTATGCCGACGCGCCCCCGGTAGCCGATGCCATGGCAAGCCGCGCAGCCGGTCCCCGCATACGGTTGCCAGCCGTCCAGCTCGTGTTCGCCGAAGCCCGCCGCGTGGAGCGCGGCCGCGGAATGGGGCGCAGGTGCTCGACACTCGACGCACAGTCGCCGCACCAGCCGCTGCGCGGTCACCATCCGCAGCGCGGCGGCAAGGTTGTACGGCTCGACACCGATATCGATGAGGCGCGCGATGGCTGCGGGGGCGTCGTTGGTATGCAGCGTGGACAGCACGAGGTGGCCGGTTTGGGCGGCCTTCACGGCGACGTCGGCGGTTTCGTTGTCGCGGATTTCGCCGACCATGATCACGTCAGGGTCCTGACGCAGGAACGCGCGCAGTGCGACCGCGAACGTAAGCCCGGCTTTTTCGCGCACGCTGACCTGGTTGATGCCGGCCAGCTGAATCTCGGCCGGGTCTTCCACCGAGCAGAGGTTGCGTGCCTCGCCGTTCAGCAGATTCAGGAAGCAGTACAGCGAAAGCGTCTTGCCGCTGCCCGTTGGTCCGGTGACGAGCATCAGACCGTGCGGCGCGCGGATCGCGGCATCGACGGCCACGCGCTGCCGCGGATCGAGGCCGAGCGAATCGAGTGATAAATCTGCGGGTAGCGCGTCGAGCCGTCGTAGTACCAGCTTTTCGCCGAACAGCGTCGGCAGTGAATTGACTCGGTAATCCTCGAGTCGCCCTGGCGACGTCGCGAGGCGTAGCCGGCCGTCTTGCGGCACGCGTCGCTCGGCGATGTCCATGCGCGCGAGCACCTTGACACGCGTGACGAACGCATCGCGCAGATGCGCGGGCGGCCGCGGGATTTCATGCAGTACGCCGTCGATACGCAGGCGCACACGCCAGCCGTGCTCGGCCGGCTCGATGTGGATATCCGACGCATTGCGCCGCGTCGCTTCGTGCAACGTGTCGGTCAACAGACGCACGGCCGGGGCATTGTCCGGATCGTTCAGATTCGTTGCGCTGGATTCGCCGTCGGCAGCGAGTGGGCGCCGCAATGCCGCGGTGGTGGCGAAGGGTGTTTGCATAAGAGACCGGTGATGAGCCGCCTGTAGAACATGACGGCTTCATCTTCCGGATGAGAGCGTCCGAGTGCAATTCGGCCATTCGGCTAATGGCGCGCGTCGCGAGCCTGTGCAATGCTGACCATGAATTAGCGAGCGACTGTGCGGGCTTCAGCCTGACCTTGCTTTTCCGGCCTTGGTGCGCGACGGCGCTTTGAACAGCTTGACGGTGCGGATTGCCTGATCGTCGCTGCGCATCACTTCGAGCTTGGTGTCGCCGATGCGCACGCAGACGTCGCCGTCGGGGATGTCTTCGAGAATTTCGAGAATCAGGCCGTTGAGCGTTTTGGGACCATCGGTGGGCAGCGCGAGTTGCAGCCAGCGGTTCAGTTCGCGCAACGGCATGCTGCCTGCAACGATGCATTCGCCCGCTTCGTTCCAGCCGCCGCGCGAACTGGCGCCACGCGGAATCGACGTGGTGAATTCGCCGATCAGCTCCTCGATGATGTCTTCCGGCGTGACGAGGCCTTGCAGTTCGCCGTATTCGTTGACGACGAGCGCGATGCGGTGCCGGCTCTCCTGAAAGTACTGCAACTGCTGGAACACCGGCGTGCCGCTGGGCACGAAATACGGCTCGGCGAGCAGCTCGCGCAAGGTATCGCGTTCGAGCTCCTGGTTGTGCAGCGCTGACAGTGTCTTGCGCACATGCAGCACACCGAGCACGCGGTCGATGTCGCCCTGGTAGACGATCAGCTTGTTGTGATAGCAGGTCTCGAGTTGATGCAGGATCTGTTCGAACGGCGCATCGAAGTCGAGCGCCTCGATGCGGCGGCGCGGGATCATCACGTCGTCGACGGAGATGTTTTCGAGGTCGAACAGATTGAGCAGGATGCTGCGGTGTTTGGTCGGCATGAAGCTGCCGGATTCGAGCACGATGGTGCGTAGTTCTTCGGTAGACAGTCGCTGATCGCGCGCGCCCTTCGTATTGATGTGCAGCACACGCAGGATGCCGGTGGCGAACAGGTTGACGAACCAGATCACCGGTCTCGCGATGCGCATCAATGGCGCGATCAGCAGGCTCGCGGGCAGTGCGATTTTCTCGGGAAACGTCGCGCCGACGATCTTCGGCGTAATTTCCGCGAACACGATAATGAGGAACGCGACGATACCGGTCGCGATCGACAGCACGAGGCTATTGCGGCCGAACGTATGCAACGCGAGCGATGTAGTCAGGACCGGAATGATCGTGTTGAACAGGTTGTTGCCGATCAGGATCACGCTCAATAGCTGATCGGTTTTTGCGAGCAGTCCCTGGGTCGTTTTCGCGCCGAGCGTGTTTTTGCTGGCGAGATGTTTGAGCCGATGACGGTTCAGCGCCATCATCGCTGTCTCGGAAATGGAAAAGAAGGCGGAGCAGACAAGCAGCAGAAGGACGGCGCCGATCTGCGCCCATAAGGGAAGTTGTTCCACGCGTCGTGAAAAAAAGGGAAAGGATGAAGAGAATATAGCAGAGGGGGCGCGCGCTCCGCCGTGGACGGCGGCTGACGCCGCTGCTGGATCGCCAACGTCGCGACGTACGCGCTGTGCCTGCCTTGCCGGAGCAAAAGAAAGCAGCGAAAGGCTGCAGGAGAGCAGCAAAAAGCTCCCGCGCAAAACAAAAAACCGCCGAGCAATGCTGCGGCGGTTTTTGAACCTTGAGCTAACAAGGAGAATCTGGTCGGGGTGAGAGGATTCGAACCTCCGGCCTCTACGTCCCGAACGTAGCGCTCTACCAGGCTAAGCTACACCCCGATTTGGTACTGCTGACTCGATTCGGACTATTTCGGCGTTTCAGTCTCGTTCAAGACTGTCTTGCCGTCGAGTAAGAAGATAATTCTAGCAGGCTCTCTTTGAAAATGGAATGGGGAAATGAAGAAATTGCTGCCGCGGCTGCCTGCGCCTCCTGTTTCGCGCACTCGAGCGTGTGGTCGAGCGCGCCCGATCGCGTGATAGCGTCGAAAATCGTATCGAAACGGTCGGTGCCACCCTGCTCGATGGCTTCGCGCGCGAGCGCCGATTGCTCGGGCGTGCCGCGTTCGATCAGATAGATGAGCGGAAGCGTTGGTTTGCCTTCGCGCAGATCGTCGCCGGCGTTCTTGCCCATCGACTCGGCCGTGCCGGTGTAGTCGAGCCAGTCGTCCATGATCTGGAACGCGGTGCCGATGCGGCGGCCATATTCGGCGGCGGCGGCTTCGGTTTTCGCGTCCGCTCCGGCGAGCACCGCCCCGAGTTGGGCGGCCGCCTCGAACAACTTTGCGGTTTTGTAGCGGATCACCTGCATGTAGCGGGCTTCGTCGACGTCGGCATCGTGCATGTTCAACAACTGCAGCACTTCGCCTTCGGAGATGATGTTGGTCGCCTCCGACAGAATTTCCATCACGCGCATCTTGCCCACGCCGACCATCATCTGGAACGAGCGCGAATACAGGAAATCACCGACCAACACGCTCGCGGCGTTGCCGAACAGCGCGTTGGCGGTCTGGCGGCCGCGCCGCAGGTCGGACTCGTCGACCACGTCGTCATGCAGCAGCGTGGCCGTGTGAATGAATTCGACGACCGCGGCAAGCTCGTGCCGGTGTCCCGTCGTGTCGCCCAGCGCGCCCGCCACCAGCAACAGCAGCGCGGGCCGCAGCCGCTTTCCGCCGGCGCTGATGATGTACTCGGAAATCTGATTGATCAGCATCACGTCCGACGCAAGACGTTGCCGGATGACGCGATTGACCTGCTGCATGTCTTCGGCGATCGGAGCAAGCAGGCTGGCGACGTTGGGGGAGGTGGTGGCAGTCGACGACATGATGGCTGAATTGGGTAGTGCCGCGAATTATAAGGCGATCGGGGCGCTTCCGGGTCGCCGGCTGCGGTGCGGATGCTTTCCGCACGGCGCGAGGACCGCTCGCCAAGGGCGTCTGCGGACCGCCGCGCCTCGCTGGTTTATTGTCTGCGAGCGCCTGCGACAGGTGGCGAACCCGAACGGTAGGCGGTTTGGTAAGCAGGTTTTGACCGAGCAGCTAACTCTATGTATAATTGAGAGTTTCCGCGCGCGGTGCGTGGGAAAAATGAATACAGAGTGAGGTTCTCAATGTACGCGGTCATAAAAACCGGCGGCAAGCAGTACAAGGTTGCCGTCGGCGAAAAACTTAAAGTAGAACAGATACCGGCAGACATTGACGCTGAAATCACGCTCGACCAGGTTCTCGCAGTGGGCGAAGGCGAATCGATTAAGTTCGGTACGCCGCTGGTCAGTGGGGCTTCCGTCAAGGCTACCGTCGTGTCGCAAGGGCGTCACGCCAAAGTGACGATCTTCAAGATGCGTCGCCGGAAGCACTACCAGAAGCATGGCGGCCACCGCCAGAACTATACCGAACTGCGCATCGACGCGATCAACGCGTAAGCGCACCGGTTAAGGAGCAAATCAAATGGCACACAAAAAGGCAGGCGGATCGTCCCGGAACGGCCGCGACTCCGAATCGAAGCGCCTCGGCGTTAAGGTTTACGGCGGCCAGGCTATCAACGCTGGTGGCATCATCGTGCGTCAGCGCGGTACGCGCATGCACGCTGGCGAGAACGTCGGCATGGGCAAGGATCACACCCTGTTCGCGCTGAAGGACGGCCACGTCCAGTTCTCGACGAAGGGCGCGGCGAAGAAGCACACCGTTTCCGTCGTCCCGGCAACCTGAGTTTAGTCAGGCACGGGCTTCAGGACCGGAAAAGGCCCCGCGAAGTTCGCGGGGCTTTTTTTATTGCGGCGCCTCTTTCGTGTGGCGCCGAAGCCGCGCAGCCAACAGTTCATCACCGGCGACTATGCCTTTCGGTCGATTGATCAACGCGCGGCGCGCGCGGCAAAATAGCAGCATCCAATCAGTAACAACCCCTGCATCGAATCGAGCAGTACACCACGGGACGGAGTAACGCATGAAGTTCATTGACGAAGCGAGGATTGAAGTCATCGCCGGCGACGGAGGGGATGGCAGCGCGTCGATGCGCCGCGAGAAGTTCGTTCCGTTCGGCGGTCCCGATGGCGGTGATGGCGGCCGGGGCGGCAGCGTGATTGCCGTTGCTGACCGCAACATCAACACGCTGATCGATTACCGCTACGCGAAAAAACATCTGGCGCGCAACGGCGAAAACGGTCGTGGCTCAGATTGCTATGGCAAGGGCGGCGACGACATCACGCTGCGCATGCCGGTTGGCACGACCATCACGGACATGGAAACTGGCGAGCTGATCGCCGATCTGACTGAGCACAACCAGAGCGTGCAAATCGCGCAAGGCGGCGCCGGCGGTCTCGGCAACCTCCATTTCAAGTCCAGCACGAACCGCGCGCCGCGTCAGAAAACCGACGGCAAGCCGGGCGAGCGCCGCATGGTCCGCCTCGAACTGAAAGTGTTGGCTGACGTCGGTCTGCTCGGCATGCCGAATGCAGGCAAGTCGACGTTCATCTCTTCGGTGTCGAACGCGAAGCCGAAAATTGCCGATTACCCATTCACCACGCTCGCACCGAACCTCGGCGTCGTGCGCGTCGGGCCGAGCCGCAGCTTCGTGATTGCGGACATTCCGGGGCTGATCGAAGGCGCGGCGGAAGGCGCCGGCCTCGGCCATCAATTCTTGCGCCACCTGCAGCGCACCGGGTTGCTCCTGCACATCGTCGACATAGCACCGTTCGATGAATCGATCGATCCGGTCGCGGAAGCGAAAGCGATTGTCAACGAACTGCGCAAGTACGACGAAGAGCTTTATCAGAAACCACGCTGGCTCGTGCTGAACAAGCTGGACATGGTGCCCGAGGACGAGCGTGAAGCGCGCGTGGCGGCTTTCCTCGAAGGCTTTGGCTGGGACGGTCCGGTGTTCGAGATCTCGGCGCTGACTGGCCAGGGCTGTGAAAATCTTTGCTATGCGGTGTTCGACTACCTCGCCGAGCACTCCGACGCGCAACGCGCGGCCGAAGCCGAAGACCTCGCCTCCGACGTGCGTTTCCGCGAGGGGACGCAGGTACCGGCCGAGACCCCCGAAGCCGGCAGCGATCCGCACGAATAACAAGTCGCGCGCCGGCGCCTGCGGCGGGTGTCGGCATGCATCTCGCGTCATCTTGGGAGACAGCGCACAATGCGTTCCGTCATCGCAGATTCACGGCGATTGGTCGTCAAAGTCGGTTCGAGCCTCGTCACGAACGACGGGCGCGGCCTCGATCATGCGGCGATCGGCCGCTGGGCCGCGCAAATTGCCGCACTGCGCGCGCAGGGCAAGGAAGTCGTTCTGGTCAGCTCGGGCGCGATCGCCGAGGGCATGCAGCGGCTCGGCTGGACAAAGCGGCCGCGTGAAATCGATGAATTGCAGGCGGCTGCGGCGGTCGGCCAGATGGGCCTCGCGCAAGTGTACGAAAGCCGCTTTGCCGAGCATTCCATCCAGACTGCGCAGATCCTGCTTACTCACGCCGACCTCGCCGACCGCGAGCGCTATCTGAATGCGCGCTCCACGCTGCTCACGCTGCTGCGGCTCGGTGTCGTACCGATCATCAACGAGAACGACACGGTCGTCACCGACGAAATCAAGTTCGGCGACAACGACACGCTCGGCGCGCTGGTCGCCAATCTGATCGAAGGCGATGCACTGATCATTCTGACGGACCAGCAGGGCCTCTTTACCGCCGATCCGCGCAAGAACCCGAACGCGACGCTCGTCGAGCAAGCCGACGCCGGCGCGCCCGATCTCGAGGCGATGGCGGGCGGCGCGGGCTCGAGTCTCGGCCGCGGCGGCATGCTGACCAAAATTCTTGCCGCGAAGCGCGCAGCCCATAGCGGCGCCAATACGGTAATCGCGAGTGGGCGCGAGGCGGACGTGCTGCTGAGACTGGCGGCCGGTGACGCGATCGGCACGCAGCTGATCGCGCGCACCGCGCGCATGGCGGCGCGCAAGCAATGGATGGCCGATCACCTGCAGGTGCGCGGCCACGTCGTGATCGACGACGGCGCGGTCGAAAAGCTCACCGCCGGCGGCAAGAGCCTGCTGCCGATCGGCATCGTCGGCGTGCAGGGCGCTTTCGCGCGCGGTGAGGTGATCGCGTGTCTGAGCGCGTCGGGCCGTGAAGTCGCACGTGGTTTGACGAACTACAGTAGCGCGGAAACCAAGCTAATCCAGCGGCGGCCGAGCGGCGAAATCGAGTCGGTGCTGGGTTATATGCTCGAGCCCGAGCTGATTCACCGCGACAATCTCGTGCTACTTTGATCTTTCAGGCTGCGCGCGTAAAAAGAGCCGAAAAAAAGCCGTTCCAGCGCAGGCAGGAACGGCTTTTTATCGTCATGTGTACGCAACGGCGTGTGAATCAGGTGTGCCGTACAAACGGCCTCAATGAATTTGCGACGTCTGAGTGCGCTTGTAACGAATGTTTTCGACGATGCGCTGCGCGCTGCCGGTCGGAATCTTGTTCGCGCACATATAGTCCTGATACAGCGCGGCCTGATACGCGTTCAGCGCACCATTTTCGATGCGCGAAAACTGGTTCGCGACCGTCGTGTCCCAGCCGTCGTGATCGGCGTTGAGGCCCGCGTACTGACGCCATTCATACGTGTCGCAGCGGATGCCCTCGTAATTGACGTTGCGTGCGCCGCCCGGGCTCGTGACGACCACCGTGTAACGCACGACACCGTCGTCGCCGACGCTGACCGATTTCGGGTCGATCGCGAATTGCAGCGGCGTATTGCCGGAGACCTCGAACGGCAGCAGGTTCGTGTCGGTGGGCAGCGGCGGCAACGTGTCGACCTTGTTTTCAACCCAGTTGCTCTTACGATCCAGCAGATAGACGAACTCGCTGTCGTCTTTATTGGTCGGTTTGCCGGCGCTCGAACAGCCTGCCAGCAGGGCGCCGGTGGCGACGCATGCCACGGCGAGTGCAAATGCTTTCAATCTGATTCCCTCGAAAGACGGACGCGGCCCGAAGGCCGCGCCAGAGAGAGGCGGCGTGAGCCGCCGCCTTGGAATGGTTAATCGCGCACCCCTCGTCGGACTGACGGGGCGCCGACCTCGTCGGCTTCGGCCGTTTCCTGCTCATGCTCCGGTGCAATGTTTGCATCCGGTGAGCCGGGGCCGCAATCCGGCACGACCAGCACGCGCGTCGATGTTTCGACACTGACCGAACTTACGGTAGTGACGGTGGTGACCACCGTGCTTACCGCGGAATCCGGCGGGCTTTGCATCGACGACGCTATCCGCGGATAACGCGACCCATGATGCCCGCCAGGTTTTTCCGCACGCGGCGCAGGCCGGCGCATGAAACGGGACAGCTCCGTCAGCGCCAACTGATACACATCCCGCTTGAACTCGATCACACAGTCGAGCGGTACCCAATACTCGTTCCAACGCCACGCATCGAACTCGGGGTGGTCGGTGGCGCGCAAACAGATGTCGCAGTCGCGTCCTACCATCCGGAGCAAAAACCAGATTTGTTTCTGGCCGCGGTAATGACCGCGTACTTCGCGCTTGATGAACTTGTCAGGCACCTCATAACGCAACCAGTCGCGCGTGCGACCGATCACCTTGACGTGCTCAGGAAGCAGTCCGGTCTCTTCGTGTAACTCCCGATACATCGCTTGCACGGGGGTTTCGCCATATTTGATGCCCCCTTGCGGAAACTGCCAGGAATGTTCACGGAGCCGTTTGCCCCAAAACACCTCGTTGTGCGCGTTCAAGAGGATGATGCCGACGTTCGGGCGAAAGCCTTCACGATCCAGCATACAACCACCTTCGAATCCTTTAAAATTGCTTTGATTATAAACAGATAACGGACCCTACGCACCGAATCGCATGAGATTGCCGCGATTCGCCGCAACAGCCCGTGTTTGCGGTAGCCTGTCGGTTTTCCGTGCCGGATCCCTTGCGAGAGGCTTTGCGCGGCGGTTTCGGCGCTGCACGGGGACAGGGTGCCGCCAGTCGGGCGAACCCCGCTGGCTTCGCCGCTGATCTGTGTCGATTTTCCCCATGTTTTCACCTTTTCTGGCGGTCCCACCGGAAGCCGCCGCTTTTGGACACCTTGAATGAAAGCTTCCCGTTTCTTTATCGGCACCCTCAAAGAAGCGCCCGCCGACGCCGAAATCATCAGCCACAAGCTCATGGTGCGCGCGGGCATGATCCGCCGCGTCGCGGGCGGTATCTACAACTACTTGCCGGTCGGCCTGCGTTCGATCCGCAAGGTGGAAGCGATCGTGCGCGAGGAAATGAACCGGGCAGGCGCCATCGAGCTGTTGATGCCGTCCGTGCAGCCGGCCGAACTGTGGCAGGAATCGGGCCGCTGGGAGAAGTACGGTCCCGAGCTGTTGCGCTTCAAGGACCGCAAGCAGGCTGATTTCGTGTTGGGTCCGACGCACGAGGAAGTCGTGACCGACATCGCGCGCAACCAGATCAAGAGCTATCGCCAGCTGCCGGTCAACTTCTATCAGATCCAGACGAAGTTCCGCGATGAGATTCGTCCGCGTTTCGGCGTGATGCGCGGCCGCGAGTTCATCATGAAAGACGCGTACTCGTTCGACAAGGACGCGGAAGGTCTGCGCGAGTCGTATCGCAAGATGTACGAGGCGTACGTGCGCATCTTCACGCGCCTCGGCCTCGAGTTCCGCGCGGTGGCGGCGGACAACGGCTCGATCGGCGGCAGCGGCTCGCATGAGTTCCACGTGATCGCCGACACCGGCGAAGACGCGATCGCCTATTGCCCGAGTTCCGATTTCGCCGCGAACGTCGAGGCCGCCGACGCATTGCCGCTGATCGCGCAACGCGCCGCGCCCGCCGAGGACATGAAAAAGACCGCGACGCCCGGCAAGGCGAAGTGCGAGGCGGTCGCCGAACTGCTGAACATTCCGCTCGAGCGCACGATCAAGTCGGTCATTCTCGCCACCGAAAACGAAGGCGCCGAGCCGACCATCTGGCTGCTGATGCTGCGCGGCGACCACGACCTGAACGAGATCAAGGTCGGCAAGCTGCCCGGTCTCGCCGACTTCCGCATGGCGACCGAAGCCGAGATCATCGAAACGTTCGGGACGCCGCCGGGCTATCTCGGTCCGATCAACACGAAGAAGCCGGTCAAGGTGATCGCGGACCGCACGGTCGCGAACATGAGCGACTTCGTGGTCGGCTCGAACGAGGTCGACTATCACACCACCGGCGTGAACTGGGGCCGCGACCTGCCGGAGCCGGTCGTCGCCGACATCCGCAACGTGAAGAAGGGCGATCCGTCGCCGGACGGCAAGGGTGTGCTCGACATCTGCCGCGGCATCGAAGTGGGCCACGTGTTCCAGCTCGGCACGAAGTACTCCGAAGCGATGAACGCGACCTGTCTCGACGAAACCGGCAAGCCGCGGCCGATGGAAATGGGCTGCTACGGCATCGGCGTCACGCGTATCCTCGGCGCCGCGATCGAACAGAATTTCGACGACAAGGGCATCATCTGGCCGGAGTCGATCGCGCCGTTCGAAGTCGTGCTGTGTCCGATGGGCTACGACCGCAGCGACGCGGTACGTGAGCAGGCCGACAAGCTGTACGCGGAACTCGTCGCGGCCGGCATCGACGTGATCCTCGACGATCGCGGCGAGCGTCCGGGCGTGATGTTCGCCGACTGGGAGCTGATCGGCGTGCCGCACCGGCTGGTCATTGGCGACCGCGGACTGAAGGACGGCAAAATCGAGTATCAGGGCCGTCGCGACGCAGAAGCGACGCTGCTGCCGGTCGCTGACGCCGCGCAGACGGTGATCGACAAAGTGCGCGCGGCGCTCGCGAACTAAGCGGGGCGGGCAGTGGAGTACACCTTCCTGTCCGCGACGGTGCTGCTGATCCTGATCACCGATCCGCTCGGCAACATCCCGATCTTCATTAGCTGTCTGCGCGGGGTGTCGCCGGAGCGCCGCACGGTCGTGATCCTGCGCGAGGTCGCGATCGCGTTTGCGATCCTGCTGGTGTTCATGGTGCTCGGGCAGAGCTTCCTGCGCATGATGAGCCTGAGTGACCAGTCGCTGCGGATCGGCGGCGGCATTGTCCTGTTTCTGATCGCGCTGCGCATGGTGTTTCCGCATCCGGACGGGCCATTCGGCGGCGACGCGCGCGGCGGCGAGCCGCTGATCGTGCCGCTCGCGATTCCGGCGCTGGCAGGTCCGTCGGCGTTGGCGACCGTCATGCTGCTGACCTCGCAGGCGCCGGGCCAGACGTTCGAGTGGGTCGGCGCGCTGACCGTCACGATGATCATCTGCGCGATCGTGCTGATGCTCGCAGAGCGCATTCAGGCGTGGCTCGGTGAACGGGTGATGGCGGCGTTCGAGCGGCTGATGGGGCTGGTGCTCGTCGCGATTTCAGTCGAGATGATGCTCGGCGGGATCCGTTCTTTCGTGCACAAGCTGTGAAGCGGGAGCCGATGCTCGAGTCGCCACCGTCGCAGCCATAAAAAAAGCAGCCTGGCGGGCTGCTTTTTTTTTCGCCGGTACGCGGACGCGCCGCTCACGCCCCCTCGGTCAACGCCCGAATGGTCGGCAGGTTGCGCCAGTAACCCTTCGCGTCCATCCCGCAGCCGAACACGTACCGGTCCGGCACTTCGAAGCCGCAGTAATCGGGGCGCAGCGGCTTCGCCTTCGGAATGATCTTCTCGCACAGCACCGCGGACAGGAAGCGCTTCGCACCCATCGCGAGGATGCGGTCGCGGATCGCGGCCATCGTCTCGCCTTCGTCAAGGATGTCGTCGAGCACGAGCACCACGCGATCCTTGACCGACTCGGCCGGCGCGACGCGCCATTGCATCTCGTTGCTGCCCTTGGTCGTGTTGCGGTAGCGCGTCAGGTGGATGTAGTCGAACTCGAGCGGGAAATCGAGGTGCGGCAGCAGCATGCCGGTGAACACCGCGGCGCCGCCCATCACCGACAGCACGAGCGGGAAGTCCTCGCTCATCTCGTCGCGGATGGCGGCCGCCATGCGGGCGATCGACGCGGTGACGTCCGAGGCCGAAACGATCTCTTCGGAATGTTGAAAAATCTGTAGGGCTTCTTCGCGGTTCATGACGTCTGACGGCCGATAACTGTATACATAGTGTGAGTGGCAACATCCCGAGGGACGTTCACGCGAGGGACGACGCGATGCGCTACAGAATAAACCCGCACGATGCCGAAGTCAGCCACGCTGCGCATCGGCGCGAGCGCGCGCCGGTCCCATCAAGCTTAGCGCATGCCGGGCATCATGCCTTTCATGCCGCGCATCATCTTCTGCAGGTTGCCGCCCTTGAGCTTCTTCATCATCGTGCGCATCTGTTCGTACTGGTTCAGCATGCGGTTGACTTCCTGTACCTGCACGCCCGCGCCGGCCGCGATGCGGCGCTTGCGGGTCGCCTTGATCAGCTCGGGTTTGGCGCGCTCGGCTGGCGTCATCGAGTTGATGATGCCTTCCATGCGGCGCATCTGCTTCTCGGCCTGGCTCATGTCGGCGCCGGCGGCGGCCTGCTGGAACTGCGCGGGCAGCTTGTCCATCAGCGACGACAAGCCGCCCATGCCCTTCATTTGCGAGAGCTGCGCGCGGAAATCGTTGAGATCGAAGTCGCCGCCTTTCTTGACCTTGTCGGCGAGCTTCTGCGCGGCTTGCACGTCGACGCCGCGCTGCGCTTCCTCGACGAGCGCAAGAATGTCGCCCATGCCGAGAATCCGGCTCGCCATGCGGTCCGGGTGGAACACTTCGAGGCCGTCGAGCTTTTCGGCGACGCCCACGAACTTGACCGGCTTGCCCGTCACGTGACGCACCGACAGCGCCGCGCCGCCGCGCGAATCACCGTCGAGCTTGGTCAGCACGACGCCGGTGAGCGGCAGCGCGTCGCTGAACGCCTTCGCGGTGTTGACCGCGTCCTGACCGAGCATCGCGTCGACGACGAACAGCGTTTCCGCCGGCTTCAGCTCGGCGTGCAGCGCGGCGATTTCCTGCATCATCGCTTCGTCGATACCAAGACGGCCGGCCGTGTCGACGAGCAGCACGTCGTGATAGTGGCGCTTGGCCCAGTCGACCGCGGCGCGCGCGATGTCGACCGGCTTCTGGTTCGGCTCCGACGGGAAGAAGTCCGCACCGACCTGCTCGGTCACCGTTTTCAGCTGCGCGATAGCGGCGGGACGATAGACGTCGCACGAAACCGTCAGCACCTTCTTCTTGTACTTCTCGCGCAGCAGCTTCGCGAGCTTGCCGACCGTGGTCGTTTTACCGGCGCCCTGCAGACCCGCCATCAGGATGATCGCGGGCGGCGTAACGGCGAGATTGAGCTCGGAGGCCTTGCCTTCGTAATCACCACCGATCACCGCGGTCAGCTCGCGCTGCACCACGCCGACGAGCGCCTGACCCGGCGACAGGCTGGCGATCACCTCCTCGCCGAGCGCCTTCTCCTTGACCTTCGCGATGAACTCACGCACGACGGGCAGCGCCACGTCGGCCTCGAGCAGTGCGAGACGCACCTCGCGCAGCATTTCCTGGGTGTTCGCCTCGGTGAGCCGGGCTTCGCCGCGCAGCGTCTTGACGACGCGCGCCATCCGTTGAGTCAGATTGTCGAGCATGGGGAGCGATGAACGGTGGGGCCCGCGCAGCGCGCGAAGCGGAAGGCGTCGCGGGGAAGGGCCCTAGTGTAAACTTCGAATATGGATATTGTACTGTATGCCCTCACCGCGCTTCTCTACGGCGGTCTTGCCGTGGCCGGCTGGCGCTCGCACCGGCACGCGGCCTTGCATCCGCTGCTCGAGAGCGTGCCGCCGCTGCCCGATCAAGCCGCCCACGCGGGCGCTCTGGTGGCCTCCGGCATGAGCGCGCCCGGGCGCGCGCTGTTATTCGTCGCGCTGCTCGCTCACGGCGTACTGCTGCATACCACGATCTTCCCGCAGAACGCGATGGTGTTCGGCTTCGCGTTCGCGCTGTCGGCAATGTTCTGGCTCGGCGCCGGCATCTACTGGATCGAAAGCTTCTTCTTCCCGCTCGACGGACTGCGCCTGCTGGTGTTGCCGCTCGCGTGCGTCGCATCGCTGCTGCCGCTTGCGTTCGGCGGCGTGCGCGTGCTGCCGTATGCGGCCGCGCCGATGTTCAAGCTGCACTTCCTGATCGCGAACATCGCGTACGGTCTGTTCGCGATCGCGGCGCTGCACGCGGTGCTGATGCTGGCGATCGAGCGGCGTTTGCATTCGATGCGCGGCGCTCTTGCGCAGCGACATGCGGCGTCGGGCAACGGCTGGTGGTCGAGCTGGCTCGACACGCTGCCGCCGCTGCTCACGCTCGAGAAGCTCCTGTTTCGTCTGATCGGCGCCGGCTTCGTGCTGCTCACGCTGACGCTGCTGTCGGGCATCCTGTTCAGCGAGCAGCTGCTCGACCGCGCGTTGCGGCTCGATCACAAAACTGTGTTCGCGATTCTTTCGTGGGTGATGTTCGGCGCGCTGCTGACCGCGCGCAAGGTGTCCGGCTGGCGCGGCCGTGCGGCATTGCGCTGGGTGCTGGCCTCGTTCGTCGCGCTGTTGCTCGCGTACGTCGGCAGCCGTTTCGTTTTAGAGGTGCTGTTGCACCGGCCTGTAGTGTGAGCGTCCCCATGCGACAAATCTTTTTGCTGATTCTGCTGTTCATCGTCGGTCAGTGGCTCGTGAAGGCGCTGCGCCGCCACGACGCGCAATCCGCGCAACGCACCGGCGCGCGCGGCGCCAACGGCGACGGCGCCGCGAATGGCGGCGCGCGTTCTTCGAATGGACAACAGCCGCAGCTCGCCGAACCGATGATTCGCTGCGTCGAGTGCGGCGTGCATGCACCGAAGAGCGACTCGGTCAACGTCGCGGGGCAGGCGTTCTGCTGCGCCGCGCACGCGCAGCGTCACAGCGCGCGTCCGAGCGGCCGCGACGCCCGATGAGCAACGTCTTCACCGTCGATGCCGACGGTTGGGTTCCCGCCGCACGCAAGCTCCCCTCGCCGAACTTCGAAGCGCGGCCGCAAGGCGCGGTTCCGACGCTGATCGTCGTTCACAACATCAGTCTGCCGCCGAACGAGTTCGGCGGCACCGCGATTGCCGAGCTGTTCCAGAACACGCTCGACTGCGACGCCCACCCGTACTACGACACGCATCTGCGCGGCGTGCGTGTGTCCGCGCATTTCGTGATTCATCGCGACGGCGCGCTCGAGCAGTTCGTGTCGTGCAATGAACGCGCGTGGCACGCGGGGCCGTCGAATTTTTTCGGCCGCGAGCGCTGCAATGATTTCTCGATCGGCATCGAGCTCGAAGGCAGCGACACCACCGCCTTCGAAGCGGCGCAATATCGCACGCTCGCCGCGCTGGTGAGCGCACTGAAGGCGCGCTATCCGATCGACGCGCTTGCCGGACACTCCGACATCGCACCCGGTCGCAAGACCGATCCCGGTCCACATTTCGAGTGGCCGCGGCTGCAACACGACACGTCGCTGGACGGTCGGTATTTCCCCTATCTCAAGTTTTCCGAAACGCGGTAATCCCCCTTCGCACGATCTTGCGTGATCCGCAGAGAACGAGGCGCAGCCTGCTTCTCCGGGGAGCTAATGCGCGTCGCGCAACGCAAAAGTCAAGACTTCGAACGCAAATAAAACGGTTTGACCTGTCTCGAATCTCCACTATACTTGGTGCCGACAACTGAGTTTCGCACTATATCTTGTGTTGTGCTGTGAATAACCATGTGCATAACCGAGTGAATAAGAGTGGATAAGTAAGCGGCGCCCCGCTCCCCGAGCACGGCGCCGCAAGCATTCCAGACAGCGAAAAAAATTCCTGGGGCGCAGCCGGTGGGGGATCTCCGGCCGCATCCAGAAGCATTCAGGAAAGGACCAGCCAGTGATCGCGACCGACCCGATGAAGACCGTCATCAAATCGAACCAGGCTTCCTCGCAGTTGCATCCCGCCAACCGGCAGAGCCGGCTTTCCTGCACCTCATCGCTCGCGCACGCGGCGGCGCGGCGTTCGTTTTAATCCGCGGCACTCGCCGCCATTTCCAAGACCAGGAGCTTTGCACATGCAAACCACCGACAACGTGACCACCCGGTACGAGGGCTCACCGACTGGCCAGGCTTTCGGCCAGACTCAAGGCGCACAGTCGCTCGCGCCGCAAGCGAGCTACGCCGACTACAAGGTGATCCGCCGCAACGGCACCGTGGTGTCGTTCGAGCCGTCGAAAATCGCGATCGCCGTGACGAAGGCGTTCCTCGCCGTCAACGGTGGTCAGGGCGCGGCGTCGGCGCGGGTGCGCGAACTGGTCGAGCAACTCACGCAGAACGTGGTGCGCGCGCTGGTGCGCAGCCGTCCGAACGGCGGCACGTTCCATATCGAAGACATTCAGGATCAGGTCGAACTCGCGCTGATGCGCGGCGGCGAGCACAACGTCGCGCGTGCTTACGTGCTGTATCGCGAGAAGCGCAACCAGGCGCGCGCGCATGACGACCATGCAGATGCCGCGAGCACCCCGGGCCTGAACGTGACCGACAACGGCATCACGCGTCCGCTCGACATGGCCGCGCTGCGCGGCATCATCGAGTCCGCCTGCGCGAACCTCGGCGACGCGGTGAGCGCCGAGCCGATCGTCGCGGAAACGGTGAAGAACCTGTACGACGGCGTACCGATGAGCCAGGTCTACGACTCGGCCATCCTCGCTGCCCGCACGATGATCGAGAAGGACCCGGCCTATAGCCAGGTCACCGCGCGCATCCTGCTGCACACGATCCGCCGCGAGATCCTCGAAGAAGAAGTCACGCAAGCCGAGATGGGCGAGCGCTACGCCGAGTACTTCCCGCAGTTCATCAAGCGCGGCGTGCAAGCCGAGCTGCTCGACGACAAGCTGCTGCAGTTCGACCTGAAGCGTCTGGGCGCCGCGCTCGACGCGAACCGTGACCTGCAGTTCGGCTACCTCGGTCTGCAGACGCTGTACGACCGCTACTTCCTGCATCACGACAACGTGCGTATCGAAATGCCGCAGGCATTCTTTATGCGTGTCGCAATGGGTTTGTCGCTGAACGAGATCGACCGCGAAGCGCGCGCGATCGAGTTCTACAACGTGCTGTCGAGCTTCGACTTCATGAGCTCGACGCCGACGCTGTTCAACTCGGGTACGCGCCGCTCGCAGCTGTCGTCGTGCTACCTGACCACGGTCGACGACGACCTCGACGGCATCTACGAAGCGCTGAAGGAAAACGCGCTGCTGTCGAAGTTCGCCGGCGGTCTCGGCAACGACTGGACGCGTGTGCGCGCGCTCGGCTCGCACATCAAGGGTACCAACGGCAAGTCGCAGGGCGTGGTGCCGTTCCTGAAGGTCGTCAACGACACGGCGGTCGCGGTGAACCAGGGCGGCAAGCGCAAGGGCGCGGTGTGCGCGTACCTCGAATCGTGGCACCTCGACATCGAGGAATTCCTGGAGCTGCGCAAGAACACCGGCGACGACCGTCGTCGCACGCACGATATGAACACCGCGAACTGGATTCCCGACCTGTTCATGAAGCGCGTGATGGAAGGCGGCGACTGGACCCTGTTCTCGCCGTCCACCTGCCCGGATCTGCACGACAAGTTCGGCGCCGAATTCGAAGCGGCTTACACGGCTTACGAAGACAAGGTCGCGCGCGGCGAGATCAAGCTGTTCAAGAAGCTTCCGGCGGCGCAGCTGTGGCGCAAGATGCTGGGCATGCTGTTCGAAACCGGCCATCCGTGGATCACGTTCAAGGACCCGTGCAACGTGCGCTCGCCGCAGCAGCACGTCGGCGTCGTCCACTCGTCGAACCTGTGCACGGAAATCACGCTGAACACCAGCGACGCCGAAATCGCCGTCTGTAACCTCGGCTCGGTGAACCTCGTCGCGCACCTGAAGGAACAGGCCGACGGCACGGTGGCGCTCGACCACGACAAGCTCAAGCGCACGATCAGCGTCGCGATGCGCATGCTCGACAACGTGATCGACATCAACTACTACGCGGTCGCCAAGGCGCGCAACTCGAACCTGAAGCACCGTCCGGTCGGCCTCGGCATCATGGGCTTCCAGGACTGCCTGCACGTGCTGCGCACGCCGTACGCGTCGCCCGAAGCGGTCGAGTTCGCCGATCGCTCGATGGAAGCGGTCTGCTACTACGCGTACTACGCATCGACCGAGCTCGCCGAAGAGCGCGGCCGCTACTCGAGCTACCGCGGCTCGCTGTGGGATCGCGGCATCCTCCCGCAAGACTCGGTGGCGCTGCTCGCCGAAGCGCGCGGCGGTTATGTCGAGGTCGATTCGAGCGAGTCGATGGACTGGCCGGCGCTGCGCTCGCGCATCGCGACCTACGGCATGCGCAACTCGAACTGTGTCGCGATCGCGCCGACCGCGACGATCTCGAACATCATCGGCGTGTCGGCGTGCATCGAGCCGACCTATCAGAACCTGTACGTGAAGTCGAACCTGTCGGGCGAGTTTACGGTGGTCAACGACTACCTGGTGCGCGACCTGAAGGCGCGCGGCCTTTGGGACGAAGTGATGGTCGCCGACCTGAAGTACTTCGACGGCACGCTGTCGCGCATCGACCGCATCCCGGCCGACCTGCGCGCGATCTATGCGACCGCGTTCGAAGTCGATCCGGTGTGGCTCGTCGAGTCGGCCTCGCGTCGTCAGAAGTGGATCGACCAGGCGCAGTCGCTGAACATCTACATGGCGGGCGCATCGGGCAAGAAGCTCGACGAGATCTACAAGCTCGCATGGCTGCGCGGTCTGAAGACCACCTACTATCTGCGCACGATGGCGGCGACGCACGTCGAGAAGTCGACGGTCGCGCACGGCGCGCTGAACGCGGTGAGCTCGGGGCATGACGGCTCGGGCGGCGCAGGCGGCTTCGGTGTGGGCGGCTCGACGGGTGGTGTGGCGGGTGGCGTGAGCGGCGGCTTCCAGGCAGCGGCAGCGACTGCCGCGGTCGCAGTCGAAGCGGCACCCGAAGCGGATGGTCCGGTCTGCATGATGCGTCCGGGCGATCCTGGCTTTGACGAGTGCGAGGCTTGCCAGTAACGAGAGGCAAGCAGCGGGAGCGATGCTTGCTAACTGCACACGAGGGTCGTAGGTGATGACCCGCAGGCGGCGAGCGACGCGCCCGGTCGATGAAGTAGAAGCAGGGCGATGAGCGGTGAGCAGAATCGAAGTCTCACCGCTCGTCGATGCAGCGAAGCAACACAGCAGTTGGCAACACCAGACGATCGCTCGACATGGCATCGCACCTCTACCGCCAACGCTGACGCAACATGCTCAACGCGGCTCACCGCCGACTCTCGCGATGAGCGATTCGCGCGGCATCGACGGTCCATCGACCAGTCGGCGGATGCCGCGAACGCACTGCGCAATACACATAGATAGAGCAACGAAACGTCGTGTCGAAACGTTGCTCTTCGAGCTCGCGAAGGACCTCGGCAACACATGTTCAACACGCGATCATCACGCGTCACTCGATGCGTGACTGCATGAGTCACACGCAGCATGTCGAACAAAGTGTTGTATGAACGTAGCAACGCGAATCGAAAACAGGAATTTTCGCGAGTGAGCTCTTTTATCGCTCGTGAAAAGATGGTACAAACCGTTCTAAATTGATGGTGACATTTATGCTCAACTGGGATGACGAGATCACTGCCGTAACTCCCTCGAGCGCGACGCAACCGAACGTGTTGCGCAACGCTGCGGGGTCGGTTGTGGGTTCGCAAATCGGAACGCGTTCCGCTCCTCATGCTCCCTCCGCTCAAGAAGTCTTCGCGAACGACATCGCTGTTGCTCCCGTCGCTCATGCTGCCAACGCGGCGGCCGCTTCCGAAGCGCGCGTCAATGTCGCCGACAAGCGCATCATCAACGGCCAGACTGACGTCAACCAGCTGGTGCCGTTCAAGTACAAGTGGGCCTGGGAAAAGTATCTGGCGGGTTGCGCCAACCACTGGATGCCGCAGGAAGTGAACATGTCGCGCGACATCGCCCTGTGGAAAGACCCGAACGGGCTGACCGAAGACGAGCGTCGCATCGTCAAGCGCAACCTGGGCTTCTTCGTAACGGCCGACTCGCTCGCCGCCAACAACATCGTGCTGGGCACCTACCGCCACATCACGGCGCCCGAATGCCGCCAGTTCCTGCTGCGTCAGGCGTTCGAAGAGGCGATCCACACGCACGCTTACCAGTACATCGTCGAGTCGCTCGGTCTCGACGAGGGCGAAATCTTCAACGCGTATCACGAGGTCCCGTCGATCCGCGCGAAAGACGAATTCCTGATTCCGTACATCCACGTGCTGACCGACCCGGCCTTCAAGACCGGTACGCTCGAAGCAGACCAGACGCTGCTGCGCTCGCTGATCGTGTTCGCCTGTGTGATGGAAGGCCTGTTCTTCTACGTCGGCTTTACGCAAATCCTGGCGCTCGGACGCCAGAACAAGATGACCGGCGCGGCGGAGCAGTACCAGTACATCCTGCGCGACGAGTCGATGCACTGCAACTTCGGCATCGACCTGATCAACCAGATCAAACTCGAAAACCCGCACCTGTGGACGGCTGAGTTCCGCGCCGAAATTCGCGCGATCTTCCAGCAGGCGGTTGAGCTCGAATACCGCTACGCCGAAGACACGATGCCGCGCGGTGTGCTCGGCCTGAACGCGTCGATGTTCAAGAGCTATCTGCGCTTCATCTGCAACCGCCGTTGCCAGCAGATCGGTCTCGATCCGCTGTACCCGAACGAGGAAAACCCGTTCCCGTGGATGAGCGAGATGATCGACCTGAAGAAGGAACGCAATTTCTTCGAGACGCGAGTGATCGAATATCAGACTGGCGGTGCGCTGTCCTGGGAGTAAGCCGGGATTCGCGTCGCGGATGGTTTCATTGATGGGGATGCCGCCGCCTGTGGCCGCGGCGCCCCGGGTTAGGAGCAGAACGGCCTGATGCAAAGCGTGCCCGGTGCCTTGACGGCCCACAAACATGACAGGCACTTTGCGGACCCTTCAGTGGGATGGGCAAACTTCCCCCCGGAAAAAGCCGCTGGCGTCGTTGCCGGCGGCCCGATCAAGCAATTGCCGGCGTCGCCTCGCGACGCCGACCAGATTTGGCGCGCGGTGCCTTGGGGCACGGCGCGCCTTACCGCATTCATTAGCGTAAGCGCGTTGCACCTGCGTACGCCGATGAATAGCCCGCTTCGTAGCGCGCGCCCTGAGAAGCGTCCGCGGGAAGCGGGTTTTGACGAAGGGTGTAGTTTGAACTGACCTCATCTGAAAACCTGAAGGAGAAAATGATGGCAACTGCAAAGAAAGCCGCGGCCAAGAAGACCGCAGCAAAGAAGACCGCAGCAAAGAAGGCTGCTCCGGCTAAGAAGGCTGCTCCGGCCAAGAAGGTCGCCGCGAAGAAGGTCGCAGTGAAGAAGGTCGCAGCGAAGAAGGTTGCAGCGAAGAAGGTCGCGGCGAAGAAGGCAGCACCGGCGAAGAAAGCCGCAGTGAAGAAGGTCGCGGCGAAGAAGGTTGCAGCCAAGAAGGTCGCGGCGAAGAAGGCAGCACCGGCGAAGAAAGCCGCGGTGAAGAAGGTCGCAGCGAAGAAGGTCGCAGCGAAGAAGGCGGCACCGGCGAAGAAGACCGCAGCGAAGAAAGCAGCACCGGCGAAGAAGACCGCGGCGAAGAAGACCGCTGCCAAGAAGGCCGCGCCTGCGAAAAAGGCTGCAGCCAAGAAAGCTGCACCTGCCAAGAAGGCTGCCGCGAAGAAGGCCGCTGCACCTGCGAAGAAGGCTGCCCCTGCGAAGAAGGCTGTCGCCAAGAAGGCCGCGCCTGCTCCCGCTGCGCCTGCTGTCTCGAGCGCACCGGCGGCGACGGTGAAGACCGCGCTGAACCCGGCTGCGGCATGGCCGTTCCCGACGGGCAGCCGTCCGTAAGCAGTAGCTGTAGCAGTACGTCGACACATCGAACGATGTGTCGGATGACCGGGTCGTGCTCGAGCTGTTGCGAGCGCCACCCGGTCAATGTCCCGTTACCGGTGTGCCGGTGGCGGGTTTTTTTTTGCCTGTCGCCCGGAAAGAAAAACACGCATGGACCCGGGAGGGCGCATGCGTGTGATGTCGTCGTCGCGGCGCTGAACTACGCGCGGCCGTGCGGGAGGGGACCTGCGCTTAGTGCGTGACGCGCGTGACGCCGCCACTCGACAGCAGCCTCACGCGATCGCCGGCGCGGAAGATTTCGCCGGTGGCAGTTTGGGTGATGGCGCGCATGTCGCCGTTGTCGAGCCGCACGGTGATTTCGATGCCGTCGCGCATCGCCACACGGTTTTCGATCGCATTGCCGGCGACCGCACCGCCGATGCCGCCGACGATACCCGTCGCGACCTGGCCACGTCCGCCGCCGAACGCAGTGCCAGCGAGCGCGCCGAGCGCCGCGCCGCCGAGTGCGCCTATGCCGATCGGCTGACCTTCGTTCGTGCTGATTCGGACCGCGCGCACGCTTTCCACCGTGGCCATGCGCACCGTCTGTTCACGCTGCGCCTGCGAAGCGGTGAAAACGTCGGGAGAGCTGCTGTTGACCGCACACCCCGACATGGCCAGCGAACCGGCGATCAAGGTGGCGACGATCAGGCGACTCGAGGTTCTCATTCCCAAACTCCCATAGCACGCGATATCAGTGCAGGTCGTATCCGAAGGCCTGCTTGAACCGCTCGTTGATTTCCGCCCGGCTGGGCGCATAGTTTTGCGGGCCCTGATGCTCGATCTTCAGTGCGCCCATCAGGCTGGCGAGACGGCCGGTGGTTGCCCAACCAAGGCCCTTCTCGATACCGTAGAGCAAGCCGCCGCGAAATGCGTCGCCGCAACCGGTGGGATCGAGTACTCGCCTGGCCGTGACCGCCGGGATCTCTTCGATGCCGCCGCCGTGATGGATCTGAGCACCCTTCTCGCCGAGCGTGATGATCAGCGCATCGACCTTGCTGGCGATCTGCTCGATCGACCAGCCGGTCTTGTTGCTCACCAGCGCGGCTTCGTAATCGTTGACCGCTACATAGGTAGCAAGTTCAATGACGCGCCGCAGCGTCTCGCCGTCGAACAACGGCAAGCCCTGGCCCGGATCGAAGATGAAAGGCACGCCTGCGGCGGCCAGCTGTTCCGAGTGTTGAACCATGCCGTCGTAGCCGTCCGGTGCAACGATGCCGAGCGTCAGGCCTTTCACTTCGTCGGCGCGGTTCTGATGCGACTGCATCATCGCGCCCGGATGGAACGCGGTGATCTGGTTGTTCTCGAGGTCGGTCGTGATCATCGCCTGCGCCGAGTAGGTGTCGGGCACGACGAGCACGTTTTCCGTCGACAGGCCGAGCTCCGCGAGCCGGTCCAGATAAAGCTGCGCGTCGACGGCGCCGATCGCGCCCATGATGCGCGCGTCGCCGCCGAGCAGATTCAGCGCATACGCGATGTTGCCCGCGCAGCCGCCGAACTCGCGACGCATGGTCGGCACGAGAAAGCTTACGTTCAGGATGTGGACCTGCTCCGGCAGGATGTGCTCCCGAAAGCGGCCTTCGAAGGTCATGATGTTGTCGTACGCGAGCGAGCCGCAGATGAGCGTAGCCAAGGCGAGCGTTCCTGTATGAAAACGGTGGGATAGGAAGACAGACGCGCCGCGCCGACGGCGCCACGCGAGGCGCGGCGCCGTCGTTCGCGAGCGAGAGGGCTTACTTCAGCGCGGCGAGCGCTGCGTCGTAGTTCGGTTCGTTCTTGATCTCGCCGACCAGCTCGGCGTGCAAGACCTTGTCGTTCTCGTCCAGCACGACGACCGCGCGCGCGGTCAGGCCGGTCAGCGGACCGCTCGTCACATCGACGCCGTACGCTTGCGCGAACTCGTGGCCGCGGAACGTCGACGCGGTCACCACGTTCTCGATGCCCTCGGTCGTGCAGAAGCGCGACGCCGCGAACGGCAGGTCGCCCGACACCACAATCACTGCCGTGTTGCTGAGCTTCGCGGCGGCTTCGTTGAACTTGCGCGTCGACGTTGCGCAGGTCGGCGTGTCGAGACTCGGGACGATGTTGAGCACCTTGCGCTTGCCGGCGAAGTCGGCGAGCGTCAGCGGCTTCAGGTCGCGGCCGACCAGCGAGAACGCGGCGGCCTGCTGGCCGACCGACGGGAAAGTGCCGCTTACTTCGATCGGGTTGCCACCCAGCGTGACTTGACTCATGTGTTGTGCTCCGAAAAGGGCGTCAGTGACGACAATGATGCGCCCGCTCGGGAGCGGGCGCGCGAGGGTGCGTTACGGATAAAAGATCTGCACGCGGAAATTGGAGGCGATCGCGGTGCCGGTGTCGAGGTGCACGATCATCGTCTGTGTCGCGTGCGCGGGCAGGCCGGCCGCGATCACGGTGCCCGGTGGCACGTAATCCTGCGGCCATAACACGCGCCGCACCGCGACGTTGTTCTGATCGTCGAGCAGCGTAAGTTCGATCGCCGGGTAGGCGAGCGCGATGTTCAGGCGGTTGTGCAGCGGCATCTTCAGTTCGAGCTTGTGCGGGCCGTCGATCTGCCGCAGATCGGAGGGCTCGACCAGCAAGCCTTCGATGTCGTGCGGCGGCGTCAGCTGACAGCCGAGATGCGCGCAGGCTTGCGCATACAGGATCTGCGAGCGCGGCACGTTGACCATGATGGTCTCGCGTTGCCACCACGCGAGTTGCGCGAGCAGCGCAATGACGAGCAGCGCGGCGAGCACCACGCCGGCGACGATCCAGCCGACGCGACCGGCGTCCACCGGGCGGGTTTCGCGCATAACCGGAAACGGATCGTCGCCAGCGCTGATCGGAGGATTGACCGAGAACGGCTCGCCGCTCGATGGGGCGGGCGCCGGGCCTCCCGGCGGGCGCGGGCCGCCGGGACCACCGGCGCCGGCAGCGCCTGCGGCGGCGCCGAAGCCGGCCGCACCTACGCCGGCCGCACCTACGCCGGCCGCGCCTACGCCGGCCGCGCCGAAGTGCGGTTCGTTGTCGCGCATGCCATGCAGGTTTGCCGGCTCACGCCGCGTGGGTTCGTCGAGCATGGACGGCTCGGGGCGTTCGACCTTGTGCCAGACGCGTGGCGCTTCGTTGTCGACTCGCGGTGGGGCAGCAGGCGCGGAGGGCGGGGCGACAGGCGGTTCATCGACCGCGTCGTCAGCGGGATAGGCGAACGGTTCGAGCGGCGCGTCGGCCAGCGTCGGCTCATCGTCCGGGGAGAGCGGCGCCGGGGAAGCGCCAGCGCGCAGTGCAGGTTCGGTCGCCTGACGCGGCGTGCCCGACGTGACGGTTGCGTGCTCGGTGCCGCCGAGCGACAGCGGCGCGAGCGGCACGCTGCTCGCGTGGTCGCGCAAACGGGAGTCGAGCGTGCTGCGGGAAATGCTGGTGGAGTCCTGTTCCGGAGCCGGCGCGCTCGGGGCCCATGCGTCGCTGCTGAAATCCGAGCCTGGTTGCCGCACTCCCGACAGCGCTTCGATCGCCGCCGCGGCGGCAACCGGTTTGGCGTTCGAAAAATCGCCGCCTTCGGAGACGTCGAACAGACTGCTCGATGCGTCGAAGACTTCCTGACAATGCCCGCACCGCACGAGGCCGCGGCGCTGTGCAAGCTGCGCCGGTTGCAGACGGAAAACAGTTTCGCAGAAGGGGCAACGCGTCGCCAGGTGCATATCGAGCCGTTGAGCCAGAGGCCGTTAGGTTGACAATATGCCTTATTCTAATTGCTTTCGCGGCGCGTTCCGGCGAGGCACACCCAACCTTCATGTTCGCGCCACACGCTGATGTCGATCCAGCGGGCGTAGACCTGCGCGACTTCGTCGGCCTGGCGCGCGAGAATCCCCGACAGTGCGATGCGGCCGCCCGGCTTCACCTTCGACGACAACATCGACGCCATCAGCTTCAGCGGATTCGACAGAATGTTCGCGACCACCACGTCGAATTCGCCGGCCGGGCAGGCATCGGGCAGGCCATAGGTGACGTCGGCGTGGTTGCGCTCGCTATTGTGACGCGCCGATTCGACCGCCTGCGGATCGATGTCGATGCCGATCACCGGATCGGCGCCGCACTTCTTCGCGAGAATCGCGAGGATGCCCGAGCCGCAGCCGTAGTCGAGCACGGACTGGCCGGGCTTGATCGACTGCTCGATCCACTCCATGCATAGGCGCGTGGTGGGGTGGCTGCCGGTGCCGAACGCGAGGCCCGGATCGAGTTCGAGCACGAGCGCGTCAGGGTCCGGCGCATCGTGCCACGACGGCACCACCCAGATGCGCTCGCCGATCTGAATCGGATCGAACTGCGACTGCGTGAGCCGCACCCAGTCCTGCTCCTCGACCTCGCGCACGGTATAGGACGGCGCGGCATCGAGTCCGATTTCGTTGGCCGCGGCGGTCAGCAGCACGGCCGGATCGTGCTCCGGCGCGAGCAGGGCGATCACGCGCGAATGCTGCCATGCCGTGCGATCCGGCGCGAGACCGGGCTCGCCGAACAGCGGCTGCTCGTCGGGCGTGTCGGCGTCGGCATCTTCAACCGACACGGACAGCGCGCCCAGCTCGAGCAGCGCGTCGGAGAACTCCTCCGCGTGCTCGCGCGCCAGTTCGGCGACCAGTTCCCGATAACTCATGACTTACGCTTCTTCCGCGACCTGCTGACGCGCGGCCAGCCGGTTTTCGAGGTAATGGATGCTGGTGCCGCCTTCGACGAACTTCGCGTCGAGCATCAGCTCGCGGTGCAGCGGGATGTTGGTCTGAATGCCTTCGACCACCATTTCCGACAACGCGATACGCATCCGACTGATCGCCTGTTCGCGCGTGGCGCCGTAAGCAATCAGCTTGCCGATCATCGAATCATAGTTCGGCGGCACGAAATAACCATTGTAGGCGTGCGAATCGACGCGGATGCCGGGGCCGCCCGGCATATGCCACGACGTCAGGCGTCCCGGCGACGGCGTGAACTTGAACGGATCTTCGGCGTTGATCCGGCATTCGATCGCATGGCCGCGGAACTGGATGTCGCGCTGACGGAACGCGAGCTTCTCGCCGGCCGCGATGCGGATCTGTTCCTGCACGATGTCGACACCGGTGATCAGTTCGGTCACCGGATGCTCGACCTGCACGCGCGTGTTCATTTCGATGAAGTAGAACTCGCCGTTTTCGTACAGGAACTCGAAGGTGCCCGCGCCGAGATAGCCCATCTTCTTGCACGCATCCGCGCAACGATCGCCGATCCGGTCGATCAGACGGCGCGCGATGCCCGGCGCCGGCGCTTCCTCGATCACTTTCTGGTGACGGCGTTGCATCGAGCAGTCGCGCTCGCCGAGCCACACGGCATTCTTGAACGAGTCGGCGAGCACCTGGATTTCGATGTGCCGCGGGTTCTCGAGGAATTTCTCCATGTAGACCTGCGGGTTGCCGAACGCGCGGCCGGCTTCCTCGCGGGTCATGTTGACCGCGTTGACGAGCGCCGCTTCCGTGTGCACCACGCGCATGCCGCGGCCGCCGCCGCCGCCGGCCGCCTTGATGATGACCGGATAGCCGATCTGGCGGGCGATCTTCACGATCTCCTTCGGATCGTCCGGCAGTGCGCCTTCCGAACCGGGCACGCAAGGCACGCCGGTCTTGATCATGGTCTGCTTGGCCGTGACCTTGTCGCCCATCATGCGGATCGTTTCCGGACGCGGGCCGATGAAGGTGAAGCCGGACTGCTCGACGCGCTCGGCGAAGTCGGCGTTCTCCGACAGGAAGCCGTAGCCGGGGTGGATCGCTTCGGCGTCGGTCACTTCGGCCGCGCTGATCAGCGCGGGCATGTTCAGATAGCTCAGATTCGACGGGGCCGGGCCGATGCAGACCGCCTCGTCGGCGAGCTTCACGTACTTGGCTTCCTTGTCGGCTTCCGAGTAGACGACGACCGTCTTGACGCCGAGCTCGCGGCAGGCGCGCTGGATACGAAGCGCGATCTCGCCGCGATTGGCAATGAGGATTTTTTCAAACATAGCGGGTTTTCGACTCATCAATGGGCGCCGGGTCGGTCACGACGCCGGCTGCCGCAGAGGATCGGTCGCGCGCCTCGGGACGAGCGGCGCGCGGGCGGCGAATGGTGCGTGCCGCGTTAGCCGACCACGAACAGCGGTTGGCCGTACTCGACCGCCTGGCCGTTTTCGACGAGGATTTCCTTGACCACGCCCGACTTGTCCGCCTCGATCTCGTTGAGCAGCTTCATCGCTTCGATAATGCAGATGGTCTGGCCTTCCTTGACCGTGTCGCCAACCTGCACGAACGGATCGGCACCCGGCGACGGCGCGCGGTAGAACGTGCCGACCATCGGCGAGGTGACGACGTGACCTTGCGGCGCGGCGGCGGCCGGCGTGGCCGGAGCGTTCGCGGCGGCCGGCGCTTCGACTGCTGCCGGCGCGGCTTGCGGGAATTGCGGTGCGGCGTACGAGGCGGACGGTTGGACGTAAACCGGCGGCGCATTCTTGACGATGCGGACCTTGCCTTCGCCCTCGGTCACTTCGAGTTCGGAAATACCGGACTCCGAGACCAGGTCGATCAGAGTTTTGAGTTTACGTAGATCCATCAGGGTGCCCCTTTCAATGCGTAGTGTGCCGGCGTATGCAAAGGTGCAGTAGCCGGCTCAAATTGGACGTGTTTGGATTCAGCCGCGCGACGAACCAGCGGCGAGCCGGTCGAGCGCGAATTCGAGCGCGTACAGATACCCCTTCCAGCCGAGGCCGCAAATCACGCCCTCTGCCTGGTCGGAGAAATACGAGTGATGCCTGAACGGTTCCCGGCGATGCACGTTCGACAGATGAACCTCGACGAACGGGATGCCGACCCCCGCTAGTGCGTCCCGAATGGCCACGCTCGTGTGCGTGTACGCGGCGGGATTGATCAGGATGAAATCGGTTTGCTCGGTGCGGGCCGCCTGAATGCGGTCGACCAGCGCGCCTTCGTGATTGCTCTGGAATGATGCGAATTCGACGCCCGCATCGGCTGCACGGTCCGCCAGCGCCTGATCGATCTGCGGCAGGGTCACGCGACCGTAGACCTCGGGTTCCCGGGTGCCGAGAAGGTTGAGGTTGGGTCCGTGCAGTACCAGCAGGCGCGTCATGGTCGCTTCTTTTTCCGTGGAATTGCGCGCACTTTAGCGCTGATTAGAGAAACTTGTCTAGTTTCGCGCGCGTACGCGGCGACGGCCGGGGCGGGCCGCCGCACAGCCGTGAGCCGAACTTCACTCAAAATCGGGGATTATCCGCGCATTTTCGCTCGTTCTGCACGCAAGCGGGCGCCAACAAGCGCAGGGTCAGAAATCGGGAAATTTATAGCGTGTCGAGCGTCCGACGCAGGGCCGCGGGGTCGATCTGGCCCAATTTTGTCGAGCGGATGTTGCCTTTTGCGTCGATCACGACGGTAAACGGCAAGCCGCCCGCATTGTTGCCGAACGCGCGCGCGAGGTCGGCGCCGCCGAAACCGGTCACGTAGATCGGGTACGCGACCTTGACCTTCTGCAGGAAGGTCTGGATGTTTTTTTCCGAGTCGACGCCGAGACCGACGAACTGGATGCCTTTCTTCGCGTATTCGCGCTGGATCTGCGACAGCTCAGGCATTTCCTCGACGCACGGGCCACACCACGACGCCCAGAAGTTGACGACGATAGGGTGGCCCTTGAGCATGCTCAGCGACTGCGGCTTGCCGTCGACATTCGTGACCGGCGCACTCCACAGCTGCTGGACGGGACTCGCGGGGGTATCAGGCTGTGACCCACCCTGCGCCGCGTACGCGACGTCGGCGCCGCGATTGAGCCAGTGATTGGCCAGCACACCGCCGCCCGCGGCGAGCAGCGCAACGGCCACGCCCGCCAGCATACGTCTTGTGTTCATCGTGCTCCGCTCTGTCTGATCAATTGGTGAAGGATGGCACCTGGTCGCCGTCGAGCAGCGCCTGTACCGCCTGCAGGTTCGCCCGCGCCGTGCGGCCGCGTGCGTCGGCGCGCACCGCGCCGCGCAGGTCGTCGGTTTCGTACAGCGCTACATGGATGCCGACCGGCTCGGCGTTGCGGTCGTCCGCGGGACGCCACAGAAAGCTCAGCGTCTCCACATAGCCACGTCCCGCGAAATGGCGCGTTTCCGACACGTCGTACTGGATGTTCGCATTGAGCATGTAGATCGCGACTTCCTTCGGGTTGTCGCAAAAGACCTGCAGATGCACGTCCGAATGCTCGCCGGCCGTGCCGCCGAGTACCGCGCCCGTCAGATACGGATTGAACGGCGTGAGCCGCTCCATCCAGTCGACCGCGATCACACGCAGCCGCCGCAAGAGCGCCGGCTGGCTGTCGCCCTGGAACAGCGATTGATATTCGCGGATTTCGTCTTCGATCTGGTCGTTGTCCGGCAGCCATTCGCCGGCAATACGGGTTTCGCCGACGACCTGCCGGGCCGCCTTGCGCTTCGCGCTGGCGTAGTCCAGACCGTCTTCGGCAATCATGCGCGCAGCCGCGATCGCGATTTCCTCGCGCACGCGTTGCGGATCGAAATGTGATTTGCGGACCATCCCTGCATCATACTAGATCGGGCCTGGCGACGCGGCTAGGCGGCCCGGACGGGGCGGCGCCGGGCGTGGCCCGCAGGGGCGGCGAGCGCCGTGTCGGTTACAATAGGCGTCCTTTGCAGACGGTCGTTCCGGCCGTCCTGCGGCCTCCCATCCCTCGCAAAAAACGCCCCCACGGCACGACAGGCTTATGCATATCCACATCCTCGGCATCTGCGGCACCTTCATGGGCGGACTCGCGGTGCTCGCGCGCAATGCGGGCCACACGGTGACCGGCTGCGACGCCGGCGTCTATCCGCCGATGAGCACGCAGCTCGAGGCGCAAGGCATCCGTCTGATCGAGGGTTACGACGCGGAACAGCTGAACGGCCTGAACGCGGATCTGTTCGTGATCGGCAACGTGGTCACGCGCGGCAATCCGCTGATGGAAGCGATTCTGGATCGCGGCCTGCCGTACGTGTCCGGTCCGCAGTGGCTCGGCGAGCACGTGCTGAACGGCAAATGGGTGCTGGCCGTGGCCGGCACGCACGGCAAGACCACCACGAGCTCGATGCTGACCTGGCTGCTCGAAGACGCGGGCCTGAATCCGGGCTTTCTGATCGGCGGCGTGCCGCTGAACTTCGGCGTGTCGGCGCGGCTCACCGATTCGAGCTTCTTCGTGATCGAAGCCGACGAATACGACACCGCATTCTTCGATAAACGCTCGAAGTTCGTCCATTACCGCCCGAAAACGGCGGTGCTGAACAATCTCGAATTCGATCACGCCGACATCTTCCCTGATCTCGCCGCGATCGAAACGCAGTTCCACCATTTGATCCGTACAGTGCCGCGCCTTGGCCGCGTCGTCACGAACGGCCGCGAGGACGCGCTCGAGCGCGTGCTGACGCGCGGCTGCTGGAGCGAGGTCGAGCGCTTCGGGGTGCAGGGTGGCTGGGAGATCCAGCCGGCGGAGCAGGGCGTGCCCGTCGACGAACGCTTTGCCGTCTATCACAGCGGCGAGCGCGTCGGCGTGGTCGACTGGCAGGTGCAGGGCGAACATAACCGCATGAACGCGCTCGCCGCGATCGCCGCCGCGCGCCACGTCGGCGTGCCGCCCGCGCAGGCCGCGAAATCGCTGTCGAGCTTCCGCAACGTGAAGCGCCGCATGGAAGTGCGCGGCAGCGTCGACGGCGTGACCGTATATGACGACTTCGCGCATCACCCCACCGCGATCGAGACGACGGTGGCCGGGCTGCGTGCGCGGGTCGGCCGCGACAACACGCGAATTCTCGCGGTGCTCGAACCGCGCTCGAACACGATGAAGCTCGGCGTGATGAAAGCGCAACTGCCGGCAAGCCTCGCGGACGCCGACCTCGTGTTCGGCTACGGCGCGCCGAGCGGGCGAGACGCGCTCGGCTGGAACCTCGGCGAAGCGCTCGCGCCGCTCGACGGCAAGGCGCAGGCCTTCGACAACCTCGACGCGCTCGTGAAGGCGGTAGTCCACGCCGCGCGTCCCGGCGACCAGATTCTGGTGATGAGCAATGGCGGCTTCGGCGGCGTACATCAGAAGCTGCTCGACGGTCTTTCGACGCGAGGCGCGTCGTGATTCTCTACCTGCACGGTTTCCGTTCGTCGCCGAATTCGTTCAAGGCGCGTCTGCTCGCGACGCGTCTGGCAGAACTCGGCCGCGCCGACGAGTGGTGTTGCCCGATGCTGCCGGTGTCGCCGTTCGAAACCGTGGCGCTTGCCGAATCGCGGGTCGCCGCCGCACGTGCGAACGGCGATGCACGGCAGGTGACGGTGATCGGCAGTTCGCTCGGCGGCTACTTCGCCACCCATCTGGCCGAGAAGCACGGCTGGCCGGCCGTGCTGCTGAACCCGGCGGTCGTGCCGCAGCGCGACCTGAGCGCGTATCTCGGCGAGCAGCCGTTGTGGCATGGCGGCGGCAGCATCGTCGTCGAGCCGCATCATCTGGATGAATTGCGCGCGCTCGGCGTGGCGTCGATCACGCGGCCCGAACGCTATTATTTGATGGCAGCCACCGGCGACGAAGTGCTCGACTATCGCGAAATGCTCGCGCACTATCCGGGCGCGCGCACCACGCTGATCGAAGGCAGCGACCACGCGATCAGCGAGTTCGCGCAGTATCTCGACGACGTGCTGGCCTTCTGCGACGGCGAACACGTCGAGCCGCCGGCGCCACGCGCGGCGGCCTGACGGCGCGCAAGGGCGGCGGCACCGATCCCCGCAAGGACATCGGCCGGAAAGACACACCGACCGCCACCGCTGGTCGCAAGATTCAACCCGCTGGCACGCGCAGTGCGCGCCGCGGATTCACTATCACGAACAGGTTGCCGTGCCGCTCATGCAGTGATCGATCGCCACAGGGCGTCGGGCGCGCCGGCAGATGCAAGTCAGAACGAGAGTATTGAGTGAACGTTTTCTTCGAGGAATCGGGCAGTTTCAAGGCCGGCAGCGTGCTGTCGCGTCAGGGTGACGCGTTTCAGGTCGAGTTGCCGGGCGGCCGGCGCGCGAAGGTGCGCGCGAAAGACGTGCTGATCGAGTTCGAAAAGCCCACCGCGGCCGAACTGATGCAGCAGGCCGACACGTTGGCGCAGGAGATCGATCTGGACTTCCTGTGGGAATGCGCGCCGGACGATGAATTCCCGTTCGCGACGCTGGGCGCCGAGTACTTCGGCGCGAGCTTCGGCGCGATCGAGCGCGCGGCGCTGGTGCTGCGCATGCACGGCTCGCCGGTGTACTTCCGCCGCAAGGGCCGCGGCATGTACCAGCGCGCGCCGCAAGAGCAGCTGAAGATGGCGCTCGCGGGCCTCGAGCGCAAGCGCCAGCAGGCGCTCGTGCAGGCGCAGTACGAGGAAGAACTGAAGGCAGGCCGTCTGCCGGAAGCGTTCGCGGGCGGCAAGGGCCTCGCGCTCCTGACTAAGCCCGACAAGAACACGATCGAGTACAAGGCGCTCGAGGGCGCCGCGGCCGCGCGCGGCATCTCGCAGGCGCGGCTGATGCTCGAATGCGGCGCGATAGCGTCGCCGCGCGCGCTGCACGAAGCGAAATTCCTGTCCGAGTACTTTCCGCACGGCACCGGCTTCCCGACCGTTGCGGCCGCGAACGTGCCCGACGATCTGCCGCAGGCCGACGTCGAAGCGTTCTCGATCGACGACATCACCACGACCGAAATCGACGATGCATTCTCGGTCGAGCATCTGGCCGACGGCCGCGTGCGGATCGGCGTGCACATCGCCGCGCCGGCGCTCGGCATTCAGCGCGGCGACGACGTTGATGCGATCGCGCGTGCGCGTTTGTCGACGGTCTACATGCCCGGCGACAAGATCACGATGCTGCCCGACAGCGTCGTCGACACCTTCACGCTCGCCGAGGGCGGGTATCGGCCGGCGCTGTCGCTGTATGTGATCGTCAATCGCGAGACGCAGGAGATCGTCGCGAGCGAAACGCGCGCCGAGCGCGTGTTCGTGAAGAACAACCTGCGTCACAACACGCTCGACGAAGTCGTCACCGAGCAGGCGCTCGCCGAGGGCACCGGCGAGTATCCGCACAAGGACGATATCGCCGTGCTGTGGCCGTTCGCGCAAGCACTGTTCGAAAAGCGCCAGACCGCGCGCGCCGGCTACGGCCTGCGCCGTGAAGTGCAGCGCAATACCGACTTCAATTTCTACGTCGACGGCGAGCACATCACGATCACGCCGCGCCGGCGCGGCTCGCCGCTCGACACGATCGTCGCCGAGCTGGCGATTCTCGCGAACTCGTCGTGGGGCGCGTTCCTGCATGATCACGGCGTGCCGGGCATCTATCGCACACAGCGCGCGTTCGGCGCGCCAAGCGGCCCGAAGCGCACGCGCATGCAGACCAACGCGGCGCCGCACGAAGGGCTCGGGGTCTCGCAATACGCGTGGAGCACGTCGCCGCTGCGCCGCTACGTCGACCTCGTGAACCAGTGGCAGCTGATCGCGTGCGTGCAGCATGGCGTGACCGCGAAGCTCGCCGCGCCGTTCAAGCCGAAGGACGCCGATCTGTTCGCGGTCGTGCAGGGCTTCGACGACACCTACACCGCGTACGCCGACTACCAGCGCCGCATGGAGTACTTCTGGTGTCTGCGCTGGCTCACGCAGGAAAACCGCAAGCAGGTGGTCGCGTCGGTCGTGAAGGGCGATCTCGTGCGTCTCGAGGAAATTCCGCTGCTGCTGCACGTGCCGGGTCTCGGCGTGCATGCGCGCGGCACGCGTTTGCAGCTGGAAGTGATGTCGATCGATGAACTGACGATCGAAGCGTCGGTGCGTCTGTTGCACGTGCTCGATGCGCCGACCGTGACGAGCGGCGCCGAAGCCGAAGAAGGCGAGGACGAGGGCGACGAAGAGTTGCTCGACGCAGCGGACGACAGCGCCGAAAGCGAAGCGGAGGCGCAAGCCGAAGCCGACGGCGGCAATCCGAACGACAACCCCGGCGCCGACGAATCCGCGGCAAGCGGCAACGGCAACGGCAACGGCAACGCCGCATCGAACACCGCCGACAACGACCAACACATCACGGAGCCGGGACGATGAGCGGCAACCCAACGCGCGACCGCTACGCGGTCATCGGCAATCCGGTCGGACATAGCAAGTCGCCGTTCATCCACGGCCGCTTCGCCGCGCAAACCGGCGAGCCGGTCGAGTACGGCGCTCTGCTCGCGCCGGTCGACGCGTTCGTGCCGCACGTGCGCGCGTTCATCGAAGCGGGCGGGCGCGGCCTGAACGTGACGGTGCCGTTCAAGCTCGACGCGCATGCGTTCGCGAACACGCTGTCGCCTCGCGCCGCGGCGGCCGGCGCGGTAAACACGCTGAGGGTCGACGCCGGCGGCATCTACGGCGACAACACGGATGGCTTCGGCCTCGTGCGCGACATCGAGGTGAATCTCGGTGTGTCGCTGAAAGGCGCGCGCATCCTGCTGCTCGGCGCGGGCGGGGCCGCGCGCGGTGTGGTGCTGCCGATGCTCGACCGCACGCCGCATACGCTGACGATCGTCAACCGCACGGCACAGAAGGCCGAGGCGCTGGTCGACCAGTTCGCTCAGGCTGCCGGCGACGCGCACTGCCGTCTGAGCGGCGGCAGCGCCCGCGCGATCGAAGCGGGGCAGTACGACGTGATCGTCAACGCGACCGCGGGCAGCCTCGATGCGTCGCTGCCGGAGTGCGACGACCGCGCGTTCGGCAACGGCACGCTCGCTTACGACATGATGTACAGCGCGCATCCGACCGTCTTCATGCAGCACGCGGCGAAGCTCGGCGCGCGCGGCGCCGATGGCCTCGGCATGCTGGTCGAGCAGGCCGCCGAATCGTTCTATGTGTGGCGCGGTGTGCGCCCCGACGGCGCGCCGGTGCTCGCCGAGTTGCGCGCGCTGCTGACGGCGCCGTCGCCCGCATAACGTCAGCGCGCGGATAGCACGCACCATGACAGCGACGCGGCGCGCCAACGGTTCGCGCGGCCAGGCCGGCCCGCTGCGCTGGCTCGCCTGGCTGATCGCGGTCGTGGTCATCGCCTGGCTCGCGACGCAGGCGTACTACTTCGCGCAGATCGCGATCTGGAACGTCGTCAATCCGCGCTCGACCGCGTTCATGCGCTCGGACGCGTGGCGTCTGTCGCAGGACCGGCCGGATCTGTCGGTGCAGCGCACGTGGGTGCCGTACGAGCAGATTTCGCGCAACCTGAAGCGCGCGATCATCGCGTCCGAAGACGCGAACTTCGTCAACAACAAAGGCTACGAAACCGACGCGATGCTGCAGGCATGGGAGCGCAACAAGGCGCAAGGCCGGATCGTGCGCGGCGGCTCGACGATCTCGCAGCAGCTTGCGCGCAACCTGTTCCTGTCGCGCGAGAAAAGCTATATCCGCAAGGGCCAGGAGCTGATCATCACGTGGATGCTCGAAACGCAGATGGACAAGCAGCGCATCTTCGAGATCTATCTGAACTCGGTCGAATGGGGCAACGGCGTGTACGGCGCGGAGGCGGCCGCGCAGTACTACTTCAAGACGTCGGCGAGCAAGCTCACGGCCGCGCAGTCGGCGCGGCTCGCGGTGATGCTGCCGCGCCCCAAGTATTTCGATGAACACAGGAATTCGGCGTATCTCACGCAACGCGCGCGAGTCATCGCGCGGCGGATGGGCGCGGCAGAATTGCCGGATTGACAAGCGCTGTCGATCCCCTGGTTTTCAGTTCCGAGCCCGCCTCGCGCGGGCTTTTTTGCGCCATATCGCGGAGGCGCGGCGTTCCGCTAAACAGTTGATCGCCAACTAAAATCTCACTATCTGGACTCAACATTCACATATTGGTGATTCTCAAAAGTCGCCCTACAATCCAAGCCAACATGCATCGCAAGTAGGCGCTCCAGCGCGCTGAAACAGCGAACCGCGACACAAAAAACCGGAGACGAGGCCAACATGTCTGGCAGCCAACCACAGCAGCCGCGCGAGCGCGGCGCCGCACGCGTTCCCGCCCTGTTCTCCGGCCCCGCGCGCTAAGCGCAGAAACCATCCGAAAGCGAATCGCCATGAACAAAGCGATGCCTACTCACGGGGCTAGCCCGACCGAGGCGGCGCCGGGGTCGAACGGCGCGCCGGACCGCGCCGCGAATCCCGCGCCGCGCGAGGCTTCAGCCGTCACCGCCAATGTCGCCGCCAGTGCGTCCGCAACCGCAAGGGCGTCGCGCCCGGTGCAGCGCGCGGCAACCGTCGACGGACTCGGGCTGCCGGTCACGCTGCTGGAAATCACGCCGCAGCAGGCCGGCACACAGACACTGTTGCGCGGCCTCGCGATTCTCGAGGCGGCGGCGGCCGGCGTGCGCGATCTGCGCAGCTTCGGCGCCGCGCTCGGCACCACCCGCAGCACCACGCATCGACTGGTCAGCAGCCTCGTGCAGGCGCGCTATCTGCGCCAGGTGCAGGGCGGCTATCTGCTCGGGCCGAAGCTGATCGAGCTCGGCACGATCGCGCTCGAACAGATGCCGCTGACGGCCGTCGCGCGTCCGCACCTGCAGGCGCTGGCCGAGCAGACGCTCGACACGATCCACCTCGGCGTGCGCGACGGCGACGACGTGCTGTACATCGACAAGATCCCCGGCACGCGCGGCCTCGAAATGCGCTCGCGGGTCGGCCATCGGATGCCGCTCGCGTCGACCGGCATCGGCAAGGCGATGATGCTCGACCTCGCGCCGGACGCATGGCAGTCGCTGTTCGAGGCGTCGCGCCGCGCGCTCGCGGGCGTCAGCTTCAAGCCCGACAACCGCCCCGACGCGCCGACCTTCCTGCAGCGCATGACGAACTACGCGGCCGGCGGCTACACGTTCGATCTCGAAGAGAACGAAGCGTCGATCCGTTGCGTCGCGGCGCCGGTGCGCGATGCGTCGGGCGCGATCGTCGCGGCGTTGTCGGTGGCGAGCACGATTCCGTATATGCCGCTCGAACGGATGGACGAACTGATTCCGGTCGTGCAGCGCGAGGCGCGCGCGATTTCGGAAGAACTCGGTTGGCGCGCACCGCAACCGGCCACGCGCAGGATCAAGCGATGAAACAAGCGGGCACCGCCACGCTGGCGAACCACCAGGCGCCCGCCGGGCCCACATCGGGCGTGCAGCCGGACGCGACCGATGGCACGGATACCGCCGCCGTCGATTTCACGCATGCCGCGCTGATCGCGCTCGACTGGGGCACGACGTCGCTGCGCGCGTATCTGTTGGACGTGCACGGTCGCGTGCTGGCGACGCGCGCATCGTCGGCCGGCATTATGAATCTGCCGCGCAGCGCGGCCGAGGGCGGCTTCGACGCGGCGTTCGACGACGCCTGCGGCGCGTGGCTCGAGCATGGGCGCGGCGTGCCGGTGATCGCGGCGGGGATGGTGGGCAGCGCGCAGGGCTGGCTCGAAGCGCCGTATGTCGAGACGCCCGCGAACGCCGATGCGCTGGTGGCCGGCATCGTCCGCGTGCAGACCGCGCGCGGCGCGACGCTGCATATCGTGCCGGGCGTGCTGCAACGCGGCGAATTGCCGAACGTGATGCGCGGCGAGGAGACGCAGATTTTCGGCGCGCTCAGCGCGGATGCGAACGGCGCGCAAGGCACGAGCGCCGTCGACAGCAACGCTCGCTCACTGATCGGCCTGCCCGGCACGCACGCGAAATGGGCGGTCGTGCAGGCGGAGCGCATCGAGCGTTTTCACACCTTCATGACTGGCGAAGTATTCGCCGCGCTGCGCGAGCACACGATTCTCGGCCGTACGATGGTCACGCCCGATCGGCCGGATACCGAAGCATTTTTGCGCGGTGTGAACATCGCGCGCGAGAAAGGTCAGGCGGGCGTGCTCGCGACCGTGTTCAGCACGCGCACGCTCGGCTTGACCGGCGCGCTGTCGAGCGACGCACAGCCCGACTATCTGTCGGGCCTGCTGATCGGACACGAACTCGCCGGCCTCGAAGCGGTGCTCGCTCAGCAAGGCAGCTCGCTCGCGCAGCAGAGTCTGCGGCTGATCGGCAACGACGCGCTATGCGAGCGCTACCGCCTCGCGCTCGCGCAATTCGGCTGTCTGCGCGCGGAGCCGGTCAGGCACGCGACCGAACGCGGCCTGTGGCGCGTTGCGGTAGCAGCGGGGCTCGTGCAGCCGTCCGCGCAGGCGGCGCGCGCGGGCTGACCGGCGGCAGAGCCTTTACGACGCTCACGAAACAAGGAACCGACATGCAACCACATATCAATCTGCCCGGACCCTACATGCCGCACGCGGGTCTGATCGCCGCGTTCGAAGTCTGTCCGCTGATCGCGATCATGCGTGGCGTCACGCCCGCCGACGCGGCCGATCACGGTCAAGCGCTGTACGAAGCGGGTTTTCGCATCGTCGAAGTACCGCTCAATTCGCCGCAGCCGTTCGACAGCATCTCCGCGATCCGCAAGGTGCTGCCGGCCGACGCGATCGTCGGCGCGGGCACGGTGCTGCATCCGCTGTACGTCGACGACGTGAAGTCGGCGGGCGGCGAGCTCATCGTGATGCCGCACAGCGATCCGGATGTCGTGATCGCCGCGAAGGCGCGCGGCCTCGCCTGCGCGCCCGGCGTCGCGACGCCGACCGAAGCGTTCATCGCGCTGAAGAACGGCGCGGACGTGCTGAAGATGTTCCCCGCCGAGCAGCTCGGCTGCCAGGTCGTCAAGGCATGGCGCGCGGTGATCGCCGCGCAGGTGCCGCTCGTGCCGGTCGGGGGCATCAACCCGGACAACATGGGGCCGTTCCTGAGCGCCGGCGCCAACGGTTTCGGCCTCGGCTCGGCGCTGTACAAGCCGGGCCAAAGCGCGGCGGTGACCGCGTCGCATGCGAAGGCGTTCATCAACGGTCTGCGGATCGCTCGCGCAGGAGCGAAGAAATGAACCGGCTCGCCGGCAAAGCCGCTCTAGTGACCGGCGCCGGGCGCGGCATCGGCGCGGCGATCGCGCTCGCATTCGCGCGCGAGGGCGCGGCGGTCGTGCTGGCGGAACTCGATCTCGACACGGCGCAGCGCACGGCGGCGCGGATCGAGGCGGAAGTCGGCGCAGGCGCGCGCGTGCTCGCGGTGCAGACCGACGTGACCCAACCCGCGTCGCTGCGGCACGCGGTGAGCGAAGGCGAGCGCGCGTTCGGTGCGCTCGACATCCTCGTCAACAACGCGGGCATCAACGTGTTTTGCGATCCGCTGACGATGACGGACGCCGACTGGCGGCGCTGCTTCGCGGTCGATCTCGACGGCGTGTGGAATGGCTGTCGCGCGGTGCTGCCGGGGATGGTCGAACGCGGCGCGGGCAGCATCGTGAACATCGCGTCGACCCACGCGTTCAAGATCATTCCGGGCTGCTTCCCGTATCCGGTCGCGAAGCATGGCGTGATCGGCCTCACGCGCGCGCTCGGCATCGAGTACGCGCCGTGCAACGTGCGCGTGAACGCGATCGCACCGGGCTACATCGAGACGCAGCTGACGCACGACTGGTGGAACGAGCAGCCCGATCCGGCCGCCGCGCAGCAGGCGACGCTCGATCTGCAGCCGATGAAGCGCATCGGGCGCCCGGAGGAAGTGGCGATGACCGCGGTGTTCCTCGCATCGGACGAGGCGCCGTTCATCAACGCGAGCTGCATCACCGTCGATGGCGGCCGCTCGGCGCTGTATCACGACTGAATTCGCATCGCGAAGAGACGCACAGAACACCGGACGACGCGCTGGCCGCGTGTGTCAGGACCGGTATTAGAAGACGCGGCCGATTACCTTCTCGTTATCAATTAGTCAGGAGACACGCATCATGAAACGCAGAATTTTCCTCACGCTGGCAGCGGCGGCGACGGGTGTGCTCTTCAACGCGCCGGTCGTACAGGCTGCCGATACGGTCAAGATCGGCTTCCTCGTGAAGCAGCCGGAAGAGCCGTGGTTCCAGGACGAATGGAAGTTCGCCGAGATCGCCGCCAAGGAGAAGGGCTTCACGCTCGTGAAGATCGGCGCGCCGTCGGGCGAGAAGGTGATGAGCGCAATCGATAACCTCGCCGCGCAGAAGGCGCAGGGCTTCGTGATCTGCACGCCCGACGTCAAGCTCGGGCCGGGCATCGTCGCGAAGGCGAAAGCCGACGGCCTGAAGATGATGACGGTCGACGACCGCCTCGTCGACGGCGCGGGCAAGCCGATCGAAGCGGTGCCGCATATGGGCATCTCGGCGTATAACATCGGCAAGCAGGTCGGCGACGGCATCGCGGCTGAAATCAAGAAGCGCGGCTGGGACATGAAGGACGTCGGCGCGATCGACGTGACCTATGAACAGCTGCCGACCGCGCATGACCGCACCACCGGCGCGACCGACGCGCTGGTCGCCGCGGGCTTCCCGAAAGCGAACGTGATCACCGCGCCGCAAGCGAAGACCGACACGGAAAACGCTTTCAACGCCGCCAACATCGCGCTGACGAAGAACCCGCAGTTCAAGCACTGGGTCGCTTACGCGCTGAACGACGAAGGCGTGCTCGGCGCGGTGCGCGCGGCGGAAGGCCGTGGCTTCAAGGCCGACAACATGATCGGTATCGGCATCGGCGGCTCGGAATCCGCGCTGAACGAGTTCAAGAAGCCGCAGCCGACGGGCTTCTTCGGCACCGTGATCATCAGCCCGAAGCGCCACGGCGAGGAAACCTCGGAACTGATGTACTCGTGGATCACCCAGGGCAAGGAGCCGCCGCTGCTGACGCTGACGACCGGCATGCTGGCGACGCGCGACAACGTCGGCGAAGTGCGCGAGAAGATGGGCCTCGCGTCGAAGTAATCGCGGGTCTTGCGGTGACATGAAGTACACCGCCGGCGCGCCGCTTTCTCCGCCTGTTGCGGAGGGCGGCGCGCGTACGGTCTACATGAGGGATGAGGAGGCGAAGTGTCAGCGACGCTACGTTTTGACAATATCGGCAAGGTTTTTCCAGGCGTGCGTGCGCTCGACGGTGTGTCCTTCGACGTCAACGTCGGCCAGGTGCACGGCCTGATGGGCGAAAACGGCGCGGGAAAATCGACGCTGCTGAAAATTCTCGGCGGCGAGTATCAGCCCGATTCGGGCCACATGATGATCGACGGCAAGGAGGTGCGCTTTCCGAGCGCGGCCGCGTCGATCGGTGCCGGCATCGCGGTGATTCACCAGGAACTGCAGTACGTACCGGACCTCACGGTCGCGGAAAATCTCCTGCTCGGCCAACTGCCCAACGCGCTCGGCTGGGTCAACAAGCGCGAGGCGAAGCGCTTCGTGCGCGAGCGGCTCGAAGCGATGGGCGTCGCGCTCGATCCGAACGCGAAACTGCGCAAGCTGTCGATCGCGCAGCGGCAGATGGTCGAAATCTGCAAGGCGCTGATGCGCAATGCGCGCGTGATCGCGCTCGACGAGCCGACCAGTTCGCTGTCGCATCGCGAGACCGAGGTGCTGTTCAAGCTGGTGCGCGATCTGCGCGCCGACAACCGCGCGATGATCTACATCTCGCACCGCATGGACGAGATCTACGAGCTGTGCGACGCGTGCACGATCTTCCGCGACGGCCGCAAGGTCGCGTCGCATCCGACGCTCGAAGGCGTATCGCGCGACACGATCGTGAGCGAGATGGTCGGGCGCGAAATTTCGGACATCTATAGCTATACGGCGCGGCCGCTCGGCGAAGTGCGCTTCGCGGCGAAGGCGATCGAAGGTCATCCGCTCGCGCAGCCGGCCAGCTTCGAGGTGCGGCGCGGCGAAATCGTCGGCTTCTTCGGACTCGTCGGCGCGGGCCGCAGCGAGCTGATGCATCTGGTGTACGGCGCCGAGCATCGCAAGGGCGGCGAACTCGTGCTCGACGGCAAGCCGATCAAGGTGCGCAGCGCGGGCGAGGCGATCAAACACGGCATCGTGCTGTGCCCCGAGGATCGCAAGGAAGAAGGCATCGTCGCGATGGCGAGCGTCGCGGAGAACATCAACATCAGCTGCCGCCGTCACTATCTGCGCGCGGGCGTGTTTCTCGATCGCAAGAAAGAGGCGCAGACGGCGGACCGTTTCATCAAGCTGCTGAAGATCAAGACGCCGCATCGCCGGCAGAAGATCCGCTTCCTGTCGGGCGGCAACCAGCAGAAGGCGATTCTGTCGCGCTGGCTCGCCGAGCCAGATCTGAAGGTCGTGATTCTCGACGAACCGACGCGCGGCATCGACGTCGGCGCGAAGCACGAGATCTATAACGTGATCTATCAGCTCGCGGAGCGCGGCTGCGCGATCGTGATGATTTCGTCGGAGTTGCCCGAAGTGCTCGGCGTGTCCGACCGGATCGTCGTGATGCGCCAGGGCCGCATTTCCGGCGAGCTCGCGCGCAAGGATGCGACCGAGCAGTCGGTGCTGAGCCTCGCGCTGCCGCAAAGCTCGACCGCGCTACCTGGTGACTCGAACACGAACGCCAACGCAGCCAACCAGAGCGGCTCGCGCGCGGCCTGAACCTTATCCGGACGAGAGTCCGCAACCCGTGGGGAACGGGGAGGAGTATTGAACATGCAAGCCAGAGAAAACCTCGCGCAGCAGGCCGCCAAGAGCGCGGCCGACGCGCTGATTCCGCAGACCAGCGACAAGGCCAAGTGGTGGCAGCAGATCACCGAGTACAGCCTGATCGTGATTTTCATCGTGATGTTCGTCACGATGTCGCTGACCGTCGATCATTTCTTCTCGATCGAGAACATGCTCGGCCTCGCTCTGTCGATCTCGCAGATCGGCATGGTCGCGTGCACGATGATGTTCTGCCTCGCGTCGCGCGACTTCGACCTGTCGGTCGGCTCGACCGTCGCATTCGCCGGCGTGCTGTGCGCGATGGTGCTCAACGCGACCAACAGCACGGTCATCGCGATCATCGCGGCGGTCGCGGCGGGCGGGGTGATCGGTTTCGTCAACGGCGCGGTGATCGCTTATCTGCGCATCAACGCGCTGATTACCACGCTCGCGACGATGGAAATCGTCCGCGGCCTCGGTTTCATCGTGTCGCATGGTCAGGCGGTCGGCGTGTCGTCGGATACCTTCATCGCATTGGGCGGCCTGACGTTCTTCGGCGTGTCGCTGCCGATTTGGGTCACGCTGATCTGCTTCATCGTGTTCGGCGTGATGCTGAACCAGACCGTGTACGGCCGCAATACGCTCGCGATCGGCGGTAATCCGGAAGCGTCGCGGCTCGCCGGTATCAACGTCGAGCGCACGCGCGTCTACATCTTCCTGATCCAGGGCGCCGTCACCGCGCTCGCCGGCGTGATTCTCGCGTCGCGTATCACGTCGGGTCAGCCGAATGCCGCCGAAGGCTTCGAGCTGAACGTGATCTCCGCGTGCGTGCTCGGCGGCGTGTCGCTGCTGGGCGGCCGCGCGACGATCTCGGGCGTCGTGATCGGCGTGCTGATCATGGGCACGGTCGAGAACGTGATGAACCTGTTGAACATCGACGCGTTCTACCAGTACCTGGTGCGCGGCGCGATCCTGCTCGCGGCCGTGTTGCTCGACCAGTTGAAGAACCGCGGCTCGCGCGACTGAGTCGCTTTCACCCCATCCCAAGCTCATAAAGGAATCGAACGATGTCGTCTCCGGCCAATGCAAACGTCAGTCTCGCTGACACCGCGTACGCGCGCTATCCGAGCCTCGTCGACCGTACGGTGCTGATCACGGGCGGCGCGACCGGCATCGGCGCATCGTTCGTCGAGCACTTCGCGGCGCAGGGCGCGCGCGTCGCGTTCTTCGATATCGACGCGAGCGCCGGCGAAGCCCTCGCCGACCAGCTCGGCGATTCGAAGCACAAGCCGCTGTTTCTCCCCTGCGACCTGACCGATGTCGACGCGCTGCAAAAAGCGATCGCCGATGTGAAGGCGGCGCTGGGTCCGATCCAGGTGCTGATCAACAACGCGGCGAACGACAAGCGCCATCAGATTGCCGACGTCACGCGCGAGTCGTTCGACGCGGGCATCGCCGTCAATATCCGCCACCAGTTCTTCGCGGCGCAGGCCGTGATGGAGGACATGAAGGCCGCGCGCAGCGGCTCGATCATCAACCTCGGCTCGATCAGCTGGATGCTGAAGAACGGCGGCTATCCGGTGTACGTGATGTCGAAGTCGGCGGTGCAGGGGCTCACGCGCGGGCTCGCGCGCGACCTCGGCCACTTCAATATCCGCGTCAACACGCTGGTGCCCGGTTGGGTGATGACCGAGAAGCAGCTGCGCCTGTGGCTCGACGACAACGGCCGCCGGCAGATCAAGGAAGGCCAGTGCATCGACGCCGAGCTGATGCCGGCCGACCTCGCGCGCATGGCGCTGTTCCTCGCCGCCGACGACAGCCGCATGATCACCGCGCAGGACATCGTCGTGGACGGAGGCTGGGCGTGAGCGGCAACCCGCGCGTGCAGCGGGCCACGCTGCTGCTCGACGCGCAGTGCGAACTCGGCGAAGGCGCGACCTGGTGCGCCCGCAGCGGCCGTTTCTACTGGACCGATATCGAGGGCGCGCGGCTGTGGCGCTACGATCCGGCCGACGGCAGCAGCGATTCGTTCGACATGCCCGAGCGGCTCGCCACCTTCGCGTTGTGCGAAAACCCGCGCTACGTGCTGCTCGGGCTCGCATCGCATCTCGCGTTTTTCGATCTGCAGACCGGCACTACGCAGCGGATCGTCGACGTCGAACCCGGCATGAACACGCGCGTGAACGATGGCCGCTGTGATCGGCAAGGGCGCTTCGTGTTCGGCACCAAGGACGAAAGCGGGCAACGGCAGAGGGTCGCCGGCTTTTATCGGTTGAATCACGATCTATCGCTCGAACGCTTACCGTTGCCAGCGCCGGCAATTTCGAACAGCATCGCATTCAGTCCCGACGGCGCGACGATGTACTACTGCGATTCGCCGACGCGTGAAATCCGCGCGTGCGACTATCGCGCGGACGGCAGCATCGCGAACGATCGCGTGTTCACGCGTCTAACCGATGCGAACGGCATCCCCGACGGCTCGACCGTCGACAGCGACGGCGGCCTGTGGAACGCGCAGTGGGGCGGCGCGCGCGTGGTGCGCTACGGTCCCGATGGTGTGGAAACCGAGCGCATCGACGTGCCGACCACGCAGCCGAGCTGCGTCGCGATCGGCGGTGCCGCGCTCGGCGAGGCCGCGGGCAGCACCCAGGGCGAGAAGGCGCTCGACACGCTGTACATCACGAGCGCCTACGCCGAACTCGATGCGACGGCGCGCGCGGCCGATACGCTCGCGGGCGACCTGTTCGTCGCGACGCTCGCACGGCGCGGTGTTGCGGAACCGCTGTTCCAGGGCGCGCCGATCTAGCGCAGAATGACGCAGCCCCGGCCGCGCGCCGGGGCCGCGATCCTGAAGGTGAAGCAGAAGTCGATGTAGCAGTTTCGGTCTGCTAGCGATACGCCCGCGACCGGCCGGCAACGAATCGGCAGCATGCAGTTCGGACTCGAGGCGAATTGCTCATAAAAAATCGCCCGCAACTCCCGTCAACCCTGACGGCAACGTCCCACGCCTCTCGATGGAGCCAGATATGACTGTTGCGAATCTCGTTTCAGCCTCATCCCCAACCTCTCAAACGCGACGCTCGCGACTTGCCGCGGCGGCCAATCCGGTGCTGGCGGGCCCGAGCACATCGGCGGTCGCGCTCGGCGAAGGCAGTGCCGGCGATGTCGCGTGCATCACGCTCGCCAACTCGCAATTGCGTCTCGATGTCGCGCCGACGCTCGGCGGCGGCGTGACCCGCTTCGACTGGCGCGACGACGGCGCGCTGACGCCGATCTTCCGGCGCTGCAGTGAAGTCGGTGTCGATACGGAACCGAACCAGCTTGCCTGCTATCCGCTGTTGCCGTACTCGAACCGCATCGGCGGCGGTCATTTCAGCGTGGGCGGGCGGCGCGTCGAGGTGCCGCGCAACCGCGCCGATGAACCGCTGCCGATTCACGGCGACGGCTGGCTCGCGCAATGGCAGGTGCTCGACACGGGCCGCGAGCACGTGCGCCTCGCGCTCGACCGCAGCGACGGCAAGCCGTACGCGTTCCGCGCGACGCAAACCTATACGCTCGACGGCCCGACGCTCATCGTCGCGCTCGAAATCGAAAACGCTGGCCGCGAGACGCTGCCGTTCGGGCTCGGCGTGCATCCGTTCTTCGTGCGCGATGAGGACACCGAGTTGTCGGCGGCGGCCGGCGGCTTGTGGCTGTCGGGCGACGACTGGCTGCCGGTGCGTCACGTGCCGGCGCCGCCCGCGTGGCAGTTCGGCGTCGCGTATCCGCTGCCGGAGACGATCGTCAATCACGCGTTCACCGGCTGGAGCGGCCAGGCGGCGGTGGTGTGGCCGAAGCGCCGGCTGTCGCTGAACATCGCCGCCGATACCGACTACTACGTGCTGTACACACCGCCCGGGGAAGACTTCTTCTGCTTCGAGCCGGTCGATCATCCGATCAATGCGATGAACCTGGCCGGCGGCGCGAGCGAAAACGGCATGACGCTGCTCAAGCGCGGCGAGCGGTTGACGCGCACGTTCCGCTTCACGGTCGAGCGGACTGGCCTGCGCTCGATGCCGGGTGCACGTGGCGCGCGGCGCAGGCAGTAGCCACAGTCAATGAGGTGCGGGCCGCGCGCTGACCGCCATCGACGGATGGCGATCGTCGGACGGGTAAAATACGCGCCTCCTCCGATTACCGGCTCGCCGCGAGACTCACCATGTCCAATTTCATCCAGACACTCAACGACGCCTGGCAGCGCACGAACTCGCTGCTGTGCGTTGGGCTTGATCCCGAGCCCAGCAAATTTCCGGGCGCGCTCGCGGGCCGCGCCGACGCGATCTTCGAGTTCTGCCGCACGATCGTCGATGCAACCGCGTCGTATGCGTCGTCGTTCAAGCCGCAGATCGCTTACTTCGCCGCGCATCGCGCGGAAGACCAGCTCGAGCAGCTGATCGCTCACATTCACTCTAACCATCCGGGCCTGCCGGTGATTCTCGACGCCAAGCGCGGCGATATCGGCAGCACCGCCGAGCAGTACGCGCGCGAGGCGTTCGAGCGCTACCAGGCCGACGCGGTGACGGTCAATCCGTACATGGGTTTCGATTCGATCGAGCCGTATCTCGAGCACGCCGGCAAGGGCGTGATCGTGCTGTGCCGCACGTCGAACGCGGGCGGCTCGGACTTGCAGTTTCTCGAGACGGGCGGCCGGCCGCTGTACCAGGTCGTCGCGCAACTGGCCGCGCAGAAGTGGAATGCGAGCGGCCAACTGGGGCTCGTGGTCGGCGCGACGTTTCCGAAGGAAATCGAAGTGGTGCGCGGGATCGTCGGCGACATGCCGCTGCTGATTCCGGGCATTGGTGCGCAAGGCGGCGACGTCCAGGCCACCGTGAGCGCCGGACGTACCGCGAACGGCACCGGCATGCTGATCAACTCTTCGCGCGCGATCATCTACGCGGGCAAGGGCGATGACTTCGCGCAAGCGGCCGCACAGGCAGCGAAGGACACCCGCGACCGAATCAACGCGTTTCGTTGAATCGAGGAGCGGCGCGTCAGCGCGCCGGTCCCAGTCGCCCGATCAACTCCGCATGGCGCGGATGCCGCGCCTTCAGCGCATCGACCTCCGCGAGTTCGAACTCGCTGAATTCGAAACCCGGCGCGACCGTGCAGCCGACCAGCGCGAACGACGCCGGATCGGCGCACTCGGCCGCGAACCACATACCGGCGGGCACGACGGCCTGATACACCGTATCGGGATGCGTGAGCGGATTGCCGAGCCGGTGCGTGACGAGCGCACCGTCGGCCTCGCCTTCATCGAGCACATGGACCAGCAGCGGCTCGCCGGCGTAGAAATGCCAGACTTCGTCGGATCGGATCCGATGCCACGCCGAATGCGCGCCGTCGCACAGCATGTAATAGATCGCGGTCGATGCCGCACGGGTGTTCTCAGTCTCGCTTGCGTCGCCGGCGCGCAGCACGCGCGCGGCGGAGCGATAGGTCTCCGCGAAAAAGCCGCCTTCGGGATGGGGCTTCAGGTCGAAGCGGCGGATCAGTTCATCTGCGATCGCGCGCGAATCCGGCATTGTCCGCCTCCTCAGTGACAGTTAGACGCCGCTCAATGCTCGCGTTCGTCGAGTAGCGCCAGCAGGCCGCGCAGCGCGTGTGCGGCCGCCTGCACGCGGATCTGCTCGCGATCGCCCTTGAAAATCTTCGTTTCCACCGACGTATGCAGCCGATTGGTCCAGCCGAACGACACCATGCCGACCGGCTTGGTTTCGGTGCCGCCACCGGGCCCAGCGACGCCCGTGATCGACAGCGACACCTGCGCGCGGCTGTTGCGCAGCGCGCCTTCAGCCATCGCCCGGGCGACCGGTTCGCTGACCGCGCCGTGCTTTTCGATCAGGTCGGCCGGCACGCCGATCATTTCACTCTTCGCCTGGTTCGAATACGTGACGAAGCCGCGTTCGAACCAGCCGCTGCTGCCGGAGATGTCGGTGATCGCGGTCGCGACCATGCCGCCCGTGCAGGACTCGGCGGTCACGAGCATCAGGCGCTCGTCGCGCAGACGGTTGCTCACGCGGATCGCAAGCTGGTGAACGACGGAATCGGTAGGCATGGCGTCAGTCAATCCGGAAAACGAAGCCGGCCGTGAGGCGCGGCGAACGGCAGGGGCCGGGTGGCGACCAGAAGAGCCGAACGGTGCTCAGGTAGCATTCGGGCAGCGCTCAAACCGACATCCGCCACAGTGCAATCACGAGCAACGTAAAGAACGCGGCGATCAGGTCGTCGAACATGATGCCAAAGCCGCCTTTCAGCCGACGGTCGAAGTAGCCGATCGGCGGCGGCTTCACCATGTCGAAGAAGCGGAAGATCACGAATGCCCACACCTGAGCGGCGAGCGTGGCAGGCGTGACCATCAGCAGCACGAGCCAGAACGCGACGATTTCATCCCACACTACCGCCGACGGATCCTCGACGCCAAGCCGCTTCGCGGTAAAGCCGCACAGCGCGATGCCGGCGAGAAAGCCGACGCCGATCAGCACGCCCCATTCGATAACGGTCAGATAGCGGCTCAGTACCGCGAAGGACGCCCATCCGAACAGCGTGCCGATCGTCCCCGGCGCGACGGGCGACAGCCCGCTGCCGAAGCCGAGCGACAGGATGTGGACTGGATGCGACAGCATGAAGCGCGCGGTCGCGCGGCGTGGCTGAGCGGGCTTCGGCGCGCGCGGTTCTGGTGCTTGCGGCGGCTCGCTGCCGAGGAAGTCGTCGGCGGGGCCGAGCGGGGGGTCATTCTGCATGAAAGTGATCGAAACCTTGCAGCGTCAGAGTGAGCGGCGCGCCGGCGGCGTTGCGCCACGCGATGGCCGGGCGGTCGGTGGCCGCCTCCAGTGCGCTTATTGTACCGATGCGAGTGACCGGCACAGCGGCCTTGTGCGCGGCGGCCTCGACTGCGGCGCGCGCGGCAGCGGGCGCGGTGAAGCACAGCTCGTAGTCGTCGCCACCGGCTAGCGTGCAGCGCTGCTGGACGTCGGGTGGCAGTCGGCGCAACGCGGCCGAGCGCGGCACCGCGTCGACGTCGACGCTTGCACTCACCGACGAGCGCTCCAGGATATGCAGCAGATCGCCGGCGAGTCCGTCCGACAGGTCGAGCGCCGCGTGTGCGATGCCGCGCAGCGCGAGGCCGAGCGCAATGCGCGGCTCGGGGCGTTCGAGTGCCTGGCGGAACGTCGCGGCGTCGTTCGGATCGGCGGACCATTCGCCCCGCTGCACGCCGAGGCCGGCGCGCGCGTCGCCGAGCGTGCCGGAAATCCAGATGTCGTCACCGGGTTGCGCGGCATCGCGGCGCAATGCTGTTTGCGGCGGCACGCTGCCGAACACGGTAATGCACAGATTGAGCGGCCCGCCGGTCGTATCGCCGCCGATCAGCTCGCAGCCGTAGCGCTCGGCCAGCGCGAACAGGCCTTCGCTGAATCCGGATAGCCACGCTTCGTCGGCCTGCGGCAGCGCGAAGGCGAGCGTGAATGCCTGCGGCTGCGCGCCCATCGCCGCGAGGTCCGACAGGTTGACCGCGAGCGCCTTGTGACCGAGCGCTTCGGCATCGATATCGGCGAAGAAGTGACGGCCTTCCACCAGCATGTCCGTCGAGATCGCCAGCATTTCGCCAGCAGGCGGTGCCAGCAACGCGCAGTCGTCGCCGATGCCGAGCGTGGCGCCTTCGGTAGTAGAGGGCCGCGCTTGGGCGGCGCGGCGGGCGAAGAAGCGGTCGATCAGCGAAAACTCGGAAAGCATGATGGCGGGCGATGAGCGGAGAACGAGTGGAGAAATAGCGCAGGTCAGGAGATTCGAGCGTAATGCCCGGTCGCAAGCAACGGGCGAGCGGTGCAACGGGCAACGGGCTTTCACACTGTTTCAGTCGCGGCAGTTGTACCCGTATTGAAGGAATTGCGTGGGCAATTGGGGCTACAATGCCGTCGAACGTCTATTCTAATCTGCCCTCCGAAGCCCGCCTTATGTCGAATCCCGTCAATACCAAACTCCGCGAAGCAGCCCTCGATTACCACGAGTTTCCGACTCCCGGCAAGATCGCGATCGCCCCGACCAAGCAGATGATCAACCAGCGCGACCTCGCGTTGGCATATTCGCCTGGCGTCGCATTTGCGTGCGAGGAAATCGTCGAGAGCCCGCTGAACGCCGCGCGCTTCACCGCGCGCAGCAACCTCGTCGGCGTCGTCACGAACGGTACCGCGGTGCTGGGTCTCGGCAACATCGGCCCGCTCGCGTCGAAGCCGGTCATGGAAGGCAAGGCCGTCCTGTTCAAGAAGTTCGCCGGCATCGACGTGTTCGATATCGAGATCAACGAGACCGATCCGCACAAGCTGGTCGACGTGATCGCCGCGCTCGAGCCGACCTTCGGCGGCATCAACCTCGAAGACATCAAGGCGCCGGACTGCTTCATCGTCGAACGCGAATGCCGCAAGCGCATGAAGATTCCGGTCTTCCATGACGACCAGCACGGCACCGCGATCGTCGTCGCGGCGGCGGTCACCAACGGCCTGAAGGTCGTCGGCAAGGACATCAAGGAAGTGAAGCTGGTCTCGTCCGGCGCTGGCGCGGCGGCGCTCGCCTGTCTGGACCTGCTGGTCGACCTCGGCCTGCCGCTCGAAAACATCACCGTGACCGACCTCGCGGGCGTCGTCTACAAGGGCCGCACCGAACTGATGGACCCGGACAAGGAGCGTTTCGCGCGTGAAACCAGCGCGCGCTCGCTCGCCGAGGTGATCGACGGCGCGGACGTGTTCCTCGGCCTGTCGGCTGGCGGCGTGCTCAAGCAGGACATGGTCAAGAAGATGGCCGCCAAGCCGCTGATCCTGGCGCTCGCGAACCCGACGCCGGAAATCCTGCCGGAACTCGCGCTCGAAGTGCGCCCGGACGCGGTGCTGTGCACGGGCCGCACCGACTACCCGAACCAGGTCAACAACGTGCTGGTGTTCCCGTTCCTGTTCCGCGGGGCACTGGACGCGGGCGCGACGACGGTCACGCGCGAAATGGAAATCGCCGCTGTCAACGCGATCGCCGAACTGGCGCGCCAGGAACAGAGCGACATCGTCGCGACCGCGTACGGCATCCAGGATCTGTCGTTCGGACCGGAATACCTGATTCCGAAGCCCTTCGATCCGCGTCTGATCGTGAAGGTCGCCCCTGCAGTGGCGAAGGCCGCGATGGACTGTGGCGTCGCCGAGCGTCCGATCGAGGATATGGACGCGTACGCGCAGCATCTGCAGCAATTCGTCTACCACAGCGGCACGACGATGAAGCCGATCTTCCAGCTCGCGCGCAGCGTCGAGCCGGAGAAGAAGCGCATCGTGTTCGCGGAAGGCGAAGAGGAACGTGTACTTCGCGCGATTCAGATCGTCGTCGACGAAAAGCTCGCCAAGCCGATTTTGATCGGCCGGCCGGCCGTAATCGAACAGCGGATCGCTCGTTACGGCCTGCGGCTCGTCGCCGGGCAGGATTACACGGTCGTCAACACCGATCATGACGAACGTTACCGTGAGTTCTGGCAGGAATACGCGAAGATGATGTCGCGCAAGGGCATCACCACGCAGATGGCCAAGCTTGAGATGCGCCGCCGCACCACGCTGATCGGTTCGATGATGGTCAGGAAAGGCGAGGCGGACGGCATGATCTGCGGCACGGTCAGCACGACGCACCGCCATATCCACTTCATCGACCAGGTGATCGGCAAGAAGCCGGGCGCGAAGGTGTATGCGGCGATGAATGGGCTGGTGTTGCCGAACCGGCAGATTTTCCTCGTCGATACGCACGTGAATGTCGATCCGACGCCGGAGGAACTGGCCGAGATCACGATCATGGCGGCCGAGGAAGTGCGTCGCTTTGGTATCGAGCCGAAGGTCGCGCTGGTGTCGCATTCGAACTTCGGTTCGAGCAACGCGCCGAGCGCGCAGAAGATGCGCGATACGCTCGAGATCCTGCGTGAACGCGCGCCGGAGATGCAGATTGACGGCGAAATGCACGGCGATGTCGCGCTCGACTCCAACCTGCGCCGCGAAGTGCTGCCCGATTCGACGCTCGAAGGCGACGCGAACCTGCTGGTGCTGCCGAACATCGATGCGGCCAACATTGCGTACAACCTGCTGAAGACGGCGGCCGGCAACAACATCGCGATTGGCCCGATCCTGCTCGGCGCGGCCAAGCCGGTGCACGTGCTGACGCCGTCGGCGACGGTGCGCCGGATCGTCAACATGGCGGCGCTGCTGGTTGCGGACGTCAGCGCAACCCGCTAAGCGCACATCGTGACCGGGCCGCGACAGGCCCGGCGCCGGTTCTCCAACCGGCGCGCCCTGAAAAAAACGGCGTGCCCGCAATGGGCACGCCTTCAGGGCAAGCTGGGGATCGCCACCCCGAAAAATGGCAATGACACAGCCTTTCGGCTGAGTGGTTCCAGGCTCTAACAACCGCAATCGAGCGCCTCGGCCACCGGCAGCCTGCACCGCTTGCGCTGCGTTCGATCACGATTGAGCTCAGTTTAGCCTGATCGCGCTAAACATTCTGTCAAAAGTCGTCAAAGCCCCGACGGCCGGCTATCCGCGCGGCGAGGCGGGGTGTCGTCGGGCCGTCGAACGTTGATTCCAAAGGCTATTAGCGATACCCTTACGACTTTCATGGTCGTCAAACTCGTGGTCTGACAGCGGGGAAACCTGATACATGGCACGCAACTGGTTGCGCATGAAAGGCGTGCTGATTGGTGCTGCCGCGCTCTGCGCGTTGTCAAGTTCGGCGCCCGAGGCGCTGGCGCGAGACTACTCGGCGCCAGCTGTGGCGGAAGCGCAGGTAGGCACCATCGCGCTGGCGCAATTGCCGCGCGAGGCGGTCGATACGTTGAACCTCATTGCTGCCGGCGGGCCTTACCCGTATCAGAAGGACGGCATCGTATTCGGCAACTACGAACGGGTGCTGCCCGCTCATCGGCGCGGCTATTACCACGAATACACCGTCCCCACGCCTCACGCGCGTAATCGCGGGGCGCGCCGCATCGTCTGCGGAGGTCCGCTACAGCGAACCGACAATTGTTATTACTCGGACGACCATTACACCAGTTTTAACCGTATTGTTGAATGACATTGGGATGAACGGCATGAGCGACAACATCTACGCGCACGATTCCGGAGTCGCGACGGATCTTTTCGCGGCCGGCGACGGCAATTTGTTCCAACGCGTCATGAAGATGCGCGCCGACGAGCAGGGTCGCGACAACCAAAGCGAGGCTGGCACGGTGGTTTCATCGAACGAAGAGCCCATGAGCCTTTTCAGGACGGTGCGGCCGAACATCGTGCAGTCGATCCGCGCGTTCCGCGTGCAGGATCTCGCCGACGAGGCCAACCACCTTGGCCAGCACTTTCTGTATGCGTATTGCGCGAACGCCGCCTCGAAGCAGGAAGTGCTCGAGACGATCGCGACGTCGTTTCTGTTTCCCAAGCATTTCGGCAAGAACTACGACGCGCTCTACGATTGCCTGACCGACCTCGTGCACAAGGCCGGCGCGCAGCCTGGCTTCGTGATCGTGCTCGAACACCTGCCGATCGCGCAGAAATTCGACAAGGAAGGGCGCGAAACGCTGCTCGACGTGTTCCGTGAAGCGGCCGAATTCTGGGCCGAGCGCAAGGTCGCGTTCCGGGTGTTTTACTCGTTCGCCTGAGGCTCGTAGAATGTTCGCCTGTTCAGGCGTTTCTGCTTGGACCTGGCAGTTAACGTCGCGGTATAAACGGCAAAGGCCCGCTAATTAGCGGGCCGTTGTTTTTTGCGGCGCTGCTTGTGGAAGCTCCCGCTTACCAACCACCCCAGCGCGCCGCAAGCGCGGCAAGCACCGCGATCCCCGCGGTTTCGGTGCGCAGCACACGCGCGCCCAAGCCGACTGCGGTAAAGCCCTGTTCAATGGCGGCAGTTTCCTCGTCGGCGGAAAGGCCGCCTTCGGGGCCGATCAGCAGCGTCACGCCACCCGGCGGCGGCGCGTCCGGCAGCGCCGCAAAGCCGATGCTCGCGCGCGGCGACAGCAGCAGGCGCAACTCGTCGGGCGCCGGCTCGCGCGCGAGGGTATCGAGCCACGCGCCAATCTCACACACCGGCATCACGTCTGGCAGCCGATTACGCCCGCACTGTTCGCACGACGCCCGCACCACACCCTGCCAGTGCTGCTGTCGCCGCTGTGCCCGCTCGCCGGTCAGGCGCACGACGCTGCGCGCGGTCGCGAGCGGCACGAAGCCAGAGGCGCCGAGTTCGACCGCCTTCTCGATCAACCAGTCCATCTTGTCGCCGCCTGCAATGCCTTGGGCGAGCGTCAGCCGATACGGCGGCTCGACCTCCACCGCGCGAAATTCGCCAATTTTCACGCGAGCCGAACGGCGCTCGACCTCGACGAGTTCGGCGCGGTATTCGCCACCCTGGCCGTTGAACAGCACCAGCGAATCGCCAGGCTGCAGACGCAGCACGGCCACGTGGCGCACGACGTCGTCGGGCAGTGCGATCACGTCGTCGGGGTAAAGCAGCGCATCAACAAAAAAACGGGGCATCGACGAAAGACTCTCGGATTCAGGAAAGGTGGCGGGCGAGCGCCCAGCGATAGCCGTCGATGTCTTCGACCTGCGCGAAGCGGTCGCCCCAGAACTGGTCCTGCGGCTCGCTCAGCGACTTGGCGCCGGCCGCGAGCGCGCGAGCATACACGGCATCGACGTCCTCGACATAGACATAGAACGATTGCGGCGCGATCGTGCCCGCGCTCTTCGGCGTCTTCGCGGTCGAGCCGAACGCGCCTTCGGGCGCGAACATCACGATCAATTGGCCTTGATAGGTCATCTCGACGTGCATGACGACGCCATCGTCCTGCACGCTGTCGCGCACGTCGAAGCCGAACGCCGCCGAAAAAAACGCCGTCGACGCGCGCGCGTCGCGCACCGTCAGATAGGGGGTCAGCCAGGGCACACCGGCGGGGCGAGGGGCGGTCATGGAGTTCTCCGGATCTCGTGGGGCAGCGTTGCCACTGTTGCGGGTTTCGCTCCGGCGCGGCATGCCGGCTTCGCTCGAACCGGTTCGCTCCAGGTGTCCACGCTTCAAATGGATGGTTTCGTCGTCGGACTCAGTTTATCGCGCGCCGTTCGCGCTGCCGAGAGTTGCCCCGCGTGCACAGCTGGTTCGTCATGACGCAGCGAATCGATGCGGTATGCGGCGGGACGTTCGGCGAGCGTGCGAATCGGTCGGGCCGTAGCGGAGCTCGCTAGACATCCGGGCATCGAGCGGACCGAGCCGCGCATGAGGAAATCCGTAGACGGCGCCGGCACAAGGCTGGAACAATAACGGGGCGTCCACGGCGGACGGGCTCGATCGGCAGCGTGGGCAAAACAGCTGCTCGGATCGTGAATGCCGCCGCCGGGCGGAGTGCGTTGAACCGCGCGGCCGGGCGGGTTTCCGGCCGGGTAGGGGTTAACCTTCTGCTAGAATGTGACGCTTTCAGCCTTGTCCGCTTGCTCTGCCCGTTTCGCGTCTCCTGGCGCCGCATCGTGCGCCGTAGCGAACTGGCCGCCGAGCTTCCGGGCCTCAAGCGCGCTCCGCTTTCTGACTCTGTCTCCGGACTCGACATGACGACCCCGTCTCCCGCACCCACTTCCCTGATGGCTAACGCGATCCGCGCGTTGTCCATGGACGCCGTTCAAAAGGCGAACTCCGGCCACCCGGGCATGCCGATGGGCATGGCCGAAATCGGCGTTGCCCTGTGGTCGCGTCATCTGCGCCATAACCCGAAGAACCCGCAATGGGCCGATCGCGACCGCTTCGTGCTGTCGAACGGTCACGGCTCGATGCTGCTGTACTCGCTGCTGCATTTGACCGGCTACGACCTGCCGATGGAAGAGCTGAAGAACTTCCGCCAGCTCCATTCGAAGACGCCGGGTCACCCGGAATACGGCATCACGCCGGGCGTTGAGACGACCACCGGCCCGCTCGGCCAGGGTCTCGCGAACGCGGTCGGCATGGCGCTCGCCGAGTCGCTGCTCGCCACCGAATTCAACAAGCCCGACGCGAAGATCGTCGATCACCACACGTACGTGTTCGTCGGCGACGGCTGCCTGATGGAAGGCATCTCGCACGAAGCCTGCTCGCTCGCGGGCGTGCTGAAGCTGAACAAGCTGATCGCGTTTTACGACGACAACGGCATCTCGATCGACGGTGAAGTGGTGCACTGGTTCCACGACGACACGCCGAAGCGCTTCGAAGCGTACGGCTGGAACGTGATCCCGAACGTGGTCGGCCACGACGTCGACGCGGTCGACGCGGCGATCAGGCAAGCGAAGCAGTCGGACAAGCCGACGCTGATCTGCTGCAAGACCGTGATCGGTGAAGGCGCGCCGACCAAGGCGGGCTCGCACGACTCGCACGGCGCGCCGCTCGGCGACAAGGAAATCGCGGCAACGCGCGAAGCGATCGGCTGGAAGTGGGAGCCGTTCGTGATCCCGCAGGAAGTCTACGCGGCATGGGATGCAAAGGATGCGGGCGCGCGCTTCGAATCCGAGTGGGACAAGGCGTTCGCCGCCTACGCGGCCAAGTATCCGCAGCAAGCGGCCGAGTTCAAGCGCCGCAGCGCGAAGCAGCTGCCGGCCGACTGGAAAGACAAGGCGAAAGCGATCATCGCGGGCGCGAACGAACGCGCCGAAACCGTCGCGACGCGTAAGGCGTCGCAGCAGGCCATCGAAGGTCTGTCGGCCGTGCTGCCCGAACTGCTCGGCGGTTCCGCCGACCTGACCGGCTCGAACCTGACCAACTGGAAAGCCGCGAAGCCGGTGCGCGTGAATGCCGAAGGCCGTGCCGCCGGCAACTACGTGAACTACGGCGTGCGCGAATTCGGCATGAGCGCCGCGATCAACGGCGTTGCGCTGCATGGCGGCTACAAGGCATTCGGCGGCACCTTCCTGACGTTCTCGGACTACAGCCGCAACGCGCTGCGCGTCGCCGCGCTGATGAAGTCGCAGTCGATCTTCGTGTTCACGCACGACTCGATCGGTCTCGGCGAAGACGGCCCGACCCACCAGTCGATCGAACACGTCGCGAGCCTGCGCCTGATTCCGAATCTGCAAACGTGGCGCCCGGCCGATACGGTCGAAACCGCGGTGGCCTGGACCCATGCGATCGAGCATGAAGGTCCGTCGTGCCTGATCTTCAGCCGTCAGAACCTGCAGTTCAACGAGCGCACCGACGCGCAGATCGCCAACATCGAGAAGGGCGGCTACGTGCTGCGCGACTGGGACGAAGAGATCGTCGCGCGTAAGATCATCCTGATCGCGACGGGCTCGGAAGTCGAACTGGCGATGAAGGCCGTCGAGCCGCTCGCGCGCGAAGGCATTGCCGCACGCGTCGTGTCGATGCCGTCGACAACGGTGTTCGACAAGCAGGACGCCGAGTACCGCGAACGCGTGCTGCCGCATGGCGTGCGCCGCGTCGCGATCGAAGCTGGCGTGTCGGATTTCTGGCGCAAGTACGTGGGTCTGGAAGGCGGCGTGGTCGGCATCGACACGTTCGGCGAGTCGGCCCCGGCAGGTGTGCTGTTCAAGCATTTCGGTTTCACCGTCGAGCACGTGGTGGCGACGGTCAAGGCCGCTCTCGGCTGATGGTTGCGTCGCGTTGCCGTCGTGCCCGTGGATGCGCGGGGCAACGCACCGAACCGGATGTCCGACCAGGCGAACATAAACGGATTTTTTAGCCATCAGGAGATAAATCATGACGATTCGCGTCGCAATCAACGGCTACGGCCGGATCGGCCGCAATACCCTGCGCGCCTTCTATGAAAACGGCAAGAAGCACGATATCGAAATCGTCGCCATCAACGATCTGGGCGATGCGAAGACCAACGCCCACCTGACGCAGTACGACACCGCGCACGGCAAGTTCCCGGGCCAGGTGTCGGTGGACGGCGACTACCTCGTCGTGAACGGCGACAAGATCCGCGTGCTGGCGAACCGCAACCCGGCCGAACTGCCGTGGGGCGAGCTGGGCGTCGACGTCGTGATGGAGTGCACGGGCTTTTTCACGACCAAGGAAAAGGCCAGCGCGCACATCAAGGGCGGAGCGAAGAAGGTCATCATCTCGGCGCCGGGCGGCAAGGACGTCGACGCGACCGTCGTCTACGGCGTGAACCACAACGTGCTGAAGGCATCGGACACGGTCATCTCGAACGCATCGTGCACGACCAACTGCCTCGCGCCGCTGGTCAAGCCGCTGAACGACAAGATCGGTCTCGTGAACGGCCTGATGACGACGATCCACGCGTACACGAACGACCAGGTTCTGACCGACGTGTACCACGAAGACCTGCGCCGCGCGCGTTCGGCTACGCATAGCCAGATCCCGACCAAGACCGGTGCTGCATCGGCGGTCGGCCTCGTGCTGCCGGAACTGAACGGCAAGCTGGACGGCTACGCAATCCGCGTCCCGACGATCAACGTGTCGGTCGTCGACCTGTCGTTCATCGCCGCGCGCGACACGACGGTCGAGGAAGTCAACGCGATCATGAAGGAAGCATCGGAAGGCTCGCTGAAGGGCGTTCTCGGTTACAACGACGCACCGCTCGTGTCGATCGACTACAACCACAACCCGGCTTCGTCGACGTTCGACTCGACGCTGACCAAGGTGTCGGGCCGTCTCGTGAAGGTGTCGAGCTGGTACGACAATGAGTGGGGCTTCTCGAACCGCATGCTGGACACCGCTGTGGCGCTCGCGAACGCGAAGTAAGCTGCCGGTTTCACGCTGCATGAGAAAGCCGCTCCTCGGAGCGGCTTTTTGTCGTCTGCGGTATCGGCGCGGCGGCTACGGCGTCGGGAAATAGACGCCCGCGCGCTGCGCGGCGTTCGCGATGTGCGTCTCGATCGCCTTGCCGGCAGCGAGCGAATCGCGGGCCTTCAGCGCGTCGAGTATCGCGCGATGCTCGGTGTAGGTGGACAGCACCCGCTCGCGCCGGTAGAACGGCATGCGCTGGCTTTCCTTCATGATCTCGGCGCTGCTGCGCAGGATCGACTCGATCGCCGCATTGCCCGCGATACTGACGATGCGCATATGGAACGCGTAGTCGAGCCGCGCCGCTTCGTCGAGTTCCTCGCAGGCGAGCGCGCTTTGCATCGCGGTGACGTTTTCCTCGAGCCACGCGAGGTCGTCGTTGGTGACCGCGAGCACCGCCATGCGCGCAACGAAGCCTTCGAGCGCGTAGCGCATCTGATACGTGTCGGGCAGCGACGACTGCTCGGCGAAACGCCACGCCTGAGCGGTTTTCGCCTGCGCGCTTTCCACGTACACGCCCTTGCCGGGGCGGATCACCAGCAGGCCGAGCGCTTCGAGCGTGGAGAGCGCTTCGCGCAATGACGCTCGGCTGATCGACAGTTCATCGGATAGCTGGCGCTGCGCCGGCAGCAGGCTGCCCACCGGATAGACGCCCGCTTCGATGCGCTCGCGGATGGTCGCGATGGCCGCGTCAGTGACGGTGTGCGGGACGTTTTTCATAAAAGCTCACTTGGTGGCGTGGTCTGACCGCAATTCTAATACGCGGTCGGAAACGGCGCGCCGCACGGCGTAGCGCATCCTGAATCCGACCCGAAATCGCCGAAAAAATAACGGGTAAACACTGCTCGATCAGTCCTTGACGGGACTATATCGGCTTCCTACTATTCGCCATAACAGTACTGGTCCGACCAGTCTGAACAGAAGTGACCGAGACAACCATCCGCAGGAGGAAGCCGTGTTGAAATTCTTCAATTCGCTATTTGGCCGGGTCGTGATAGCGCTCGTGGTCGGCATCGTGCTCGGTGCCGTGTTTCCGCATTTCGCGCAGTCCTTGCGGCCGCTCGGCGACGGCTTTCTGAAGCTGATCAAGATGGTGATCGGACCGATCGTGTTCTGCGTGGTGGTGAGCGGCATGGCGCACGCGGGCGATTTACGCAAGGTCGGCCGCGTCGGCTTAAAGTCGGTGATCTACTTTGAGGCGATGACGACGATCGCGCTCGTGATCGGCGCGGTGCTCGCTTACGTGACGCGTCCGGGCGCCGGCATGAACGTGAACCTGAGTTCGCTCGATGCGGCGTCGCTCACGACCTATACCGAGCACGCGAAGAGCCTGAAGGACACTGCGGGCTTCCTGCTGAAGATCATCCCCGACACCGCGATCAACGCGTTCGCGACCGGCGACATCCTGCAGATCCTAGTGTTCTCGGTGCTGTTCGGCTCGGCGCTGTCGCTGCTCGGCAAGCGCGCGCAACGCGTGAGCGGGTTGATCGATGAACTGTCGCAGGTGTTCTTCCGCGTGATGGGCTTCATCATCAAGCTCGCGCCGCTCGGCGTGCTCGGCGCGATCGCGTTCACGACCGGCACCTACGGCGTCGAGTCGCTCAAGCAGCTCGGCATGCTCGTGCTGGTGTTCTACGCGAGCTGCGTGGTGTTCGTCGTGCTCGTGCTCGGCGCGGTGATGCGGCTCGCCGGCTTCAGCATCTTCAAGCTGATCCGCTATCTGCGCGAAGAACTGTCGATCGTGCTCGGCACCGCGTCGTCCGACGCCGTGCTGCCGCAGATCATGCGCAAGCTCGAATGGATGGGCGTCAAGGATTCGACGGTCGGTCTCGTGATTCCGACCGGCTACTCGTTCAACCTCGACGGCTTCTCGATCTATCTGACGCTCGCGGTGCTGTTCATCGCGCAGGCGACCAATACCCCGCTGTCCGTCCACGACCTGATCGTCGTCGTGCTGGTGTCGCTGGTGACGTCGAAGGGCGCGCACGGCATTCCGGGCTCGGCGATCGTGATTCTCGCGGCGACGCTGTCCGCGATTCCCGCGATTCCGGTGCTCGGTCTCGTGCTGATTCTGCCGGTCGACTGGTTCGTCGGCATCGCCCGTGCGCTGACCAATCTGATCGGCAACTGCGTCGCGACGGTGGTGGTCGCCGTATGGGAAAACGATATCGACAAGGCGCGCGCACACCGCGTGCTGAATCGCGACGCGGCACTGCGCTACGTGCCGGCCGTCGACGACACACTCGCCGAGCCGGGCGCTGGCGAACACGCGGCGGCACTCTGACGGCGGCGTGTCGGCCTTGGTCTGACCAGACCGACCGGAACCGTACCTGGACAGTTTTTTCGCAAACCGGCGGCCCCGTGGCGCCGCCGGCCGTTTCTGACCTCTTCGACACTGACCGACATCATGGCCAACCCCATCCTCGACCCGAACGCTCCCGCCTTCACGCGCCGCTATATGAACCTCGCCGATCCGCGCCTCGGCGCGAAGGCGCTGTTCGCCAGCGACGAATTCTTCGCACCGAAAGAGCGCATGCTCGAGCCGCAGCCGGCGGTGTTCATCCCCGGCAAATACGACGACCACGGCAAGTGGATGGACGGCTGGGAGACGCGCCGCAAGCGCGCGAACGGCCACGACCATTGCGTGATCCGTCTCGCGCGGCCGGGCGTCGTGCATGGCGTCGATCTCGACACGAGCCACTTCACCGGCAATTTCCCGCCGGCGGCGTCGATCGATGCCTGCCACAGCGACGCTGACGTGCCGCCAGAGCACGCCGACTGGCAGCCGCTCGTGCCGGCGACGACGCTACAGGGCAACCAGCATCACTACGTCGAAGTGAAAGACGCGCGCCCGGTCACCCATCTGCGCGTGAATCTATACCCGGACGGCGGGCTCGCGCGACTGCGCGTGTACGGGCAGCCGCAGCGGGACTGGAGCCGCGTCGAGCGCGGCACGCTGCTCGATCTCGCCGCGATCGAGAACGGCGCGTACCTCGTCGCCGCGAACAACCAGCATTTCGGGCCGGCCTCGCAGATGCTGATGCCGGGCCGTGGCGTGAACATGGGCGACGGCTGGGAAACCCGGCGCCGTCGCGAGCCGGGCAACGACTGGGCGATCGTCGCGCTCGCACGGCCAGGCGTGATTCGCAGGATCGAAGTGGACACGGCGCACTTCAAGGGCAACTTCCCGGACCGCTGCTCGCTGCAGGCGGCATCGGTGACGGGCGGCACCGACGATTCCCTCGTCACGCAGGCGATGTTCTGGCCGGTGCTGCTCGGCGAACAGAAACTGCAAATGGATCACGTGCACACGTTCACGGACGACCTCGCCGCGCTCGGGCCGGTCACGCAGGTGCGCTTCAACATCTTCCCGGACGGCGGCGTGTCACGCCTGCGTCTGTGGGGCGAGATCGCTTAACGCACGCAACATCAGGGAGCGGCACGCATGAAGATCCTGCAGATGGAACGCCTCACGCGCGCGGCCTTCGCGCTGTTCGGCGATGTGATCGAACTCGACGGCGCGCGTCATTTTCCGATCAATGGCGGTACGACCGAGCGCTATCACGACCTCGCGCGCGTCGACGTGGCGGAGCAGGGCGGCCGGCCGCTCGTCAATCTGTTTCGCGCGCAGCCGCGCGCGCTGCCCGTCGAGATCACGATGATGGAGCGGCATCCGCTCGGCAGCCAGGCTTTCATTCCCTTACGCGCGGGCCGCTATCTGGTGGTGGTCGCGCCGGCCGGCGAGTTCGACGCCACGCGGATGCGCGCGTTCTGGACCGACGCGTGGCAGGGCGTCAATTACGCGAAAGGGATTTGGCACCATCCGCTGCTCGCGTTGGATCAGGTCAGCGAGTTCATCGTCGTCGATCGTGGCGGCGACGCGCCGAATTGCGACGAATTGCAGTTGGCCGAGCCGTGGCGGCTCGCCTTCGAGCCGAGCGTGGAACTAGCCGGATAGCCGTATTTGCCGCCGCTGAACAAAAAAGACCCGACCGATTCTCATCGGCCGGGTCTTTCTTCTGACTTGCCAGGCCGCGTACTCGCACGCGGCCCGCCACGCATCAGTGCTTACGATGCGGGCAATTTTCCTTCGTGCACGCCCCATACAGTGCGAGCGCGTGCTCCTGCAGCTTGAAGCCGCGTGCCTTGGCGATGGACTGCTGACGACTTTCGATTTCGGGGTCGAAAAACTCTTCCACGAGCCCGCAATCGAGGCACACGAGGTGATCGTGGTGCGTCCCCTCGTTCAGCTCGAACACCGCCTTGCCCGATTCGAAATTGCTGCGCGAGAGCAGGCCGGCCTGCTCGAATTGCGTCAGCACGCGATACACGGTGGCGAGACCGATATCGAGTTCCTCGTGCAGGAGATTGCGGTACACGTCTTCGGCGGTTAGATGTCGTACCGGGCTGTGTTGGAAAATCTCAAGGATTTTGAGGCGCGGAAGGGTCGCCTTGAGCCCGATATTCTTGAGATCGGTTGGATTGGTCATGACAAGGGATCCCTAGAGTACAATGCTGGGCTCTCATAGTAATGTGTTTTGCCGTTCTGGTCATTTTCGATGGAATGAGCGCGGCCCGCAAGCGGGCCCGCACGGTGAGTGAAATGATTTCTAAATCTCAATTGATTTACCGGGGGAGCCGCATGCGGGGTACCTTGATCGCTGTCGCGACTGTCGCGGTTCTTGCCGGATGTTCCACGTACGACAGCCTGACCCAGCGCGTTGCCCAAAGCATTACGCCGTATCGGATTACGGTCGTGCAAGGTAACTTCGTGTCGCAGGAAATGGCCGGCCAGATGAAGGTCGGCATGACGCGCGCGCAGGTGCGCCAAGTGCTCGGCACACCGCTGTTGACCGACATGTTCCACGCGGATCGCTGGGATTACACGTTCTATTTCAAGCGCGGCAACACCTCGATCGTTCAGCAACGCGACTTCGTCGTGTTCTTCTCGGGCGACACCGTGACCCACTGGACGGGTGGCGAGGATCTGCCGACCAATCTCGAATTGCTGGCCGAAATCGACGGCGACCGCGGTGGCCGTCGCTCGACCGCGACGCCGCCGGCCGCTGCGAGCGCGGCCGTGGCCGCCAGCGATGCAGCCGCCGCAAGCGCGGCCGCTGCCGCCGCGGCGCCGGCCACGGTGGATACGACGCGCTCGCCGTCGGTCGAAGGCGCCCAGCAGGCCGCCACGCCGTCCATGGACGCCAACGCGGAAGCCGCCCAGGCGGCCAATCGCGCGACCAGCGCGGTGTCGACGCCGAGCCGCACGCCGTCCGTCCGTTCGGCCGTGCCGAGAGCTGGCGCCGGCGGGATCCCGACGCAAGGCCCGACGGCCGGCGGCCAGCCGCAGTTCCAGTTCAAACGTCCGCCGCCGCCGGCGCCGGAAAACGAGAGCAACCCGGTCGGCCCGACGGGCTCGCAAAGCGGCGACAGCTCGACGCCGAACGGTTCGCCGTCGACGTCCGGAACGAGCAACTGATCCGCTTGTTGGTATTGCGAGGCGGGCTGCGCGCCACATGTGCGGCGCCCGCCAGGTGTGTGTTTGTCCGGCGTCAGGCGAGGCCATAAATGCGCCGTTTGGGCCGCATGAACCTGTTGCCGCAGTGCGCCGCGGCAGTGGGGCGCCGCAGCGGGCCGTATCAGTCAGTCACCTGAGCGAGCCGTCCCGGTTGGCCGCGCGCGTTGGCTTCAGCAGCGAGCCGACCGACCTCGCCGCAAGATCGTGCCGCCTGTCGCCGCTTGTCCCTATATCGACCGGGCGCATTCCCCGGCACACTGGTCGGTGCATTCGCCGGGCTCCATCCCGGTTGACTCTTTCCGAATCCTCATCGTCATGAAAATTGCCATTGCAGGCGCATCGGGCCGTATGGGCCGCATGCTGATCGAAACCGTCCTCAACGATGCCGACGCGACGCTCTCCGGCGCGCTGTGCCGCACGGGCGCGGCGCAGCTTGGCCAGGACGCCGGCGCGTTTCTCGGCAAACAGACCGGCGTGCTGCTGTCCGACGATATCGAGCGCGTCTTTGCCGAATCCGACTACCTGATCGACTTCACGCGCCCGGACGCGACGCTCGCGCATCTCGAAGCCGCGCAGCGCCACGGCGTGAAAATGGTGATCGGCACGACCGGCTTCGACAACGCGCAAAAAGCGCAGCTGCGCGCGGCGGCGGAAAAGATCGGGATCGTGTTCGCGTCGAACATGAGCGTCGGTGTGAACGTCACGCTGAAACTGCTCGAATACGCGGCGCGGCACTTCTCGACCGGCTACGACATCGAGATCATCGAGGCGCATCATCGTCACAAGGTCGATGCGCCGTCCGGCACCGCGCTGACGATGGGCGAAGTGATCGCGGGCGCGCTCGGCCGCAATCTCGACGACTGCGCGGTCTACGGCCGCGAAGGCGTGACCGGCGAGCGCGATCCGTCGACGATCGGCTTCTCGGCGATTCGCGGCGGCGATATCGTCGGCGATCATACGGTGCTGTTCGCGGGCATCGGCGAGCGCATCGAGATCACGCACAAATCGGCGAGCCGCCTGTCGTATGCACAAGGCGCGCTTCGTGCTGTACGCTTCCTCGAAGGCCACGACAACGGCTTCTTCGACATGCAGGACGTGCTCGGCCTGCGTTGAGCGAAGTTCGTTGCGCATAGGCGGGGCAGCGCATCCCGAGCGCGCCCTCCCGAAGTCACTTTCCGAAGGCGAGGTCAGATGGCAGCCAGCAGCGGCATCATTCATTACCTGCAAACGAGCGACGCGATCACGCTTGCGGTCGCCTACGTACTGCTGGCCATGTCGATTGCGAGCTGGTGTTTTCTGATCGTCAAGAGCTGGATTCTGACGCGCGCGAAACGCCAGTCCTCGCGGGCGATCGCGCGCTTCTGGCAGGCGCCGACGCTCGCCGAGGGCGTCGCCATCCTGCGTCGCGCCGACCGCGAGCGCGTGTTCGCGCCGCTCGCCGAAGCGGCGCTCCATGCGGCCGAGGTCGACATTCCGGGCGCATTGCTCGCGCGCGTCGAGCGCAGCGAACGGGTGCTGCGCGCGCTGCGCCAGGCGCTCAACGCGTCGCAGCGGCGGCTCGAGTTCGGTCAGGTGCTGCTGGCGTCGGTCGGTAGCACCGCGCCGTTCGTCGGTCTGCTCGGCACCGTGTGGGGCATCTATCACGCGCTCGGCAGCATCGCGGCGAGCGGGCAGGCGCAGATCGAGAACGTCGCGGGACCGGTCGGTGAGGCGCTGATCATGACCGCTTTCGGTCTCGTGGTCGCGATTCCGGCGGTGCTCGGCTACAACGTGCTGGGCCGCCTCGTGCGGCAATTGACCGAGGAACTGGACGGATTCGCGCACGATTTGCACGCGTACGTGTGCTCGCCCGAGCACGCGCCGACGCCGCCGCGCGCGCAGCAGGCGGCGCACGAGGCACACCGCTGACGCCTGGCGTGCGGCGGGCCCGATAAATCGCGACCTACCCCACACGACACACCGCCCATCGCAGGACCAAACTCAGACGCAAGGAGGCGACATGGCATTCGGCGGACTCGAGAAGAAGCAGACGGCCGCGCCGATGGCCGAGATCAACATGACGCCGCTGATCGACGTGATGCTGGTGCTGCTGGTGATTTTCATCATTACCGCGCCGCTGTTCTCGCACGCGATCCGGCTCGATCTGCCGAAGGTCGCGGCGGCGCCCGCGCGCCAGACCCCGCAGACCATCTCGCTGTCGATCGACGGCGCCGGCAAGCTCTACTGGAACGGCAAGCCGATCACGCTCGCGCAGATGCGCATGCAGTTCGCCGAGGCCGGCAAGCAGGCGGACCAGCCGGACATCCAGCTGCGCGCGGAGCGCTCGACGCGCTACGAAGTGATCGCGCAGGTGATGGGCGCCGCGCAGCAAGCGGGGCTCGAGCGGATCGGCTTCGTGACGGACCCGCCGCCGCCCGCCGCGCAGCACTGAGCATCACCGGGCGCCGCCGGGCGCGCACCGCGTCGACGATCCGGCGTACCCCGCCCCGCACCATGCCGCGCGTAGCGGCGCACCCGTCCGCGAACGGTATAATCAGCCCTTTCCCCGTCAAAGGGGAAACGACGCAACGACATTCTGCAGAGCACCGGGCCGGTGCGAAAGCACCGAACCTAGCGATCCCATCACACCATGCACGAAAAATACGTTCCCTCCGACGTCGAAGCCGCCGCGCAAGGGCAATGGCGCGCCATCGACGCCTACAAGACGACGGAAACCACCGACAAGCCCAAGTTCTACTGCGTCTCGATGCTGCCGTATCCGTCGGGCAAGCTGCACATGGGGCACGTGCGCAATTACACGATCAACGATGTGATGTACCGCTATCTGCGGATGAACGGCTACAACGTGCTGATGCCGATGGGTTGGGACGCGTTCGGCATGCCGGCGGAAAACGCCGCGATGGCCAACAACGTACCGCCCGCGCAGTGGACCTACGACAACATCGCTTACATGAAGAAGCAGATGCAGTCGATGGGTCTCGCGATCGATTGGTCGCGCGAAGTCGCGACCTGCAGCCCCGACTACTACAAATGGAACCAGTGGCTGTTCCTGAAGATGCTCGAAAAGGGCATCGCGTACAAGAAAACCGGCACCGTGAACTGGGACCCGGTCGACCAGACCGTGCTCGCGAACGAGCAGGTGATCGACGGGCGCGGCTGGCGCTCGGGCGCGCTCGTCGAAAAGCGCGAAATCCCGATGTACTACATGCGCATCACGCAGTACGCGGATGAGCTGCTGAACGATCTCGACGGCCTCGGCTGGCCCGAGCGCGTGAAGATCATGCAGCAGAACTGGATCGGCAAGAGCTTCGGCGTGAACTTCGGCTTCCCGTACGAAATCGACGGTGAGCAGAAGCTGCTGCGCGTGTTCACGACGCGCGCCGACACGATCATGGGCGTGACGTTCTGCGCGATCGCCGCCGAGCATCCGCTCGCCACGCGCCTTGCGCAAGACAAGGCCGAACTGCAGGCGTTCATCGACGAATGCAAGCGCGGCGGCGTCGCCGAAGCCGACGTCGCGACGATGGAAAAGAAGGGCATGGCTACCGGCTTCTACGTCACGCATCCGCTGACGCACGAGCAGGTCGAGGTGTGGATCGGCAACTACGTGCTGATGACCTATGGCGAAGGCGCGGTGATGGGCGTGCCGGCGCACGACGAGCGCGATTTCGCGTTCGTGAAGAAGTACGGTCTGCCGGTCAAACAGGTAGTGGCGGTCGAAGGCAAGGAGTTCTCGACCGAAGCGTGGCAGGAATGGTACGGCGAGAAGACCGGCACGCTGGTGAACAGCGGCAAGTACGACGGCCTCGCGTACGACGAAGCGGTGGACCGCATCGCCGCCGATCTGAAGGAGCTCGGCCTCGGCGACAAGCAGATCACGTGGCGTCTGCGTGACTGGGGCGTGTCGCGCCAGCGTTACTGGGGCACGCCGATTCCGATCATCCACTGCCCAAAGTGCGGCGACGTGCCGGTGCCGGAAAAAGACCTGCCGGTCGTGCTGCCGGAAGACCTCGTGCCGGACGGCACGGGCAATCCGCTCGCGAAGTCCGAAGCGTTCCTGAATTGCACGTGCCCGAGCTGCGGCGGCGCGGCGAAGCGCGAAACCGACACGATGGACACCTTCGTCGACTCGTCGTGGTACTTCTACCGCTATGCGTCGCCGGATGCGAAGACGATGGTCGATGAGCGCACCGACTACTGGGCGCCGATGGATCAGTACATCGGCGGTATCGAGCACGCGATCCTGCACCTGCTGTACTCGCGTTTCTGGGCGAAGGTGATGCGCGACCTCGGTCTCGTGAAGTTCGGCGAACCGGCGAAGAACCTGCTCACGCAGGGCATGGTGCTCAACGAAACCTATTACCGCGAAAACGACGCGGGCAAGAAGACCTGGTACAACCCGGCGGACGTGACCGTGTCGTTCGACGACAAGGGCCGCCCGGTCGGCGCGGTGCTGAACGCGGACGGCCAGCCGGTCGTGCTCGGCGGTGTCGAGAAGATGTCGAAGTCGAAGAACAACGGCGTCGACCCGCAGATGCTGATTGATCAGCACGGCGCGGACACCGCGCGCCTGTTCGTGATGTTCGCGGCTCCGCCCGAGCAGCAACTCGAGTGGTCGGGTTCGGGCGTCGAAGGCGCGAGCCGCTTCCTGCGCCGCGTTTGGAACTTCGGCTACACGAACGAAGCCGCGCTGCGCACGGGTGGCCAGTTGGACACCGCGCAACTTAACGATGCCGACAAGGTGCTGCGTCGTGAGATCTACAGCGTGCTGAAGCAGGCCGATTTCGACTATCAGCGTCTGCAGTACAACACGGTGGTATCGGCCGCGATGAAGATGCTCAACGCGCTCGACGGCGCGAAGGGCGCGCAGACGGCCGTGCTGCGTGAGACCTACGGCGTGATGCTGCGCGTGCTGTACCCGGTCGTGCCGCACCTGACGTTCCAGCTGTGGCAGGAGCTCGGCTACGCCGACGAATTCGGCCCTCTGCTCGACGCACCGTGGCCGAAGGTCGACGAGAAGGCGCTCGAACAGGCCGAGATCGAACTCGTGCTGCAGGTGAACGGCAAGGTGCGCGGCGCGATCACGGTCGCGAAGGATGCATCGCGCGACGCGATCGAGCAGCAAGCGGCCGCGCACGAAATGGTCGCGAAGTTCAGCGAAGGCAAGGCGCCGAAGAAGATCATCGTGGTGCCGGGCCGTCTCGTGAACGTGGTCGTTTGACGTTCCGGGCCCTCATCCGGCAGATGGGGCGCCGCCCGCACGGTGGCGTTCCTCGGCACCGCGAATCCACTGCGAACCGGGAGCGAATGTGACTCGCAGATCGTTTTTGACGCTCGCTTGCAGCGTAATGATGTTGTCGGCCTGCGGCTTCAAGCTGCGCGGCCAGCAGGACTTCGCGTTCAAGCGCCTCTATGTGTCGGGCGGCTCGCCCGCGGCCATGGCGCGCTTCACCCGCATCGTGCAGGGCGGCAGCGACACCGTGGTGGTCAACTCGGTCGCCAATGCCGACGCGATCCTGCAGATCACGCAGAACCGCAACCTCAGCACGCTGACGCTGAATTCGCTGGGCGTCGTCGCCGAGTATCAGCTGAATCTGCAGATGACCTACACGCTGACCGGCAAGGACGGCACCGTGCTGATTCCGGGCAGCGTGATCGCGCTGAACCGCGCGATGACCTATAGCGACCAGTTCTCTCAGGCGAAGGCCGCCGAGTCGGACATCCTGTTCGCCGACATGGAGAACGACGCGGTCGATCAGCTGATCCGCCGTCTCGGCGTGGTGCGCTCGCTGCATCCGACGCCGTCCGAGGCCGTGCCGGCCATCGCGCCGCGCGCGCCGCTGCCGCCGCCGCCGCTGTGAGCATCGCGCCGTTAGCGATGCGTCGAATCTCATCCACCCCGTCAACCGCCAGCCATGCAACTGCGACCTGACGCGCTCGAAGCGCATCTCGCCCGCGGCCTCGCCGGACTGTACGTCGTGTACGGCGACGAGCACCTGCTCGCGCAGGAAGCGTGCGACCGCATCCGGGCGGCCGCGCGCGCGGCAGGCTTCACTGACCGCTCGGTGTTCACGGCCGAGCGCTATTTCGACTGGAGCTCGCTGCTCGGCGCGAGCCAGTCGATGTCGCTGTTCGGCGACCGTCAACTGGTCGAGTTGCGCATTCCGTCGGGCAAGCCGGGCAAGGAAGGCGCGGATGCGCTGAAGGCGCTAGCATCCACCGTCAACGACGACGTGCTGACGATGATTACGCTGCCCCGTCTCGATGCGGCCACGCAGAAGTCGGCATGGTTCACCGCGCTCGCCGACGCGGGCGTCGCGCTGAAGATCGATCCGGTCGAGCGCGCGCAGCTGCCGAACTGGGTCGGGCAGCGGCTCGCGGCCCAAGGCCAGCGCGTCGCAGCCGGCGAAGAAGGGCGGCGCGCGCTCGCGTTCATCGCCGAGCGCGTCGAGGGCAATCTGCTCGCCGCGCATCAGGAAATCCAGAAGCTCGGGCTGCTGTATCCGAGCGGCTCGCTGAGCTTCGATCAGGTGCAGGACGCGGTGCTCAACGTCGCGCGCTACGACGTCTTCAAGCTCAACGAGGCGATGCTCGCGGGCGACGTCGGCCGTCTCGCGCGCATGCTCGACGGCCTGCGCGGTGAAGGAGAGGCGGCGGTGCTCGTGCTGTGGGCCGTCGTCGAGGAAGTGCGCACACTGTTGCGGATCAAGCGCGGCGTCGCAGCCGGCAAGCCTCTCGCGGTGCTCACGCGCGAGAACCGCGTGTGGGGTCCGCGCGAACGGCTGATCGGGCCGGCGCTGTCGCGTGTCAGCGAAACGGCGCTCGAGAAGGCGCTCGCGCTGGCGGCGCGGCTCGACCGGCAGGTCAAGGGCTTGTCGGGCGGCACGCCGGGCAATCATCGCAACGATCCGCCGCCCGATCCGTGGGACGGCCTGTTCGAACTCGCGATGACGGTGGCCGCGCCAAAACCGCCGGCGGCGCCGCCAGTGCCGCCGCCGCGACCTCGGGCGCCGACTGCGGCGCCAGCGCGGCGGCCAGTCTAGGCAACTGGGCGCGGGCGAGCTTCGGCGGCGATTGCAATCGCACAGCAACCGTTAATCGCGTCGCATGCAGAGCACCGTGTTTCCCATGCCACGGGCTCAACACAACGCAACGGCAACCCGCGACAGCACAGCGCACCCGCTGCCCCTCGCGAGCAAAGCCCAGGTACCCGACTTACAATCGTTTGATCTTTCGCTAATCTTGCCCGACCACCGCACGTCACCGTGCGGGGCATCACGAGAATGACCATGGATATCGACCAGTACATGACCGACCTCGGCCAACGCGCTCGCCAGGCTTCGCGCGCGATGGCGCGGGCGTCGACCGCCGCGAAGAATGCGGCGCTTGCTGCCGTTGCCGAGGCGATCGAGCGCGATGCCGATCTGCTGAAGGCCGCCAACGCCCGCGACCTCGAGCGCGCCCGCGGCAAGGGCCACGACGCTGCGTTCATCGACCGTCTGACGCTGTCCGACAAGGCGCTGAAGACGATGGTCGAAGGCCTGCGCCAGGTCGCGGCGCTGGCCGATCCGATCGGTGAAATCAGCAATCTGAAGTATCGGCCGAGCGGCATCCAGGTCGGCCAGATGCGTGTGCCGCTCGGGGTGATCGGCATCATCTACGAATCGCGCCCGAACGTGACGATCGACGCGGCCGCGCTGTGCCTGAAGTCCGGCAACGCGACCATTTTGCGCGGCGGCTCCGAAGCGCTCGAATGCAATACCGCGCTCGCCAGGCTGATCGGCGAGGGGCTCGAAGCGGCCGGTTTGCCGCAAGACGCGGTGCAGGTGGTCGCGACGTCGGACCGCGCGGCGGTCGGCAAGCTGATTACGATGACCGAATACGTCGACGTGATCGTGCCGCGCGGCGGCAAGAGCCTGATCGAGCGTCTGATGAACGAAGCGCGCGTGCCGATGATCAAGCACCTCGACGGCATCTGCCACGTCTATGTCGACGATCGCGCGGACCTGGCGAAGGCGCTCAACGTCTGCGACAACGCGAAGACGCACCGCTACGGCACCTGCAACACGATGGAAACGCTGCTGGTCGCGCGCGGCATCGCGGCCGAAGTGCTGCCGCCGCTGGGCAAGCTGTATCGCGGCAAGGACGTCGAGCTGCGCGTCGACGCGGCGGCGCGCGCTGTGCTGGCCGATGCGGGCGTCGGCCCGCTCGTCGACGCGACCGAGGAAGACTGGCGCACCGAATATCTGGCGCCGGTGCTCGCGATCAAGGTGGTCGACGGCATCGACGCGGCGATCGATCACATCAATACCTACAGCTCGCAGCACACCGACGCGATCGTTACCGAAGACCACGACCGCGCGATGCGCTTTCTGCGCGAAGTCGATTCGGCGAGCGTGATGGTCAACGCGTCGACGCGTTTCGCGGACGGCTTCGAGTTCGGTCTCGGCGCCGAGATCGGCATCTCGAACGACAAGCTGCACGCGCGCGGCCCGGTCGGACTGGAAGGGCTGACGTCGCTGAAGTACGTCGTGCTCGGGCACGGCGAAGGTCGTCAATAAGCACGAATCGAAGCACCGCCACAACGAACACAACAACAAGGACCACAAGGACCCCCGCCGATGCTTTGGGTAAAGACGTTTCACATCGTGTTGATTGCCTCCTGGTTTGCCGGCCTGTTCTATCTGCCGCGCATCTTCGTCAATCTGGCGATGGAAACGGAACCCGCCGCGACCGCGCGTCTTCTGCTGATGGCGCGCAAGCTGTTCCGCTTCATGAGCTTTATCGCGGTGCCCGCGATCGCGTGCGGCTTGTGGTTGTGGCTCGTGATCGGCATCGGCAGCGGGCAGGGCTGGATTCACGCGAAGGTCGGCGTAGTCGTGCTGCTCGTCATCTATCACGCCTATTGTGGCGTGCTGCTCCGCACGTTCGAACGCGGCCAGAATCGCCGCTCGGACAAGTGGTATCGGATGTTCAACGAGCTGCCGGTGCTCGGTATGCTTGCGGCGGTCGCGCTGGTGGTGATCAAGCCGTTCTGAGCGGCTGACGGCGTTAAGCAGGGCGCTGGAAAAGACAAAGGGCGGTGTGCCGGTCGAATGGCACACCGCCCTTTTGCGTTTCTTATCGGAGCGGATTACCCCTGCGAGTCCACCCGCCGCCGGTGTATCACTTCCTTCGTCTGCGCGAGCTTTTCCACCAGTTCGGGCCCGCGGCTCAGCGCGACACCGACCGCCAGAATGTCGCCGATCGCCAGATGCGACACGCGCGAGGTCATCGGCGAAAAGATGTCGGTGTCTTCGTCGACGTTCGCGAAGAGTCCCACGGTCGCGAGCCGGGCGAGCGGCGAGTTGCCGTGCGTGATCGCGATCACCTTCGCGCCCGCGTTCAGCGCGGCCCTCGCGGCATCGATGATGTCGCGCGTGCGGCCCGTGTTGGAAATCGCGACGACCACGTCACCCGGCCCGAGCAGCGCGGCTGACATCAGAAACGTATGCGGGTCCGAATACGCGACGCTCGGCATGCCGAGCCGGAAAAACTTGTGCTGCACGTCGAGCGCGGCGATGCCGGAGCCGCCCGCGCCATAGAACTCGATGCGCTTCGCCTGCGCGAGCATGTCGATCGCCGCCGCGACGCTATCCGAGGACAGATTGTTGCGCACCTGAATCAGCGCACCGATGGTCCGGTCGAGCACCTTCGCGGCGACGCCCGGTGTCGGCTCGTCGGGCCGCACGTCGCGATATACGGCCGGCACTTCGCTCGCGATGCCCTGCGCGAGCCGGATCTTGAATTCGCGAAAGCCGGAAAAACCGAGCGCGTGACAGAAGCGCGCGATCGTCGGCTGACTCACGCCCGCGCGCGCGGCGACCTCGGTCATCGACAGATCGAGCACCTCGCGCGGCGCCTCGATCACATAATCGGCCAGCTTGCGCTCGGACGGGCGCAGCTGATCACGCATCTGTTCCACTTGGGACAGCATCATCGGAAAACTCGCACTATGCTGAAGAACGTGTGGACTATATCCGATTGGTCGTTGGCGCACAAAAGCTAGGTACAAAACTACATATTGGTGAGTAAGTGTATTCCCTGGGTTTCGGCTGTAAAGCGCTAAGGCGCCGCCAATAGGGCGACTTGGCGAGTCGTTCGATGCGGCACCGCAACAGCGTTCCTAATTGCGATCGTGTAGTTTTTCTACTAATATGGCGTGGTTCGATATCACAACCCCGCGATACCGCCTGGTGTCATGCGTGCGCCTGCCGCCAGCGACGAAGGAGCTCCGATGGTTTCCCCGCATTCGCAATTGTTGAAGGTCACGCAACGCGTGATCGAGCGCAGCAAGCCCACGCGTGAAGCGTATTTGGCCCGCATCCAGCATGCGCAGGGGCGCTTCCCGGCACGCGGCGCGTTGTCGTGCGCGAACCTCGCCCACGGTTTCGCCGGTCTCGAAGGCAACGACAAGCTCGTGATCAAGCAGATCCGCGAGCCGAACATTGGCATCGTGTCGTCCTACAACGAGATGTTGTCGGCGCACGCGCCGTACAAAAACTACCCGGACATCATCAAACAGGCAGCGCGCGAAAACGGCGGCGTCGCGCAATTCGCGGGCGGCGTGCCGGCGATGTGCGACGGCATCACGCAGGGCAACGCGGGCATGGAGCTGTCGCTGTTCTCGCGCGAAGTGATCGCGATGAGCACGGCCGTCGCGCTCACCCACAACATGTTCGACGCGGCGCTATGCCTCGGCATCTGCGACAAGATCGTGCCGGGCCTGCTGATCGGCGCGCTGCAATTCGGCCATTTGCCGACCATCTTCGTGCCGGCCGGTCCGATGACGAGCGGCCTGTCCAACGACGACAAAGCCAAGACGCGCCAGCAGTTCGCGACCGGCCAGTGCGGCCGCGACGCGCTGCTCGAAGCGGAAGCGGCCGCGTATCACAGCCACGGCACCTGCACGTTCTACGGCACCGCGAACAGCAACCAGATGCTGATGGAAGTGATGGGCCTGCATCTGCCGGGCTCGGCCTTCGTGCATCCGCACACGCCGCTGCGCGACGCGCTGACCGCGCAGGCCGCGCGCCGCGTGCTCGATCTGACGGTCGAGCGCGGCCACTACATGCCGATCGGCCATGTGATCGACGAGAAGGCGATCGTCAACGGCATCGTCGCGCTGCTGGCAACCGGCGGCTCGACCAATCACACGCTGCACCTCGTCGCGATCGCGCGTGCGGCCGGCATCGTGATCGACTGGGACGACTTCGACACGCTGTCGCAGGCGGTGCCGCTGCTCGCGAAGATCTATCCGAACGGCAAGGCCGACGTGAACCACTTCCACGCGGCGGGCGGCGTGGCGTTCCTCGTGCGCAATCTGCTCGAAGGGGGGCTGCTGCATGAAGATGTGAACACGGTCGCGGGCAAGGGCCTGAAGCGCTACACGGAGGAGCCCAAGCTGCTCGACGGCAAGCTGCAATGGGTCGCGGGCGTCGAGGCGAGCGCGGATACCGCGGTGCTGCGCGGCATCCAGGAGCCGTTCCAGCCTGACGGCGGCCTGCGTCTTATGCAGGGCAAGCTCGGCCGCGGCGTGATCAAGATCTCGGCGGTCGCGGCGCAGCATCGCAAGGTGAAGGCGCCGGCAATCGTGTTCGATTCGCAGGAAGCGGTGCAGGAAGCGTTCGACAAGGGCGAGCTCAAGCGCGACTTCATCGCGGTGGTGCGCTTCCAGGGCGCCCGCGCAAACGGCATGCCTGAATTGCATCGTTTGACGCCGCTGCTCGGTGTGTTGCAGGATCAGGGTTTCCATGTCGCGCTAGTGACCGACGGCCGTATGTCGGGCGCGTCGGGCAAAGTGCCGGCGGTCATTCATGTGTCGCCGGAAGCGTTGCTGCAAGGCCCGCTCGGCAAGGTCCGCACGGGCGACACGCTGGTCATCGACGCGGAAGCGGGCGTGCTCGACATCGAGATCGACGCAGCCGAATGGGCCGCGCGTCCGAACGCCGAGCCGCTGCATCAGGCGGACAACGAAGCCGGCTTCGGCCGCGAGCTGTTCGGCGTGTTCCGCGCGGCGGCGGCGCCGGCGGAGCAGGGCGCGTCGGTGTTCGGCAAGCTGATCGGCGAGGGCGGCGCGCTCGACGGCCAGCACGGTCACGGCAGCCACCACAAGCATGGCGACAAGCACGCCCATCAACCCAGCGACCATCACACGAGCACCGCGCAAGCCGGCGCGGCGCTGCAGAAACAAGGAGTCTGACTATGACGTCGAAAACAGTAAGCGATATCGTGCGCCTCGGCCCGGTGATTCCGGTGCTCGCGTTCGACACGGTCGAACAGGGCGAACACGTGTCGCGCGCGTTGCACGCGGGCGGCGTGAAGGTGCTCGAAATCACGCTGCGCACGCCGGCGGGCCTCGGCGCGATCGAGCGTGCGTCCGAGCTCGCCGATGACATCGTGGTCGGTGTCGGCACGATCACGAAGCCCGAGCATTGCGCGCAAGCGAAGAAGGCCGGCGCGCAGTTCGGCGTGTCGCCGGGTCTGACCAAGGACATGCACCAGGCCGCGCAGGATGTGGGTCTGCCGTTGCTGCCCGGCGTGATGACGCCGTCGGACATCATCCTCGCGCTCGAGCTCGGCTACGAGATCGTCAAGTTCTTCCCCGCGCAGCAGGCCGGCGGCGTGCCGATGCTGCAGGCGTTCCACGGTCCGTTCCCGGCGCTGAAGTTCTGCCCGACTGGCGGCATCACGCCGGAAAGCGCACCGCACTTCCTGTCGCTGCCGAACGTGGTCTGCGTCGGCGGTTCGTGGCTCACGCCGAAGGCCGCACTCGCCGCGCAGAACTGGGATGAGGTGACGCGCCTCGCGCGCGCCGCGAGCCAATTGGCGGCGCCCGCGCACTAAGCCCGCAAAACGACAGCGCATCGGTTAGCTAAACCGGGCACAGGAGTCTCGTCGATACAGCCGCATCAGGCTGTCGCGCCGAGACTCTTTTTTTGCTTGATATGCGTGCTGGATTTGCGCGCGTTTTTGAAACAAACAGTAAAATTCAGCGTCCGCGCGGCCAGCCGGGTTTTCAGGCATCGCGCAGGTTGCCGTGAGACGAAGTGCCGGCCGCATCCGCACTCTGAAACCAATAAACCAAAGGAGGGGCTTCATGGAATCTGCCCACGGAAGCATGTTGCTGGTCTACGCGTTAATCGCGATCGCGTTGCTGATCTTCATGATCACGCGCCTGAAGGTCTATCCGTTTCTCGTTCTGATCATCGTGTCGTTGCTGCTGGGCCTCGTGGCCGGCATGCCGATGCAGACCATCGTCAAATCGTTCGAAACGGGTAACGGCAACACGCTCGGGCACATAGCCATCGTTGTCGGTCTCGGCACGATGCTCGGCAAGATGATGGCCGAATCGGGCGGCGCCGAGCGCGTCGCGACCACGCTGATCAACTGGTTCGGTGAGAAACACATTCACTGGGCGATGATGGTCGTCGCGATCATCGTCGGCTTGCCGGTGTTCTTCGAAGTCGGTTTCGTGCTGCTGATTCCGATCGCGTTCAACGTCGCCAAGCGCACCAACAAATCGCTGCTGCTGGTCGGCCTGCCGATGGTCGCGGGTCTGTCCGTGGTGCACGGGCTGATCCCGCCGCACCCGGCCGCGCTGCTCGCCGTGCAGGCTTATCACGCGGATATCGGCAAGACGATCGCCTATGGTCTGATCGTCGGCATCCCCTGCGCGATCGTCGCCGGTCCGCTGTTCGCGCTGCTGGTGAGCCGCCATATCCAGTTGCCGAAGGAAAATCCGCTTGCCGCGCAGTTTCTCAGTCACGACGCGAATAACGGCAACGGCGTGGCAACCAACGCACCGAAGCGCGAACTGCCAGGCTTCGGCATCACGCTGGCCACGATCCTGTTGCCGGTGGTTCTGATGCTGGTCGGCAGCTGGGCCGACCTGGTGTTCGAACCGAAGACGCTGCCGAACGATCTGCTGCGCTTCTTCGGCAACACCGACGTCGCGCTGCTGACGGCCGTGCTGGTCAGCTTCTGGACCTTCGGCGCGAGCCGCGGCTTTAACCGCGAGCAGATCCAGAAGTTCTGCGGCGAGTGTCTGGCGCCGATCGCGGGTATTACACTGATCGTCGGCGCAGGCGGTGGTTTTGGCCGCGTGCTGATGGATAGCGGCATTTCGAAGGAAATCACCAACGTCGCGACCGCGGTGCATCTGTCGCCGCTGCTGTTCGGCTGGATCGTCGCGGCGATGATCCGTCTCGCGACCGGTTCGGCCACCGTTGCGATGACGACCGCCTGCGGCATCGTCGCGCCGATCGCGGCGGCCGGTGCGGTGCAGGTGAAACCGGAACTGATGGTGCTCGCAACCGGCTCGGGCTCGCTGATCTTCTCGCACGTGAACGACGGCGGCTTTTGGCTGATCAAGGAATATTTCGGCATGACGGTGGTGCAGACCTTCAAGACGTGGTCGCTCCTGGAAACCATCATTTCGGTGATGGGGCTGGCCCTGACCTTCGCACTCGCGGCGGTCCTGTAAGGAGTTTCAAATGATTCTGATCGCAATGGGCGTGTCGGGCGCGGGTAAGTCTCTGATTGGCGAAATGCTGGCCGCGCGTCTGCATTGCACGTTCACCGACGGCGACGCGTTCCATAGCGCGGCGAACAAGGAGAAGATGCACCACGGCATTCCGCTCACCGACGAAGACCGCTGGCCGTGGCTGAAGACGATCCGCGCGGCGATCGAGGAAAAGCAGAAGGCGGGCGAGACGGCGGTGTTCACGTGTTCGTCGCTGAAGCGCTCGTATCGCGACATTCTGCGCGCCGGCGACAAGGACGTGTGCTTCGTCTACCTGAAGGGTTCGCGCGAGGTGCTCGCGGAGCGTCTCGGGCATCGCACCGGGCATTTCTTCGATCCGTCGCTGCTGCAAAGCCAGCTCGATACGCTCGAGGAGCCGGGTGACGATGAAGCGATCACGGTCAGCATCGATCTGACGCCGGAACAGATCGTCGACGAGGCGCTCAGGCAGGTCGAAGCGCGCTGAGTCTTTGATTCCCCCGCGTTCCGGCTTCGAGCGCGGGACGAAAAAAAGCCGCTCCTCGGAGCGGCTTTTTTATGCGCCGAAGCTGGGCCAGCCGATCAGCCGATCCGCTTCGCCAGTTCGACGGCCTTGCCAATGTACGAGCCGGGCGTCATTTCGAGCAGACGGTCCTTCGCGTCCTGCGGAATCGCCAGGCCGCCGATGAAGCTCTGCAGCGCCTCGCGCGTGATGCCCTTGCCGCGCGTGAGCTCCTTCAGCTGCTCGTACGGGTTCTCGATGCCGTAACGGCGCATCACGGTTTGCACTGGCTCGGCTAGCACTTCCCAGCAGTTGTCGAGGTCTTCGTTCAGACGCTGCGCGTTCACTTCGAGCTTGTCGAGGCCGCGGATCAGCGAGTCGTACGCGAGCAGCGAGTAGCCGAACGCGACGCCGATGTTGCGCAGCACCGTCGAGTCGGTCAGGTCGCGCTGCCAGCGCGATACCGGCAGCTTGTCGGCGAGGTGACGCAGCGTCGCGTTCGCGAGGCCGAGGTTGCCTTCGGAGTTTTCGAAGTCGATCGGGTTGACCTTGTGCGGCATCGTCGATGAGCCGATTTCGCCGGCCTTCGTGCGCTGTTTGAAGTAGCCGACCGAGATGTAGCCCCACACGTCGCGATCGAGATCCAGCAGGATCGTGTTCGCGCGCGAGATCGCGTCGAACAGCTCGGCCATGTAGTCGTGCGGTTCGATCTGGATCGTGTACGGATTGAACGTGAGCTTCAGACGGTTCTCGACGACGTCCTTCGAGAACGCTTCCCAGTCGAACTCCGGATACGCGGACAGGTGCGCGTTGAAGTTGCCGACCGCGCCGTTCATCTTGCCGAGCAGTTCGACCTTCGCGATGCGCTCGATCGCGCGCGCGAGACGCGCGGCGACGTTGGCGATTTCCTTGCCGAGCGTGGTCGGGCTGGCCGGCTGGCCGTGCGTGCGCGACAGCATCGGCTGGGCGGCTTGCGCATGCGCGAGCGCGACGAGGCGTTGATGCACCGAGCGCAGCGCCGGCAGGATCACGTGTTCGCGCGCGCCGGCGAGCATCAGACCGTGCGACGTGTTGTTGATGTCTTCGGACGTGCACGCGAAGTGGATGAACTCGCTCGCGCGTTCCAGTTCTTCCTGACCCTTCACCGACTCCTTCAGCCAGTATTCGACGGCCTTCACGTCGTGGTTCGTCACGCGCTCGATTTCCTTGATGCGCGCGGCGTCGTGCGCGGTGAAGCGCTCAGCCAGTTGCAGCAGGAACTGCTCGGATGCGTCGGAGAAGCGCGGCACTTCGGCGAAGCCGGCGCGCGACAGCGCGATCAGCCAGTGGATTTCGACCGTCACGCGATTGCGCATGAAAGCGGCTTCCGAGAGCCAGTCGCGCAGGGCTTCGGTTTTGGCGGCATAGCGGCCGTCGAGCGGGGAGAGCGCGTTCAGCGCGAACAGGGTGTCGGGGCGGGTGTCGGACATGATGAGGACCGGGTTGAGGCGCAGGTTGAGGCGCGGGTTAAGGCACTGAGCGCTCAGCGAGCGGATCGGGAACGGAGGGAACCGTGGATTTTACCACTGTGATGCGATGCGCCCGTCCGGATGCGTCGGCCGCACCTCGCGCCGCTAGAATGCAGACTTCTTCCCTCTCGCCGGCAAACGCACTCGCATGGAACTGAAATGGCTCGAAGACTTCATTTCGCTCGCGGAAACGCGTAGTTTCAGCCGCTCGGCCGAACTGCGCCACGTCACGCAGCCGGCTTTCTCGCGCCGCATCCAGGCGCTCGAAGCGTGGCTCGGCACGGAACTGATCGACCGTTCTGTTTATCCAACGCGGCTCACGGCGGCCGGGCAGGTGTTCAACGAGCAGGCGCTCGCGATGCTGTCGCAATTCCATGAGGCGCGCGCGCTGTTGCGCGGCCATACGGCGACGCCGCAGGCGACGATCGAATTCGCGGTCCCGCACACGCTGTCGCTGACTTACTTTCCGCGCTGGCTGCAGCGCATCGAAGCGCAGATGGGCCCGATCCACACGCGGCTGCGCGCGCTGAACGTGCACGACGCGGCGCTGTCCTTGGTGGAAGGCGGCTGCGATCTGATGATGGGCTATCACCATCCGAGCCACCCGGTCGCGCTCGATCCGGCGCGCTACGACATGCTGACGCTCGGCCACGAGCCGATCAGCCCGTTCTCGGCGCCCGCCCGCGCGGGCCGTCCGCGTCACACGCTGCCGGGCTCGGCCGACGCGCCCGCGCCGTATCTGTCGTACACGCCGAACGCATACCTCGGGCGCATGACCGAGGTGATTCTCGCGAACGCGCCGGAGCGCCTGTACCTCGACCGGCTCTACGAAACCGACATGGCTGAGGGGCTCAAGGCGATGGCGCTCGCTGGTCACGGCATCGCGTTTCTGCCGCATAGCGCGGTCGAAGATGCGGTGGCCGAAGGCCGGCTGATCCGCCTCGATCGCGCGATGCGCGGCACGCCCGAAGGGCAGTTGACGCTCAGCATGGAGATTCGCCTGTACCGCGACAAGCTCGCCGCGAAAAGCGACGACGCGCGCCAGATCCTCGTGCGGCAGTTGTGGGACGTGGTGTCGGAGGAACTCCGGCAGAGCGCCCCCTGAAGCGCGGCATAAAACTCGAGCTCGAACCTGCGTCGCGGCGACGCGAATTTGCGCCTTTCCGAAGGTTATGCAAGAAAAACATAACCGGATAAGGAAACGGCATTGGATTTCAATACGGCGTTTTTCCACAATGCCGGTACTCGATCAAACGCCGGAGCGTTCATGTCATCCCAGCAACAAGCCGCAGAATCGGCACAAGCCGCCTCAACGTTGCAATCCGTTCCCTCCTATCTCAACAAAGAAGACCTCGGCCCCTGGGGCAACTATCTGCGCCAGGTCGACCGCGTCGCGCCGTACCTCGGTTCGCTGTCCCGCTGGCTCGAAACCCTGAAGCGCCCGAAGCGCATTCTCGTCGTTGACGTGCCCATCGAACTCGACAACGGCACGGTCGCGCACTTCGAGGGCTATCGCGTGCAGCACAACGTGTCGCGCGGTCCGGGCAAGGGCGGCGTGCGCTATCACCAGGACGTTACGCTCTCCGAAGTGATGGCGCTGTCCGCGTGGATGTCGGTGAAGAACGCGGCGGTGAACGTGCCGTACGGCGGCGCGAAAGGCGGTATCCGTGTCGATCCGCGCACGCTGTCGCGGGGCGAGCTCGAGCGCGTGACGCGCCGCTACACGAGCGAGATCGGCATCATCATCGGACCGAATACCGACATCCCCGCGCCGGACGTGAACACGAACGAGCAGATCATGGCGTGGATGATGGACACGTACTCGATGAATCAGGGGCAGACGGCCACCGGCGTCGTGACCGGCAAGCCGATCACGCTCGGCGGCTCGCTCGGCCGCCGCGAGGCGACGGGCCGCGGCGTGTTCGTGGTGGGCTGCGAAGCGGCTCGCCGGATCGGCTTCGACATCGAAGGCGCGCGTATCGCGGTGCAGGGCTTCGGCAACGTCGGCGGCATCGCCGCACGTCTGTTCCAGGAAGCGGGCGCGAAGGTCGTCGCGGTGCAGGACCACACCGGCTCGGTGTACAAGTCCACCGGGATCGATGCGGTCGCGTTGCTCGATTACGTCGCGAAGAAGGGCGGCGTCGGCGGTTTCCCTGAAGCCGACGCGATCACCGCTGATGAGTTCTGGACCGTCGAATCGGACATCCTGATTCCGGCGGCGCTGGAAAACCAGATCACCGAAAAGAACGCAGGCAAGATCAAGACCAGGATCATCGTCGAGGGCGCGAACGGCCCGACCACCACGGCGGCGGACGACATCCTGCACGATCGCGGCATCCTCGTGATTCCGGACGTGGTCGCGAATGCGGGCGGTGTGACAGTGTCATATTTCGAATGGGTGCAGGACTTTTCGAGCTTCTTCTGGACCGAAGACGAGATCAACGAGCGCCTCGAGCGCGTGATGCGCGAAGCGTTCGCGGCGGTGTGGCAGGTGTCGAGCGAGCAGAACGTGTCGGTGCGGACGGCGGCGTTCATCGTCGCATGTAAGCGGATTTTGCAAGCGCGCGAGATGCGCGGCTTGTATCCCTGATGGACCCTGTCCTATCTTGTTGGAAGCGGCGGTGACGCGGCCCGGTATCCGGGCCGGGAGGCGAAACCGCCGAAATTTTGTGCATCAGCGCTGTCCACAAGACGGCGTGTTTGACCGGCGGGCGGCATCCTATCGATGCCGCCCGCCTTCTCGTATGCGCGAAACGGCTGTGCGACCGCGCCGCGGGCCCATCGAGGCGTGCGCGCAACAGCATGGTTAATAGGAATACTTTCAGAAAAATTACTTTGTTACACTGGCGCCGGTTCTTGCCAAGGAGATCAAGATGAAGGTTAAAAAAGCTGCGCTGTTGCTCGCCACTCTCGGATTGTTTACGGTTGGCGCGCATGCGCAAGACTCGGGGACGCTGAAAAAGATCAAGGATACGGGCGTCATTTCGCTGGGCCATCGGGAGTCGTCGATCCCGTTCTCTTATTACGACGACAAGCAGAACGTGATCGGCTACTCGCAGGATTACGCGACGAAGATCGTCGAGGCCGTCAAGCAGAAGCTGAACATGCCGAACCTGAAGGTGAAGCTCGTGCCGGTCACGTCGCAGAACCGCATTCCGCTCGTGCAGAACGGCACGGTCGACATCGAGTGCGGCTCCACCACGAATAACCTCGAGCGCCAGCAACAGGCTGCCTTCACGAACACGATCTTCGTGATCGGCACGCGCCTGATGACCAAGAAAGATTCGGGCATCAAGGACTTCCCGGACCTGAAGGGCAAGACGGTCGTGACGACCGCCGGCACCACGTCCGAGCGCCTGCTTCGCAAGATGAACCAGGACAAGAACATGGGCATGAACATCATCAGCGCGAAGGATCACGGCGAGTCGTTCCTGACGCTGTCGACGGGCCGTGCCGCCGCGTTCATGATGGACGACGCGCTGCTCGCCGGCGAGCGCGCCAAGTCGAGCAACCCGAACGATTTCGTGATCGTCGGCACGCCGCAATCGCGTGAGGCTTACGGCTGCATGCTGCGCAAGAACGACGCCGACTTCAAGAAGGTCGCCGACGATGCGATCGCGAAGGTTCAATTGTCGAGCGAAGGCGAAACGATCTACAAGCGCTGGTTCGAATCGCCGATCCCGCCGAAGGGCCTGAACCTGAACTTCCCGATGAGCGACGACATGCGTGCGCTGTTCAAGAACCCGAACGACAAGGCAATCGACTAAACCCTAGCTGCTTTTTCGACACTTTCGAAACGCTGAACGGAACGGAAGGGGCCACGCGCTTCTTCCGTTTCTTTTTGCCGGAGTCTTGGTCATGTCATATCACTGGAACTGGGGCATTTTGCTGAGTCCCGTCTCCACGGGCGAGCCGACCACCTACCTGGGCTGGCTGCTCTCGGGGCTGTGGGTGACGGTCACCGTGTCGCTGTCGGCATGGGTGATCGCGCTGATCGTCGGCTCGCTGTTCGGTGTGCTGCGCACGGTGCCGAACAAATGGGCGTCGGGCGTCGGCACCGTCTACGTCGCGATTTTCCGTAACATTCCACTGATCGTGCAGTTCTTCATCTGGTATCTGGTGATACCGGAGTTGCTGCCCGTGTCGATCGGCACCTGGTTCAAGCAATTGCCGCCGGGCGCGCAGTTCTTCTCGGCGTCGATCGTGTGTCTGGGCCTCTTCACCGCCGCGCGCGTGTGCGAGCAGGTGCGCTCGGGCATCAACGCGTTGCCGCGCGGCCAGCGCGCGGCTGGTCTCGCGGTGGGCTTCACGCAATGGCAGACGTATCGCTACGTGCTGCTGCCGGTCGCCTACCGGATCATCGTGCCGCCGCTCACCTCCGAGTTTCTGAACATCTTCAAGAACTCCGCGGTTGCCTCGACGATCGGTCTGCTCGATCTGTCGGCGCAGGCGCGCCAGCTGGTCGACTATACGTCGCAAACTTATGAGTCGTTCATCGCGGTCACGGTCGCGTACATGCTGATCAACGTGATCGTGATGCTCCTGATGCGCTGGGTCGAAGCGAAGTCCCGGCTGCCAGGCTACATCGGAGGCAAGTGATGCATCATTTCGACTGGAGCGGTATTCCGGGCGCGCTGCCGACGCTGTGGACCGGCGCGATCATCACGTTCAAGATCACGCTCGTCGCGATCGTTTTCGGCATCATCTGGGGCACCATTCTCGCGATGTTTCGACTGTCGTCGGTCAAACCGCTCGCATGGTTCGCGCAGGGCTACGTGACGCTGTTCCGTTCCATCCCGCTCGTGATGGTGCTGCTGTGGTTCTTCCTGATCGTGCCGCAGGTGCTGCAAAGCGTGCTCGGTCTGTCGGCCGACATCGACATCCGGCTCGCCTCGGCGATGGTCGCGTTCTCGCTGTTCGAGGCCGCGTACTATTCGGAGATCATTCGCGCCGGCATTCAAGCGGTGCCGCGCGGTCAGGTCAACGCCGCGTTCGCGCTCGGCATGACCTATGGGCAGGCAATGCGTCTGATCGTGCTGCCGCAGGCGTTTCGCGCGATGGTGCCGCTGCTGCTCACGCAGGGGATCGTGCTGTTTCAGGATACATCGCTCGTGTACGTGATCAGCCTCGCCGACTTCTTCCGCACAGCCACGAATATTGGCGATCGTGACGGCACGAATGTCGAGATGGTACTGTTCGCGGGTGCGGTTTATTTCGTGATCTGCGTTATCGCGTCGAGCCTCGTCAAAAGTCTTCAGAAAAAGGTCGCAAGATGATCTCTATCAAGAATGTTTCGAAGTGGTACGGCCATTTCCAGGTGCTGACCGACTGCACGACGGAAGTCAAAAAGGGCGAAGTGGTGGTGGTGTGCGGGCCGTCCGGCTCGGGCAAGTCCACGCTGATCAAGACCGTGAACGGCCTCGAGCCGTTCCAGAAGGGTGAGATCGTCATCAACGGCCAGTCGCTGACCGACAAGAAAACCAATCTGTCGAAGCTGCGCTCGAAGGTCGGCATGGTGTTCCAGCACTTCGAGCTGTTCCCGCATCTGTCGATCGTGCAGAACCTGACGCTCGCGCAGGTCAAGGTGCTCGGCCGCTCGAACGACGAGGCGACCGCGAAGGGCCTGAAGCTGCTCGATCGCGTCGGTCTGCGCGCGCATGCGGACAAGTATCCGGGGCAGCTGTCCGGTGGTCAGCAGCAGCGCGTGGCGATTGCGCGAGCGCTGTCCATGGACCCGATCGCAATGCTGTTCGACGAGCCGACTTCGGCGCTCGACCCGGAAATGATCAACGAAGTGCTCGACGTGATGGTCGAACTCGCGCAGGAAGGCATGACGATGATGTGCGTGACGCACGAAATGGGCTTCGCGAAAAAGGTCGCGCATCGCGTGATCTTTATGGACAAGGGTTTGATCGTCGAAGACGACCGCAAGGAAGACTTCTTCGCGAATCCGAAGTCGGATCGCGCGAAGGACTTTCTCGCAAAGATCCTGCACTGAGATTCGCCGGGCAGGCCTCGTTGCCGAGGCTTGCGTGGGGATCAAAAAAGCCGCTCGGTGGAGCGGCTTTTTGTTGCCTGGCTGAGGGCGACGTCAGTGGTTTATGACTCGAACGCCGCCGCATCATCCGCGGCTTCGAGATCGGGTTCGCTGTCGGGCGAATGCGTGGCTCCGCGCGTGCCCACCGGCTGCGCGCCGTTCGACGCCGCGATCGTCGTCGCCGATGCGGATGCATCGAGCGCCGGATTGCGCAGCTTTTCGAGCACCGAGTTCGGCACCGGGATATGGGCCTGGCCGATCACTTCGCCATGCCGGAACATCAGCAGATCGCCGGGCTTGAACGCGGTCCACACTTCGTTGTCGGTCAGCGGCTTGGTCGCGATGACGGCGACGCGGTCTTCGGGCGTCGTGTATTTGGCGAAATCGATCGATACGTCCGCGTCGACCAGATGCGCGGTCGAAAACGGCCAGTGACGCACGAGGTAATGCAGATGCGTCGAGCAATGCGCGAACAGCGCCTGGCCATTCGACATCAGGAAATTGAACACGCCGTATTGCGTGATTTCACGCGTGAGCGCCTCGAGCGCGCCGAACAGCTCGTCGAGCGGCGGCTGCTGCGTGGCCGGGAAAGCCTTGCGCAAACCCTGCAGCAGCGCGCAAAACGCGAGTTCGCTGTCGGTCGTGCCGACCGGCTGATACACGCCGTTCAACTCCGGCGCGTAGCCCTGCAGATCGCCGTTATGCGCGAAGATCCAGTGACGCCCCCACAGTTCGCGCATGAACGGGTGGCAGTTTTCGAGCAGGATGTGCCCTTGCGTCGCCTTGCGGATGTGCGCGATCGTGTTTTTCGATTTGATCGGGTAACGCTTGACCATCTCGGCGATCGGCGAGGTGGCCGACGATTGATGATCGATGAACAACCGGCAGGCCTTGTCTTCAAAGAAGGCGATGCCCCAGCCGTCGGCGTGGTGATCGGTGACGCCACCGCGCGCCGCAAAGCCGGTGAAGGAAAAGGTAACGTCCGTCGGCGCGGCGCAGTTCATTCCGAGAAGTTGGCACATGTTGCGGGTGAGCCTGTGAACGGAGCGAGCCGTTACAATGATGATTTTCCAAGCATATCACCGAGCCGGAGACGCCAAATAGCAAAATTGACACGTGTTTGGGCCGCTACAACGCGGTTTGACCGGTCGATCAGCGAGGCGCGCGAAGTCTCGTATTCCTGCCATGACTGCTTCCAACGTTTCCCCCGATTCCGTCACGCTGGTCCGCCCGGACGACTGGCACCTGCACGTGCGCGACGGCGCGATGCTCGCAGCCGTGCTGCCTGACACCGCGCGCCAGTTCGGCCGCGCGATCATCATGCCGAACCTGAAGCCGCCGGTCACGACGACCGCGATGGCGAAGGCGTATCGCGAGCGCATCATCGCCGCGATCCCCGAGGGCGCGAAATTCGAGCCGCTGATGACGCTGTACCTGACCGACAACACGCCGCCCGACGAAATCCGCCGCGCGCGCGAGAGCGGCTTCGTGCACGGCGTGAAGCTGTACCCGGCGGGCGCGACGACGAACTCGGACGCGGGCGTCACCGATCTGATGAAGTGCGCGAAGACGCTGGAGGTGATGCAGGAATTAGGCATGCCGCTGCTCGTGCACGGCGAGGTGACGGATTCGGACATCGATCTGTTCGACCGCGAGAAGGTCTTCATCGATCGCGTGATGATGCCGCTGCGCCGCGCGTTTCCGGCGTTGAAGGTCGTGTTCGAGCACATCACGACGAAGGACGCGGCAGACTACGTCCGCGAAGCGGGCGTCGCGCCGGAGCTGCTGGGCGCTACCATCACCGCGCACCATCTGCTGTACAACCGCAATGCGATTTTCCAGGGTGGCATTCGTCCGCATTACTACTGCCTGCCGGTGCTCAAGCGCGAGACGCATCGCGTCGCGCTGGTCGAGGCGGCGACCTCGGGCGATCCGCGTTTCTTCCTCGGCACCGACAGCGCGCCGCATCCGAAGGGGCTGAAGGAGCATGCGTGCGGCTGCGCGGGCTGCTACACCGCGCTGCACGCGCTCGAGCTCTACACCGAGGCATTCGACAAGGCCGGCGCGCTCGACAAGCTCGAAGGCTTCGCGAGCTTTCACGGGCCGGACTTCTATCGTCTGCCGCGCAATACGGAGAAGGTCACGCTGCGTCGCGAGGAATGGACGCTGCCGGCCGAACTGCCGGCTGGCGATACGCCGGTCGTGCCGCTGCGCGGCGGTGAATCGATCGGCTGGCGTCTCGTTTGAGGCTGTGTTAAATGCCCGAGCGTGAGGCGGGGCAGCGCGCTGCCAATATTGATGTGGCGGCGAACGCCGGCTCCGCGGTAGCGCGTGAAGCCGCGGCCCAAGCTGTACGCGGCATGGCACCCGAGCCTGTGCCAGCAGGCTTCGCCGCAATCGACTGGTCGACGCCGTGGTTCGCGCAATTCGCCGCACGCGGCGAGCGTTGGCAGCAAGCCGCGCTGACCGGCCACGCTGACCTGCTCGCCGCGATGAATGCCGACGCGGCCCAGATGCAACAGACCACCGGCCGCGGCCAGCGGCTCGCGTTTATCGCGCAGGACGATCTGCCACCGGGCGCCGCGTACGAGGGGCATATCGCGTCGACCGGTTGCGTGCCGACGCGCCATAATCTGCACGACTTCTTCAACGGCTCCATGTGGTTCGCGTTTCCGCGCATCAAGGCGGCGTTGAACGCGCGCCAGTCGGCGGAACTCGACGTGCTCGGCGTCGGCCCGACGCGTGGCGGCGTGCGCGACATGCTGACCCTGTTCGACGAAAACGCGCTGCTGTTCGCTTGCGCCGATCCTGCGCTGAGCGCCGCGCTACGTGGTTTCGACTGGCAAACGCTGTTCGTCGCACGGCGCGACGCATGGGGGCGCGACTGCGAAGTACGTTGCTTCGGTCATGCGCTGCTCGAAAAGCTGGTCGCGCCGTTCAAGGGCTGCACCGGCCATGCGTGGATCGTCGACGTTCCGGCCGAATATTTCGACTGGGACACCCTGGCGCGCGACGCATGGCTCGATGAAGCGGTCAGCACCGCGCTGCTCGGCACCGACGCTTTGACCAGCCGCCTGTTCGCACCGCTGCCGGTGCTCGGCATTCCGGGCTGGTGGCCCGAGAACGAATCACCCGCGTTCTATGACGACACGAACGTGTTCCGAGCGGGGCGGCGCAAGCGTTAGGCGCTTTTGCGTTCGGTGTTAAAATCCGCGCCAGCAAAGCAGGCCAGGCAGTCGCGGCCTCGGCGGCTTCGGCCAACGAGGGCGAGGAAAGTCCGGACTCCACAGGGCAGGGTGATGGCTAACGGCCATCCGTGGCGACACGCGGAACAGGGCAACAGAAAGCAAACCGCCGATGGCCCGGCGCAAGCCGGGATCAGGTAAGGGTGAAACGGTGCGGTAAGAGCGCACCGCGGCTGTCGCAAGGCAGACCGGCACGGTAACCTCCACCCGGAGCAATTCCAAGTAGGCAGGCGCGCATCTTCGCGATGCAGGACGGGGCCCCCGTCTCGTCTGCGGGTAGGAAGCTTGAGCGCGTCAGTAATGGCGCGCCTAGAGGAATGGCTGCCACGCGCGTCGCGTCTCCGGACGTGGGGCGTGCACAGAATCCGGCTTATCGGCCTGCTTTGCCGCTGAATAAGAAAAGCCGGCGTCCATTGGGACGCCGGCTTTTTCATTTGGGGCGCGGATGGCGGCCCGTGGCCGCTGCCCCTATCGCGCTTAGAGCGCCACGATGTCGAACGAATGCGTGAGTTCGGCGGTCTTCGCGATCATGATCGACGCCGAGCAGTATTTGTCGTGCGACAGATTGATCGCGCGCTCGACGGTCGCCGGGTTCAGATTCTTGCCCGTCACCGTGAAGTGGAAGTGGATCTTCGTGAACACTTTCGGATCTTCGCTTGCGCGCTCGGCCTTCAGCGTCACCGAGCAGCCGGCGATCTCCTGGCGGCTCTTCTTCAGGATCATCACGACGTCGTAGGCGGTACAGCCGCCGGTGCCGAGCAGCACCATTTCCATCGGACGCGGTGCGAGGTTGCGTCCGCCACCCTCGGGTGCGCCGTCCATCGCGACCAGATGGCCGCTGCCCGTCTCGGCCGCGAACGCCATCCCGTCCTGTCCCATCCAGCTTACTTTGCATTCCATGCTGTCACTCCCACCGCGCATCGCTTTGTCGAGACGGCATTGTAGCCCGGTGTCTGACAATTAGCTCAGGCCGACCGCATCCGGTGTTCCTGCACGCTGATTGCTTTCTTGCTGCAGTGCGGAATGGACGGGCGATTCCCTAATTCCGCGCTCGCTTTAGGGGTTTTCCTGTAGCGGATGTCTGATGCCGTTTGAATTGTTTTGCCCTTGGTGCTTGATCCATAAGGGATTTTCTCAAACCTTCTCAGTGCGCCGAATCCATCGCATTATGAAAACGCGTTTCGCAATGCAAATATTCTTGCGTTGCACAAGGGCGACTCTTATAATCCACTCATCGTTGCAGCAGTTCTGCAACCTCCGCTGTCTCCTCCACCTCCTCCTTTGGTGGATTAAACCCGAACCACTTGTTCGGGTTTTTTTTCGCCGGCCGTTGTCCGTCGTTTTGCCCCGATTTCGGACCGCCCATGGCGAGCGCATCGCGCCTTTTGACTTGCGGCTACAAATTCCTTTATAATTCAGGGCTTTTCCGCATCCGCGCCCGCGGAAGAAGAACCAGGGAGAGCCTGCACGCGCCTCGATGCGCACACTACAAGCAGGAAAGAACACACTGGGCGCAGCAATTTTTTTGGATCGATCATGAAGACGTTTTCCGCAAAAGCCCATGAGGTGACGCGCGAATGGTACGTGATTGACGCGACGGATAAGGTTCTCGGGCGTGTCGCCAGCGAAGTGGCACACCGTCTTCGCGGCAAGCACAAGCCTGAATTCACTCCCCACGTCGACACCGGTGATTTCATCATCGTTATCAACGCAGGCAAGCTGAAGGTCACGGGCAACAAGGTTACCGACAAGAAGTACTACCGTCACTCGGGCTACCCGGGCGGTATCTATGAAACGACGTTCGGCAAGATGCAGGAACGCTTCCCGGGCCGCGCGCTCGAGAAGGCGGTCAAGGGCATGCTGCCGAAGGGCCCGCTCGGCTACGCGATGATCAAGAAGCTGAAGGTCTACGCTGACGCAACGCATCCGCATTCGGCACAACAGCCGAAGGCGCTCGAGATCTAAGGGGAGCCCACATGATCGGTAACTGGAATTACGGCACGGGCCGCCGCAAGAGCGCCGTCGCTCGCGTGTTCATCAAGGCAGGCAAGGGCGACATCGTTGTGAACGGCAAGCCCATCGCCGACTACTTCTCCCGCGAAACGTCGCTGATGATCGTGCGTCAGCCGCTGGAACTCACGAACCACGGCACCACGTTCGACATCAAGGTCAACGTGACCGGTGGCGGTGAAACGGGTCAAGCCGGTGCGGTTCGCCACGGCATCACCCGCGCTCTGATGGACTACGACGCAACGCTGAAGCCGCAACTGTCGAACGCTGGCTTCGTTACCCGTGACGCTCGTGAAGTCGAACGTAAGAAGGTCGGCTTCCACAAGGCACGTCGCCGCAAGCAGTTCTCGAAGCGTTAATCGTTTCGGGCGCGAACCGGCCTTCACGCCGGTTTGCAGAAAAAAGCCGCCAACGCCATGTGCGAAGGCGGCTTTTTTTATGGTTCACTGGGGTTGGCGGCCAGGTCTCGTTCGCTCGAGCGGCAACGGCTCGCCTTGCATCGACCTTGCAACAAGAACCCATTGATTTTGTGGGCATCAGCACGATATCCGGAACAGCCCTACAATATCGGCTAAAGCTTTTTGGAGAGTTCGAATGAACGCAGTCACCGACACCCCCGTGACCGAGATGCCGGCCCCCTTCGTCTTTACCGACGCAGCGGCTGACAAGGTCAAGCAACTGATCGATGAGGAAGGCAACCCGGAGCTCAAACTGCGCGTGTTCGTGCAGGGCGGCGGCTGCTCGGGCTTCCAGTACGGCTTCACGTTTGACGAAGCGATCAACGAAGACGACACCGTGATGAACAAGAGCGGCGTGCAGCTTCTGATCGACTCGATGAGCTACCAGTACCTGGTCGGCGCAGAGATCGACTACAAGGATGACATCAACGGCGCGCAGTTCGTCATCAAGAACCCGAACGCGACCACGACCTGCGGTTGCGGTTCGTCGTTCTCAGTCTGAGCGAAAAGGCTGATGGAGCCACAGCGAAAACGGGGCCTCGGCCCCGTTTTTTTATTGCCTCCGCGCCGCGAAAGCAGCGCGGCGGCAAGAGAAGGCGTGGGCTTCTTCGCTGTGACCTCTCCTCACCGCGGATAAATCGCGCCCAGCACCCGCTCCGCGGACGCCCCCGTCACGCTTGGCAGACTGCCCGGTAGACGCGCGATGCAGCGCATCGCGAGCCACGCGAATGCGAGCGGTTCGACCTGGCTCGGCGGCACGCCTAGCGCGTCGGTAGTCAGCACGGGCACACCGCTCACGCCGCTGTCTTCGAGCGCCTGCTGCAATGCCTTCATGATCTCCGGATTGCGCGCGCCGCCGCCGCACACGTACACAGCCCGCGCGTCGGATGCATGCCGCTCGATCTCGCGCGCGACCGTCACCGCGGTCAGCGCGACGAGCGTCGCCTGCACGTCGGCTGGTGCGAGCGCGGCGAACGGTTCGAGCTTCGCATCGAGCCATGCGGTGTTGAACAGATCGCGGCCGGTGCTCTTCGGCGGCTGCTCGGCGAAGAACGGCTCGTCGAGTAGCGCGTTCAGCAGCTTGCGATCGACCTGGCCGCTCGCCGCGAAATGACCGTTTTCGTCGAATGGCTTGCCGAGATGGCGCTCGGCCCACGCGTCGAGCAGCGCGTTCGCCGGGCCGCAGTCGAAGCCGCGCACCCCGCCCGTCGCGTTCAGGATCGTGATGTTGCTGATGCCGCCGAGATTGCAGACGACGCGTGTTTCGTCCTTCGCGCCGAAAATCGTCGCGTGAAAAGCGGGCACGAGCGGCGCGCCCTGGCCGCCCGCCGCGACGTCGCGGCTGCGGAAGTCGGCGACCACGTCGATATGCAACATCTCCGCGAGCAGCGCCGGGTTGTTGATCTGCCGCGTATAGCCCTTTTCTGGCCGATGCCGCACGGTCTGCCCATGCACGCCAATCGCGCGGACCTCGTCGGCCGATACCCGGCTGTCGCGCAGCAGATCGTGGCAGCACACCGTGTAGCGCGTCGCGAGCGCGTTGGCGGCGAGCGCCTCGCGCTCGATCTCGTTATCCCCCGGCTGTTGCAGCGCGAATAGCGCCTCGCGGATGCCGGCCGAAAAGCCGACGAACGCCTCGGCCAGCACTTCGGGCGGTTTCCCCGTGGCAAACCGGACGGCCACGCCGTCCACACCGTCCATGCTGGTTCCCGACATCAGTCCGAAATAGATGCCGTCTGCGGGGTCTTGCGCCACGTCGCTGCTCCTGTCGATGTTCATTGCGATTCGTTGTAGCAGATTATCGGCGCAAACGCCGAAAGCGACGCGAGCGGCAACGAAATCGCCCGTCGCGACGCCGCGCAGGGCGCGTCAGTGGGCGCGGCGGCGCGCATCTATGGGACAATCCTGTTTTTTCGCGACTTCACGTTTCCAGCATGAGCACCGAGTCCACCCAGCCCAATCCCGCTTCCGCCTTCCCGATCACCGACGAAGTCCGTCACGCGCTCGCCGTGACCAAGCGCGGCGTCGACGAATTGCTGATCGAAGACGAATTCGCGCAAAAGCTCGCGCGCAGCGCGGCGACGGCCAAGCCGCTGCGCATCAAGCTCGGGCTCGATCCGACCGCACCCGACATCCACATCGGCCACACGGTCGTGCTGAACAAGATGCGCCAGCTGCAGGACCTCGGCCACACGGTGATTTTTCTGATCGGCGATTTCACGTCGCTGATCGGCGACCCGTCCGGGCGCAACGCGACCCGCCCGCCGCTCACGCGCGAGCAGATCGAGTCGAACGCGAAGACCTACTTCGAGCAGGCCGCACTGGTGCTCGATCGCGACAAGACCGAGATCCGCTACAACAGCGAATGGTCGATGCCGCTCGGCGCCGACGGCATGATCAAGCTCGCGTCGCGCTACACGGTCGCGCGCATTCTCGAGCGCGAGGACTTCACGAAGCGCTTCCAGGGCGGCGTGCCGATCTCGATCCACGAGTTCCTGTACCCGCTGATGCAGGGCTACGACTCGGTCGCGCTGAACGCGGACCTCGAACTCGGCGGCACGGACCAGAAGTTCAACCTGCTGGTCGGTCGCGAGCTGCAGAAGCAGTACGGCCAGGAGCAGCAGTGCATCCTGACGATGCCGCTGCTCGAAGGGCTCGACGGCGTCGAGAAGATGTCGAAGTCGAAGAACAACTACATCGGCATCAGCGAAAAGCCGACCGACATGTTCGGCAAGCTGATGAGCATCTCCGACACGCTGATGTGGCGTTACTTCGAGCTGCTGTCGTTCCGTCCGATGGACGAAATCGCCGGCTTCAAGCGCGAAGCCGAAGCGGGCCGTAATCCGCGCGACTTCAAGGTGATGCTCGGCCAGGAAATCGTCGCGCGCTTCCACTCGCAGGCGGATGCCGAGCGCGCGCTCGAGGACTTCAATCATCGCGCGAAGGGCGGCGTGCCCGACGATATTCCGGCTGTCACGCTCGCGGGCGCACCGCTTGCGATCGGCCAGTTGCTGAAGCAGGCGAACCTCGTGCCGTCGACGAGCGAGGCACTGCGCAACATCGAGCAGGGCGGCGTGAAGATCGATGGCACCGCGGTGTCCGACAAAGGCCTGAAGGTCGAGGCGGGCGAGTACGTCGTGCAGGTCGGCAAGCGCCGCTTCGCACGCGTGACGCTGACGGCGTGATCGCGCTGATCCAACGTGTGCGGCGCGCCGAAGTGCGCGTCGCCGAACGCGTAACCGGCGCGATCGACGCCGGCTTGCTCGCGCTCGTCTGCGCGGAGCGCGGCGACACCGAGGCGGTGGCCGACAAGCTGCTCGCCAAGGTGCTCGGCTACCGCGTGTTCAGCGACGCGGCCGGCAAGATGAACCTGTCGGTGCAAAATCTCGACGGCGCAGGACGCGCGGGCGGCCTGCTGCTGGTGTCGCAGTTCACGCTCGCGGCCGATACCAACAGCGGCCTTCGTCCGAGCTTCACACCGGCCGCGCCGCCCGACGAGGGCAAGCGCCTGTTCGACTATTTCGTCGCGGCCGCGCGCGCGAAGCATCCGATCGTCGAGACCGGCGAGTTCGGCGCGGACATGCAGGTGTCGCTCGTCAACGACGGACCGGTCACGTTCTGGTTGCAGACCAACGCATAAAAGAGAGCGAACGGTGCGAGCTGCGGTCGCGGCATGCGAGCCGCGCCGCCGCTTTTTGCGACAATAGCCGCTGGACACAACCGCGAACCGCACCCCTCTCTCATGACGACGCAGATCCTGTTCATCCGGCACGGCGAGACCGACTGGAACCGCATCAAGCGGATTCAAGGCCACATCGACATTCCGCTCGCGACGACCGGCATCGCGCAGGCGCAACGTCTCGCGCAGCGTCTAGCCGCCGAGGCGAAGCAGGGCGCGCGGCTCGACGCGATCTACTCGAGCGACCTGCAGCGCGCGCAGCAGACCGCGCAGCCGATCGGCGAGGCGCTCGGCTTGCCGCTGCAATCGCGTGAGAACTTGCGCGAGCGCTCGTACGGCGCGTTCCAGGGCCATGACAGCGACGAGATCGCGCTACGTTTCCCTGACGAATACGCGCAGTGGCAAACCCGCGATCCCGGCTTCGCGCCGCCCGAGGGCGAGTCGCAACGCGTGTTCTACCACCGCATCATGCATGCGATCGAACCGCTCGTCGCCGCGCATCCGGGTGGGCGCATCGTGTGTGTCACGCATGGCGGCGTGCTCGACTGTGTGCACCGCTTTGCAACCAGTATGCCGCTCGACGCACCGCGCAATTACCCGCTGCTGAACACCAGCCTGAACGTCGTGGATTACGGGAACGATCGCGCGACAATCGTGACGTGGGCGGACGTATCGCATCTCGAAGCCGGCAGCGCCGACGACGATGGTTTCAGGAAGGGACCGGAGTCGAAGCGGTAAGCCGAAGCCGAGAATGGCCCGGCTCGCGCGGCGCGATCAATCCTGCCGCCGCGCCGCCGCCGCGCGCCGCCGCGCCCGCTTCGATACGCCATTGACCAGCGCCCAGCGGATTACCGGCGCGACGACCCGCACGCCAGGCCGTGCGAAGGTTCGACGCAGCACCGCGTAGCGATTCAGGTCGAGCATCGTCTGCGCCCAGTCGGGCAACAGATCGACCCCCGCGTTGAGCATCAGCGTGCCGGCGGGCCGCATCGCGAAGCTCGGTGCGGGCGCGTTCATCAGAATCCTGACGACTTCGCGCGTGCGCTCGCTGGCGACGAGGGCGGGCCGCATCGCAAGCAGGTAGGCCTCGATCTCGGCGCGCGAGCGCGGAATATCGACGGCGCCGAGCATTTCCGCGATGCGCGCGGTTTCCGCGAAGTATTGATCCTGCGCGGTGACGGACAGCACCGGATTCACATAGCGCAAATGCGCGGTCATGAAGCTCGACACTTCCGCGACGTGCACCCACGTCAGCAGCGCGGGCTCGCTCGCGCGATACGACTGGCCGTCCGGTGCGACGCCGGTCACGTCGAGATGAATGCGCTTCACGCGCTCGATCAACGCGAGCGCATCGCTCTTGCTGCCGTATGTCGTGCCGGCGATGAACGTCGCCGTGCGACGCAGCCGGCCCAGGATGTCGGTGCGAAAACTCGAGTGGTCCCAGACGCCCGCGAGCGCGAGCGGATGTAGCGCTTGCAGCAGCAGCGCACTGATGCCGCCCGCCATCATCGACGTGAAGTCGGCGTGGACTTTCCAGCACACGGAGTTCGGCCCGAACAGGCCAGGATCGCCAGGCGGCGATGAGTAGTCGAGCACCGGTCCGCTACCGGTCGTCAGATGCGTGACGCCGGCGGCGAGCTTCGAACGCAGGCGGTGGGTGAGGCGCGCCGCGAAATTACCGGACGGGTCGCCGGCTGGATTGACGGGTGAACGGTTGGAAGGGCCGGGTTGCTCGGTCTGATCGGACATCCTGGTCGACCTCGTCGTGTGACTCAGTTCGTTGAATTCCACAGACCCGGCAGCGCGCTCGACGAATCCGGCGCGGCCAGCCCGAAGTGCCTATACGTGAGCAGCGTGGCGACGCGGCCGCGCGGCGTGCGCTGCAGGAAGCCCTGCTGGATCAGATACGGCTCGAGCACGTCTTCGATCGTGTCGCGCTCCTCGCCGATTGCCGCCGCGAGATTGTCGACACCGACCGGGCCGCCGTCGAACTTGTACAGGATCGCTTCGAGGAGCTTGCGGTCCATCAGGTCGAAGCCGACCGCGTCGACGTCGAGCATGCTGAGCGCGGCGTCGGCCACCTGCGCGGTGATGTTGCCGTCGGCCTTTACTTCGGCGAAGTCGCGCACGCGCCGCAGCAGGCGGTTCGCGATACGCGGCGTGCCGCGCGCGCGACGGGCGATTTCAAATGCACCGTCCGGATGGATCTGCGCACCGAGCAGCGCGGCCGAACGCGTGACGATGCGCGCAAGCTCCTCGGCGTTGTAGAACTCGAGTCGCGCGACGATGCCGAAGCGGTCGCGCAGCGGATTGGTCAGCATGCCCGCGCGCGTGGTCGCGCCGACCAGCGTGAACGGCTGCAGATCGAGCTTCACGCTGCGCGCGGCCGGTCCTTCGCCGATCATGATGTCGATCTGATAATCCTCGAGCGCCGGATAGAGGATTTCCTCGACGACCGGCGAGAGCCGGTGGATTTCGTCGATGAACAACACGTCGTTGGCTTCGAGATTGGTGAGCAGCGCGGCGAGGTCGCCGGCGCGTTCGAGCACCGGCCCCGACGTTTGCCGCAGATTGACGCCCATCTCGCGCGCGATGATGTGCGCGAGCGTGGTCTTGCCGAGGCCCGGCGGACCGAATAGCAACACGTGGTCGAGCGATTCGGAACGGCGCTTCGCGGCCTCGATGAAGATTTCGAGCTGGCCGCGGACTTTCTCCTGCCCGACATATTCGTCGAGCTGACGCGGGCGCAGCGCGCGTTCGAACGCTTCTTCGTTCGGCGACACGGGCGTGGCCGCGATGATGCGCTCGGCGGCGAGTTTGTCGGTTTCGATCATCTGTCCATTGTACCGCGCGCGGATCGCGCATCAGCCCTTCGACAGCGCCTTCAGCGCGAGCTTGATGCCCTCGGACACGCCCGTGCCGGCCGGCACGTTCTTGATCGCCGCGAGCGCTTCTTTTTCCGAGTAGCCGAGCGCGAGCAGCGCATTGAGGATGTCCGACGCGTGATCGGATGGCGACACGGCGCCCGCCATTGCACCGAGGTCGGCGCCGAGCTTGCCCTTCAGTTCGAGCAGCAGGCGCTCGGCGGTCTTCTTGCCGATGCCCGGCACGCGCGTGAGGCGCGCGGCGTCCTGCATCGTGACGGTCTGTGCGAGCTCCGCGACGCTCATGCCGGACAGCACCGCGAGCGCCATGCGCGCGCCGATGCCGGAAATCTTCAGCAGCTCGCGGAAGGTCGCGCGTTCCTGCGCGGTGCCGAAGCCGTATAGCAGATGCGCGTCCTCGCGCACGATCATCTGCGTGAGCAGCACGATGCGCTCGCCGGTCGACGGCAGGTTGTAGAACGTGCTCATCGGCACGTCCACTTCATAGCCGACGCCGTTGCAGTCGACGAGCAGATGCGGCGGGTTTTTTTCCAGCAGAACGCCGGCGATGCGACCGATCATGGCGGATTAGTTTTCAGAGTCGGATGGGAATGCGCGAGTGTAGCGCAGCGGATCGGCGGCGCGAACGTCATCGCGTATCCGCGTCGCGCTAGCCGACCAGACGCCCGCGCCGCACTCGCAGACCCTTCTTCGCGAGCGCCGGGGCAATGCCGCCGAGCGTGCTCAGCGTCGAGCCACCGTGCGCGTGGCAGATGGCCATGCCGAGCGCGTCGGCGGCGTCGGTGCCCGGTACGCCCGACAGGCTCAAGAGCCGCACGACCATCTGCTGCATCTGCTCCTTGGTCGCCCGGCCATAGCCGACCACCGACTGCTTCAGCTGCAGCGCGGTGTATTCGGCGACTGGCACGCCGCCCGCGACGAGCCCGCAGATCGCGGCGCCGCGGGCCTGGCCGAGCAGCAGCGTCGACTGCGGATTGACGTTGACGAAGACTTTTTCGATCGCCGCCTGATCCGGCGCGTGCTCGCGAATCAGCGTCGAGATGCCCGCGAAGATGGTGCCGAGCCGCGACGGCAGATCGGCGTCGGCGGTGCGGATCACGCCGCTCGCGATATAGCTCAGTGTGTGGCCGTGTTGTTCGATCACGCCGAAGCCGGTCACGCGCAGGCCGGGGTCGATGCCGAGAATTCTCATGAAGTGCCGCACAAGCGATAAAAACCAGGTGCCTGCGATACTACAACGAACGCGGCGTGCGGCGGACCGCTGGCAGCACGCTTAGCGGAATAAAAGCTGCTGAAGGCTTTGCACGAGGAGGGCGATCTGGAATGGAGCGCTACCGCAATCTCAGCCGCGACTCGGGCGTCGACGCCTATGAAATCGGCGACGATTTCATCAAGGTGCGCTTTCGGCCGGGCACCGTGTATTGGTACACAGAGGCAAGTGTCGGCGCCGAGCATCTCACGGTACTTAAGCGTCTCGCGCGGCGAGGCCAGGGTTTGGGCACGTACATCAGCCAGCATGAGCAGGTGCGGGACGGTTACGCCCGCAAAGAACCGGACGATTGAACGCGTCGCTGCAAGACAAAAGGCCCGGTGGGACAACCCGCCGGGCCTTTTTTCAGCTAGCGACCTTCAGCCGATCAATGACGGAAGTGACGCACGCCCGTCAGCACCATCGCGATGTTGTGCTCGTCGGCGGCCATGACCACTTCGTCGTCGCGCACCGAGCCGCCCGGCTGGATCACGCAGGTCGCGCCTGCCGCGACCACGACGTCGAGACCGTCGCGGAACGGGAAGAACGCGTCCGATGCGACCGCCGAACCGGCCAGCGTCAGGCCGGCATTCTGCGCCTTGATGCTGGCAATACGCGCCGAGTCCACGCGGCTCATCTGACCGGCGCCGACGCCGAGCGTCATGCCGTTCGCGCAGAACACGATCGCGTTCGACTTCACGTACTTCGCGACACGCCATGCGAACAGCAGATCGTCCATTTCCTTCGGCGTCGGATGACGCTTGGTGACGACGCGCAGCTCGCGCGGCTGCACGTTCCTCGAGTCGAGCGACTGCACCAGCAGGCCGCCACCGACGCGCTTCAGATCGAACGTGTTATGGCCTTCGCCCAGCGCGATTTCGAGCAGACGCACGTTCTGCTTCGCCGCGAACACCTGGCGCGCTTCGGCGCTGAACGACGGCGCGATCAGCACTTCGACGAACTGCTTCGCGACGGCTTGCGCGGCCGCTTCGTCGACTTCACGGTTGAACGCGATGATGCCGCCGAACGCCGAGGTCGGGTCGGTCTGGAACGCCTTCGAGTACGCTTCGTGCGCGTTCGCGCCCACCGCGACGCCGCACGGATTCGCGTGCTTGACGATCACGCAGGCCGGCACGTCGAAGGTCTTCACGCATTCCCACGCCGCGTCGGAGTCGGCGATGTTGTTGTACGACAGTTCCTTGCCCTGCAACTGGTTGTAGTTCGCGAGCGCGCCGTCCGGCACGGTCAGGTCGCGGTAGAACGCCGCGCTCTGGTGCGGGTTTTCGCCGTAGCGCAGGTCCTGCACCTTGTTGAACGCCATGTTGAAGGTGGCCGGGTACTCGTTGCGCGACGAGTGCTGCAACTCGTCGGTCAGGCTCGTCAGATAGTTCGTGATCGCGCCGTCGTACTGCGCGGTATGCGCGTACACCTTGGTCGCGAGACGGAAGTTCGTCTTGTACGACACCGCGTTGCCGTTCGCGCGCATTTCGTCGAGCACGACCGCGTAGTCGGCCGGGTCGACCACCACCGTCACGTCACGATGATTCTTCGCGGCCGAGCGCAGCATCGTCGGGCCGCCGATGTCGATGTTCTCGATCGCGTCTTCGAGCGAGCACTCTTCCTTCGACACCGTCTGCACGAACGGGTACAGGTTCACGACCAGCAGGTCGATGGTCGGGATGTCGTGCTTCTCGAGCGCGGCCATGTGTTCGGGCAGATCACGGCGCGCGAGGATGCCGCCGTGCACCTTCGGATGCAGCGTTTTCACGCGCCCGTCGAGCATTTCCGGGAAGCCCGTGTAGTCGGCGACTTCGGTGACGGACAGGCCCGCGTCCGCGAGCAGTTTCGCGGTGCCGCCGGTCGACAGGATCTTGATGCCGAGGTCCGACAGCGATTTGGCGAAGTCGACGATGCCGGACTTGTCGGAAACGGAGATGAGCGCTTGCTTGATCATGATGAAGACGAAAAGCCGAAGGGGAAACGTGGCAGGGCGCGAGAAACTACAACGCGCTACAGCAAACCGTGTTGTTGCAGCTTCTTGCGCAGCGTATTGCGGTTGATGCCGAGATACTCGGCGGCCAGCGACTGGTTACCGTTGGCCTGCTCGAGCACCACTTCGAGCAAGGGTTTTTCCACGCATGAAATGACCATGTCGTAGACGTCGTGCGGATTGGAGCCGTCGAGATCCTGGAAATACACATCCAGGCTGTCGCGGACAGATTGTTCGATGTTGTTCTTGCTCATGCTGCTAGTCGGTCGGTGTTGTCCTCGCCCTGGCTGTCGAGCCCGGGGTTGCCGGGCGCTTCGTCGACGTAGACGAGGCGGTCTGAGATCGCCTTTTGCGCGTCAAAGTACTCGTTGACGGCGAGGAGTTGTTCGCGCGTGGTGTCCAGCGTATTCATGCGATGCCGGAACAGGTTGGCGCCGGAAAGGCCGCGAGTGTACCAGCCGATGTGCTTGCGCGCAGTGCGAACACCGGTAAATTCCCCGTAAAAAGCGTAGTGATCTTCGAGATGCTCGTTCATCACCTGCTGGATTTCGTCGATGCGCGGCGGCGGCAGAAGCTCGCCCGTCTGCAGGAAATGCTCGATCTCGCGAAACAGCCACGGACGGCCCTGCGCGGCCCGGCCGATCATGATCGCGTCCGCGCCGGTCGCGGCGAGCACCTCGCGCGCCTTTTGCGGCGACGTGATGTCGCCGTTCGCGACGACCGGAATGTTGACCGCCGCTTTGACGGCGGCGATGGTTTCGTACTCGGCGTCGCCGTGGTACAGGTCGGCGCGCGTGCGGCCGTGCACGGTCAGCATTGAAATGCCCGCTGCTTGCGCGAGACGCGCGACGTTCGGCGCGTTTTTGTTCTCGCGATTCCAGCCGGTGCGGATTTTCAGCGTGACGGGTACCGCGTCGGGCCCGACGCCAACCGCGTTCACGACGGCCTCGACGATGCGCTGCACGAGCGGTTCGTTCTGCAGCAGCGCCGAGCCGGCCGCCACGTTGCAAACCTTCTTGGCCGGGCAGCCCATGTTGATGTCGATGATCTGTGCGCCGTTCGCGACGTTGTAGCGGGCGGCCTCGGCCATCATGTCCGGGTCGGCGCCAGCGATCTGCACCGCGATCGGTTCGACCTCGCCTTCGTGATTCGCGCGGCGCATGGTCTTTTCGCTTTTCCACAACTGCGCGTTCGACGCGACCATTTCCGACACCGCGTAGCCCGCGCCGAGCCGTTTGCAGAGCTGGCGGAACGGCCGGTCGGTCACGCCGGCCATCGGGGCGACGAACAGGTTGTTGCGCAGATTGTGGGGGCCAAGAGTGGGCATGACGTGAGCGTGCGCCGACGTCGGCTCAGGATTTGACAATCGTGACGGCCGGCGCAGCGCGAAATGCGAGGGAAAACCACCATTTTAGCGTTAACGGGTTGCCGGGACTCGCGAACCAGGTCTCGTAACTTGTTAAATCTTCTATGAAAGTCGCGCGGCTCATAGAGCCGCGCGGCGTTTTGCGCCCCTAGCGGCGCTGGCCGAACATCATCTGGCGGGCAAGCGCGGTTTTCACCGGCGGGACGAATTCGAGCGCGGTCAGCGCGAGGCCGCGCAGTACCGCGAGCGGCGCGAAGTCGATGGTGAACAGGCGCGCGAGCGTGTCGGTCGAGCCGATCGTCAGGCGCCGGTCGAGCGTGCGGCGCTGCGCGAAAGTGGCGAGCGCGAGCGGTGTCGGGCCCTCGGCCGACAGCGCATCGGCGAGCGCGTGCGCGTCTCGCAGACCCAGGTTGAGGCCCTGGCCCGCCACCGGATGCAAGGTCTGCGCCGCATTGCCGATCGCCACGATGTGGCCGTTCACGAGCGTGTCGATCGTGTTGAGACCGAGCGGTAACGACGCCCGGCCCTTGATGTGCGTAAAGCGGCCCATGCGGTCGCCGAACGCGGCATCGAGTTCGCGCAGGAACGCTTCGTCGGAGAGCTGCGCGCGGCGCGCGGCTTCGTCGGGCGCGCAGCACCAGACGAGCGCGTAGTCGGCGCCGCGCACGCCGCCCATCGGCAGCAGCGCGATCGGGCCTTGCGACGTGAAGCGCTCCCATGCGACGTGCGGCTGCGGTGCGGACACGGTGACCGTGCCGACCAGCGCGGTCTGGCCGTAGTCGCGCGAGGCGGCGGCGTTTTTACCGATGCTGCGTGCGCCGGCGGCTTCGTCCGTCGCGCGACTCGGGTTTTTCGCGTGCTTCTGGTCGCCGAACAGGCCGCCCTCGGCGTTCACCAGAATCCGCGTGCGCAACTGGCGCGCGACGCCCGCGGTTTCGATAGGCAGCGTGACGCCGTCGAGCTCCTGAACCGGCGCACCGGCCGACGTCGAGCGGAACCAGTGGACCGGCGTCGCGTGCACGGCGTCGGCGAGGCCATGCACGATCGAGCCGTAACGCAGCACGTAGCCGAGCGCGGGTAGGCCGTGCTCGCGATGATCGATCAGCGTGCGGCCGAAATGACCGCGCTGCGACACGTGGATGCGCTCGATCGCGGTGGCGTCGGCCGGCCAGCGCAGCGGCTCGAGGATCATCCGGCTGCCGTGCGAGACCGCGATCGCGCGCGGATCGGCGATCGAATCTTCCGGTTCGCGCGCGTCGACGAGCGCGATCTTCATCTCGCGCGTCACGCTGCGGCGCGCGAGCCAGCCGGCGAGCGCGAGGCCGACCGGCCCGGCGCCGACGATCGTCACATCGAAATCGAACCCCTGCTGGTGGGAGGCGGGCCTCAGGATCACCGCCGATGGAGATGCTTCGTTCATCGCCGATCAGGTCCTCTGTTGATGAACCGCTCGTGCTTCCTGCATCAGCGCCTCGATCTCGTCGGCGGCGACCGGGACGTCGCGCGTAATCAGCTCACAGCCGGTCGGCGTGACGATCGCGTCGTCCTCGATGCGGATGCCGATGTTCCAGTAGCGCTCGGGCACACCCTCGGCCGGGCGCACATACAAGCCCGGCTCGATCGTCAGCGTCATCGACGCGCGCAGCGTGCGCCACGGTAGCGCGCCCGCTTCGTCGCGCGGCGCGCCGCGCTCGCGGTAGTCGCCGCAGTCGTGCACGTCCATGCCGAGCCAGTGGCCGGTGCGGTGCATGTAGAACGGCGCGTAGGCACGCTCGGCGATCACATCGTCGACCGACGCGAACTTCGCGCGCGGCACGATGCCGGTGTCCAGCAGCCCCTGCGACAGCACGCGCAGCGCGGCCTGGTGCGGATCGTCGAAGCTCGCGCCGGCGTGCGTCGCATCGACGGCGGCCCGCTGCGCGGCCAGCACGATGTCGTACAGCTCGCGCTGCGCGGGCGTGAAACGGCCGCTCGCCGGGAACGTGCGCGTGATGTCGGACGCATAGCCGTCGAGTTCGCAGGCCGCATCGATCAGGATCAGATCGCCGTCGCGCGCGATTGCGTTGCCGGCGGGGTAGTGCAGCACGCACGCGTTCGCGCCGGCCGCGACGATCGACGTATAGGCCGGCGCCTGCGCGCCGAACTTGCGGAACGTATAGAGCAGTTCGGCCTCGAGTTCGTACTCGCGGACGCCGGGGCGGCACACCGCCATCGCGCGACGATGCGCGGCCGCCGAAATCTGCCCGGCGCGGCGCATGATCGCGAGCTCGTGGTCGTCCTTGACGAGCCGCATCTCGTCGAGCAACGGCAGCAGGTCGCGCGCGGCCGTGGGTGCGACGGTGCCGCTGCGGCTTTGCGCGCGCACCGCGTCGAGCCAGCCGCGCACCTGCTCGTCCAGATGTGCCGAGCTGCCGAACGCGTAGTGCAGCGCCGGCTTGTCGGCGATGATGCGCGGCAACTGCGTGTCGAGTTCGCCGATCGGGAGCGCGGCGTCGAGCCCGAATGCTTCGCGCGCACCGTCGGGGCCGAAGCGGAAGCCTTCCCACGTCTCGCGCTCGACGTTTTTCTCGCGGCAGAACAGCACCGACGCGGGCGCGCCGGGCGCGGTGCTGGCGTCGAGTACCAGCAGCGCTTCGGGCTCGGTGAAGCCGGTCAGATAATAGAAGTAGCTGTCGTGGCGGTACGGATAGTCAGTATCGCGGTTGCGCAGCGCTTCCGGCGCAGTCGGGACGATGGCGACACCGCCGCCCGCGGCGCGCAGCGCGGCGAGAACGCGCTCGCGGCGCGTGCGGTAGACGTCGATGGCGATGGTGGGTTCGGTCGGCTGGTTCATCGTGCGATTGTAGCGCCGCGTGTCTCCTGGCCCCATTCTCCGCGCGCGACATCGACTCGCTTTGTGCGGATTCCGACGGCGCGGCGGCCGCCGTCATGTTGCAATCCGTCCACAGCGGCTCGGCGGGCAGTTCGCGAAGATGCCGCCAGCACGTTCGCGAAAGGCTTAGACCACTTATACTTTCGCCGGATTCAGAAAAAGGCAGAAGGTCATGATGAAACTCATCGGTTCGCTCGGCAGCCCGTACGTGCGTAAAGCGCGCATCGTGCTCGCCGACAAGAAGATCGACTACGAACTGGTGCCCGAGAACGTCTGGGCGCCGGATACCCGGATTCACACCTTCAACCCGCTCGGCAAGGTGCCGTGCCTAGTGATGGAAGACGGCGAGGCCGTGTTCGATTCGCGGGTGATCTGCGAATACGTCGATACGCTGTCGCCGGTGGGCAAGCTGATTCCGCCGCCGGGGCGCGAGCGCATCGAAGTGCGCTGCTGGGAGGCGCTAGCCGACGGCGTGCTCGACGCGGCCGTGCTGATCCGCCTCGAAAGCACGCAGCGCGCGCCCGAACAGCGCGTGGACGCGTGGGTCGCGCGGCAGCAGCGCAAGATCGACGAAGCGCTGATCACGATGTCGCAGGGACTCGGCAGCAAGCCGTGGTGCGCGAGCAATCACTACACGCTGGCCGACATCGCGATGGGCTGTGCGCTCGGCTATCTGGACTTCCGTATGCCGGAACTGAACTGGCGCGAATCGCATCCGAACCTGGACAAGCACTTCCAGAAGCTGTCGCAGCGGCAGTCGTTCATCGATACCGCGCCGAAGGATTGATGAAGCTCGAATGAGCATAAAAAAATGCGCCTGCATGTCAGGCGCATTTTTTTTTGCGGGTGGTGTTCGTTTGACGTCGGGGCCGGCGTTACCGCTTGCCGTTGCGTCGCCGCGCGATCCCCGGTCCGAACGCGAAACCGATCGCGAGCAGCAGCACCGACACCGCGAGCACCGTGTTGTTGCCGCTCATCACGTAAGGCGTGTTGCCGGCGGTGCCTTGCACGTTGACGTCGAGCGAGCCGACCGTGTATGGCGTGAGGCGCCCGATCACGCGGCCGTTCGCGTCGATCGCGGCCGTCATGCCGGTGTTGGTTGCGCGCAGCATCGGCCGGCCGGTTTCGAGCGAGCGCATGCGCGCGATCTGCAGATGCTGGTCGAGCGCGATGGTGTCGCCGAACCAGGCCAGGTTGGTCGAGTTGATCAGCACGCCGGCGGGCGTCGCGTTCTCGCGCAGCGTTCGCGCGATTTCCTCGCCGAAGATGTCCTCGTAGCAGATGTTCACCGCGACCGGCTGGTTATGCACGATGAACGGCTTTTGCACCGGCGGGCCGCGGAAGAAATCGCCGAGCGGAATGTTCATCAGGTTCACGAACCAGCGGAAGCCCCACGGCACGAATTCGCCGAACGGCACCAGATGGTGCTTGTCGTAGCGATAAATCTCGTCCGAGCGGGGCGTCACGCCGAACAGACTGTTGGTGTAGTCGACCACCCGGCCGTCCGGCGTGATGGTGCCGCCGATCGCGCCGAACAGCAGCGCGCTGCCGGTCGAATCCGAGAACTGGCGGATCGCGGCTGCGAAGTTCGGCGGAAGCTGCTGCGCGAGCACTGGAATCGCGGTTTCCGGCGTGACGATCAGATCTGCCGGCTTCGACGTGATCATCTGCTGATACTCGTCGACCGCCGCGCGCAAGCCGGCTTCCTCGAATTTCATCTCCTGCTTCACGTTGCCTTGCAGTAGCCGCACCGTCAGCGGCGCGTTGGCGGGTGTCGTCCACTGCACGAGCGGCAGCAGCAGGCCGATCACGAGCAGCGCGAGGGCGACGCAGGCTGGCACCGCGATGGCGGCGACGCGCGTGCCGCGGCCTCGCGCGGCGCGGCTGTCGACGTCACCAGCGGCGGCGGCATCCGGCTCGCGCGATTCATTGGCAGACCCGGGGCGCCACGACGGCAGCAGCGCAAGCAACGCCTGCACAATCAATGCGGCCGTCAGCGCGACCATCCAGCCGACGCCATACACGCCGACCACCGGCGCAAACCCCGCCAACGGACCGTCGACTTGCGCATAACCGGTGGCGAGCCACGGAAAGCCGGTGAACACCGTGCCGCGCAGCCATTCGCCGATCGCCCACGCGCTGGCAAAAGCGAGTGCACCGTGCCAGGTCGGCGAGAATGGCGCGCGCTCGTCGGCCGCGCCGTTGCGCGCGTGGCCCGCGCAGAACGACCATATCCCCGCGGCGAGCGCCGGATAGAGGGCGAGATACAGCGAGAACAGCACGAGCGCCGTGCCCGCGAGCGGCGCCGGCATGCCGCCGTAGTAGTGCATGCTCACATACAGCCACCAGACCCCGCTCACGAAGTTGCCGAAGCCGAACGCGCCGCCCGTCAGCGCGGCGCTTTTCCAGCCGGTGCTGCGCGTGAGCCACGCGAAGAAGAACACGAAGATCGCGAGTTGCAGCCAGCCGCCATGCGGCGTCGGCGCGAACGACAGCGTATTGGCCGCGCCCGCGGCCAGTGCGACGAGGTAGTGCCAGCGCGGCAGCGCGCGGCTGCGCGTGACGTCGTCGGTGGGAGCGGGGGCGGCAGCGCTCACGCCGCGGTGCGAGTCGGAAGTGATCGGGTCGGCCATTGTTGCGCGGTCGGCGTCGGAAGTTGAAAGGGTAAATCAGTAGGAAAACGCGTAGACAACATGCGCCTGCAATAACAGCGCGCGGGCGCTCGGGCCGTGCATCGGCCCGAGCCGCCGGCTCAGGTCTGCACGTGCTGCGACTCGCGTTCACGCTGGCCCGCAAGCGGGTCGCGGCGCACCAGCAGCATGTGGATCTGGCGGGCGTCGCCGCGCAGGATCTCGAAGATCAGATCGTCGAGGCGGACCTTCTCGCCGCGATGCGGCACCCGGCCGAAGTGATGCGTGACCAGCCCGCCGATCGTGTCGACTTCTTCGTCTGAATAATGCGTGCCGAAGGTGTCGTTGAACTGCTCGATCTCGGTCAGCGCGCGCACGCGGAAGCGTCCGTCCGGCGACGCGATGATGTTGCCGCTTTCCTCGTCGAAATCGTATTCGTCCTCGATGTCGCCGACGATCTGCTCCAGCACGTCTTCGATCGTGATCAGGCCCGCGACGCCGCCGTATTCGTCGACGACCACCGCGAGGTGGTTACGGTTCACGCGAAAGTCGTGCAGCAGCACGTTCAGCCGCTTCGACTCGGGGATGAACACGGCCGGGCGCAGCATGCCGCGCACGTCGAATTCCTCTTCGGCGTAGTAGCGCAGCAGATCTTTCGCGAGCAGCACGCCGATGATGTTGTCGCGATTGCCCTCATAGACCGGATAGCGCGAATGCGCTTTCTCCAGTACATAGGGGATGAATTCGGCGGGATTGTCCGCGATATTGATCGCGTCCATTTGCGCGCGCGGCACCATGATGTCGCGTGCGCTCAATTCCGAAACCTGGAACACGCCTTCGATCATCGACAGCGAGTCGGCGTCGATCAGGTTGCGCTCGTGCGCGTCCTGCAGAATTTCCAGAAGTTCGGCCCGTGAGTCGGGTTCGGGCGAGATGAAGTCGGTCAGGCGTTCGAGCAGCGAGCGCTTTTCCTGCGGTTTGTCGAGATGGCGTCCGGTATGGCGTCGACTGGGATACGTGTCGTTCATGGTAGTGCGCCCGGCGAGACTGAGCGCGCTGTTACAGAGCGTTAAGGATACACCAGGCACATGGCGGAACCGTGTCCGGCCGGGCCTGGCGATGAGTGAAGCCAAGGTGAAACGGACGCGCCGCGAAGGCGGAGCGTGGAATCATCCTAACCGATTACGCGGGCAAAAGCGCTCGCCGGCAAAAAAGTCGCGGGTGGGGTTTTCGCCGAGATGACGAAATTACACGGCCGGCTTGCAGCGCGCGAGCAGCGCTTCGAGCGCGCGGTCCGGCATCCCGCTTTCGCGCAGCGCATGCACGGTGCGGCTCACGTAATCGAAAGTCGTGCCGTAGCGGCCGCTCGCGCAGCCCAGCACGGTCTGGATGATGTCGTCGCGCAGCTTGCCGGTGTAGCTCGGCACGTCGCGGCGCACCACGAAGGCGAGCGCGTCGACGCGCCGGCCGTCCGCGAGTACGCATGGCAGCCACGCGGGACGGTACGAGCCCATCGGCATTTCGCGGCGCCACAGTGCTTCGAGGTGCGGCATCGAGCCATCGGCCGCGAGCCGGAACGCCATGCCGGTGCACGAGCCGCCGCGATCGAGCGCGAGCACGAGGCCGGGCTGCTCGGGCGTGCCGCGATTCACCCGTGACCACAGATAGAGGCCGCGGTGATAGCCGTGCACCTTCGAGCGCATCGCTTCGACGGTGGGCAGGCCCGGGTTCCAGATCAGCGAGCCATAGCCGAACAGCCACAGGTCGCTCTGGCGGTCCCAGCCGCGCAACGTGCATTCGAGCGACGCGCGCAGTTCGTCGTCCGTCAGAAGCCGCGAGTCGCCGAGCACCGGCGGGTAGTCCGGACAGCGCACGGGGATCTCGGCTTCGGGGGACGGAGTGCTCACGGTGGATTCGGTTGGAGGAGGGGCGGGGACGTCTATTGATAAGGGTCCGGAAAGCCGAGCCGGGCGAGGATTTCGGTTTCGATCGCTTCCATTTCCTCGGCTTCTTCTTCGATTTCGTGGTCGTAGCCCTGTGCATGCAGCGTGCCGTGCACGAGCAGGTGCGCGTAATGCGCGGCGAGCGGTTTGCCCTGCTCGGCGGCTTCCTTCTCGACCACCGGGCAGCACAGAATCAGATCGCCCGTCACCGGGTCGTCTTCCGATTCGGCATAGGCGAAGGTCAGTACGTTGGTCGCGTAATCCTTGCCGCGATAGGTGCGGTTCAGCGTGCGGCCTTCTTCGGCGTCGACGAAGCGAACCGTCAGTTCGCCGTCCGCGAACAGCGCCGCCTTGATCCAGCCTGCCACCGTCGCGCGCGGCAGCAACGCCTTGTGTTCCGGCCAGGCTTTGGCCGCGGGGAATTGCAGGCTCAGTGTTAGTTTTGGGGTGCGGCTCATGCGGATTCTATGCGTGGCGTTCGTGGCTCGGTCGTTTTTTGCGGCGTGGTGGCGAGGCCACGCGGGCCTCGCGCTGCGAAGCGCATCGCTTTAGCGCGGATCGGCCGCGGCGGTCGACTTCTGCGCATGCGCATCGTACGCCTCCACAATTCGCGCGACCAGCGGATGGCGCACCACGTCCGCACTCGTGAAGCGCGTGAGCGCGATGCCGCGCACGTTCCCGAGCACCTGCTGCGCTTCGATCAGCCCGCTCTTCTGGCCGCGCGGCAGGTCGACCTGGGTCGTGTCGCCGGTGACGACCGCCTTCGAGCCGAAGCCGATCCGCGTGAGGAACATCTTCATCTGCTCGGGCGTGGTGTTCTGCGCCTCGTCGAGGATGATGAACGCGTGATTCAGCGTGCGGCCGCGCATGTACGCGAGCGGCGCGATTTCGATCATCTGCCGCTCGAACATCTTCGCGGTTTTGTCGAAGCCGAGCAGGTCGTACAGCGCGTCGTACAGCGGACGCAGATACGGATCGACCTTCTGCGCGAGATCGCCCGGCAAAAAGCCGAGCCGCTCGCCCGCTTCGACGGCCGGGCGCGTCAGCACGATGCGCTTGACCTGGTCACGCTCGAGCGCGTCGACCGCGCAGGCCACCGCGAGGTAGGTCTTGCCGGTGCCGGCCGGGCCGACGCCGAAGGTGACGTCGTGCGACACGATCTGCTTCAGGTAATCGCGCTGCGCCGGCGTGCGGCCGCGCAGATCCGCGCGCCGTGTGTACAGCTTCGGGCCGTATTCCTCGAAATCGTCTTCGCTCGCATTCGCATCGGCGGGCTGGTCGAACGGATGATCGGGGTTGCCTGCGAAGCGCGCGTCGCCGTCGCCGTCGCCATTGCCGTTGCCATTCGAACGATGGCGCGCCGGATGGCGCACTTCGACGAGCGCGAGCTGGATGTCGTCGACCGACAAGGGCTCGCGTGCGCTGTTGTAGAAGTTTTCGAGCGCGGTGAGCGCGAGTTTCGCGCCGCGCCCGCGGATCGTGATGCGGTGGCCACGGCGCTGCAGGGTCACGTCGAGCGCCTGCTCGATCTGCCGCAGATTTTCGTCGAGCGGTCCGCAGAGGTTGGCAAGCCGCGCGTTGTCTTCGCGCGGCGCGGTGAATTCCAGATGCTGCTGAGTGGTCTTCAAGGCGGTGAGTCGATCCTGTCGGTTGCGATACTCAGAATGTCGGTCAGTGCGCTCAGTGTGCTCAGTGCGTGACGGCGGCGCTGTCGTCGTGGACCATCACGAGTTCGCCACGCAGCGAGTGCGGGTACGCGTGCACGATCTTCACATCGACCATCTGGCCGATCAGCCGTGCATGCGACGCGACCGGCGCCGGGAAATTGACGACGCGGTTGTTCTCGGTGCGGCCCGCGAGCTCGTTCGGGTCCTTGCGCGCCGGGCGCTCGACCAGAATGCGCTCGACCTTGCCGACCATCGCGTCGCTGATGCGCTGCACGTTCTCTTCGATCGTGGCCTGCAGATGCTGCAGGCGTTTGAGCTTCACCTCGCGCGGCGTGTCGTCGTGCAGGTTCGCGGCCGGCGTACCGGGGCGCGGGCTGTAGATGAACGAGAAGCTCGTGTCGTACTTCATCTCTTCGACGAGCGCCATCATCTTCGCAAAGTCTTCCTCGGTCTCGCCGGGGAAGCCGACGATCATGTCCGTCGATAGCGACAGATCAGGGCGGATCGCGCGCAGCTTGCGGATCACGGACTTGTACTCGAGCACGGTGTAGCCGCGCTTCATCGCCATCAGGATGCGGTCGGAGCCGTGCTGTACCGGCAGATGCAGGTGGCTGACGAGCTTCGGCACCTTCGCGTAGGTATCGATCAGGCGCTGCGTGAATTCCTTCGGATGCGACGTCGTGTAGCGAATCCGTTCGATGCCGGGGATGTCCGCGACGTATTCGATCAGCGTCGCAAAGTCGGCGATCTCGGTCGAGCCCACGGTCAGCGCGCCGCCGAATTTTCCACGATAAGCGTTCACGTTCTGGCCGAGCAGCGTGACTTCGCGCACGCCCTGGTCGGCGAGACCGGCGATTTCGGTCAACACGTCGTCGAGCGGACGCGACACTTCCTCGCCGCGCGTGTACGGCACCACGCAGTAGCTGCAGTACTTGCTGCAGCCTTCCATGATCGACACGAACGCGCTCGGACCTTCGACGCGCGCCGGCGGCAGGTGATCGAACTTCTCGATTTCGGGAAACGAAATATCGACCTGCGCGCGGCCGCTCGCGCGGCGCTCGTCGATCATTTGCGGCAGGCGGTGCAGCGTTTGCGGACCGAACACGATATCGACGTACGGCGCGCGCGCCACGATCGATGCGCCTTCCTGGCTAGCGACGCAGCCACCCACGCCAATGATCAGATTCGGATTCGCGTCCTTCAGCTCGCGCACGCGGCCGAGGTCGGAGAAGACTTTTTCTTGCGCTTTTTCGCGCACCGAGCAGGTATTGAACAGGATCACGTCGGCATCTTCCGGCGTGTCGGTCTTGACGAGTCCTTCAGCGGCACCGAGCACGTCGACCATCTTGTCGGAGTCGTACTCGTTCATCTGGCAGCCAAAGGTCTTTACATAAACTTTCTTGGTCATCGAATTTCGCCGGTCGCAGTGGTTAACCTGGGGGCGTCGTAAAAAGGTGAAGGAGGCCGCGGCGCGCGGCAGCGCGGCGCGTGATGGCCGGCTTGCGCGCGTCTTCGCAGCGTAACTGCATATTATAGCCCTTCACGCTGCGGGGGTTTTGGCGCTCACTGGGCTCTCACTGGGCGCTCACTGGCCGGTCCGGCGGCAGTCCCAACAGGCGTTCCAGTTCATCCGACACCTGCGCGAAGCGCTCGGCGAGGAAATCGAGCAGCACGCGTACGCGCGGCGCCATGAAGCGGTTGCGGTGATACAGCGCGTGCAGCGGCGCGTCCGGGTAGCGCCACTCCGGCAGCAGGATCTTCAGGCGGCCGGCGCGCAGGTCCGCTTCCACGTCCCACATCGATTTGATCGCAATGCCGTAGCCGCGCAACGCCCATTCGCGCGCGACCGCGCCGTCATTGGTTTCGCGCGCCGCTTCGAACGGCACGCTGTAGTGCTGCACCTCGTCGCCGCGCGTGAAGCGCCATTCGCTGGCCGGCCCCGATGTGGTACCGAGCACGATGCAATCGAAATTGGCGAGGTCGAGCGGGTTTTTCGGCTCGCCGCGACGCCCGATGTATTCCGGCGATGCACACAGCACGCGCCGGTTCGGCGCGAGCCGGCGCGCAACCAGCGAGCTGTCCTGCGGCACGCCGAAGCGGATCGCCAGATCGATGTCTTCCTGCACGAGATTGGCCAGCGCATCGGACAGCGTCAACGCGAACGTCACGTCCGGGTACAGCGCGTTGAATTCGTCGAGCCAGTGCATCAGCAGATTGCGGCCGAAGTCCGAAGTCGCCGACACCCGCACCTTGCCGCGCACGACGCCCTGGCCCGCTTGCAGCGCGGCTTCGGCGTCGTCGAGCGATTGCAGCGCCTGGCGGCAGCAGTTCAGGTAGAGGCGGCCTTCGTCGGTGAGCCGAAGTTGCCGGGTGGTGCGCTCGAACAGGCGCGCTTTGAGCCTCGCTTCCAGTTTCGCGAGCCGCGCGCTCGCCGCGGCGGGCGTCAGACCCATCTTGCGGCCCGCCGCCGAGAGGCTGCCTTGCTGCGCCGCTTCGACGAAGAGGCGGATGTCGCCGAGGTTATCCATCGCTGGCTTTCAAGTGGGATTTGAAAATGCTTCAAATGCTACGCCAATTATCAAATCGGGGCGGCGCCGCGACAATGCAGCCGTCGAAACTCCGCTGCTGTCCTTAGCCATGCAACTCGATCACGCGACCGTCGTCACCGCCGAGCTCGATTCGGCCCGACGTTTCTTCGTCGATATCGCCGGGCTTACCGACGGCGCGCGCCCGTCGTTTTCCGTCGACGGCTACTGGCTGTACGCAAGCGGCCGCCCGCTCGTGCATCTGATCGGCGCGCCGGCTTCCGGCGCGGTGGGCCGCATCACGCCGCGCGTCGATCACATCGCCTTTCGGCTCGATAGCGCGGGCGACTGGCAAGCGTTGCTCGAGCGGCTCGACGCGCACTACATCGGCTATCAGACCGCGCAGGTGCCGGCGAGCGCCGCGCAACCGGCGGAGCGGCAGTTGTTCGTCGCGCTCGCGCCGGGCGTCGTCATCGAATTCGTCACGGCGGCGCGCCAGACCATCCAGCCCGAGTCCTGATCCAACCTCATTCCCGGAGCAGAAAAATGCCCATTCCATTACTCGCGCTCGCGATTAGCGCATTCGCGATCGGTACGACCGAATTCGTCATCATGGGCCTGTTGCCCGAGGTTGCGCGCGATCTGGCCGTGTCGATTCCGTCCGCGGGCCTGCTCGTCAGCGGCTATGCGCTTGGCGTCGCGGTCGGCGCGCCACTGCTCGCGGTGATCACGAGCAGGATGTCGCGCAAATTCGCGCTGCAACTGCTGATGGGTGTGTTCGTCGTCGGCAATGTGCTGTGCGCGCTGGCGCCGAGCTATTCGGTGCTGATGATCGCGCGCGTCGTGACCTCGTTCGCGCACGGCTCGTTCTTCGGCATCGGTGCGGTGGTCGCCGCCTCGCTCGTGCCGGCCGACAAGCGCGCGAGCGCGATCGCGCTGATGTTCACGGGCCTGACGCTCGCCAACGTGCTCGGCGTGCCGTTCGGCACCTTCATCGGCCAGCAGTTCGGCTGGCGCGCGGCGTTCTGGATCGTCAGCGGTTTCGGCGTGCTGTCGCTCGCGGGCATCAGCGCGCTGGTGCCGAACCGCCACGACACCGGGCCGGCCGGCCTCGGCCACGAAGTGCGCGTGCTGAAAGACCCGCAAGTGTGGACCGCGCTCGCAATGACGGTGCTCGGCTTCGGCGGCGTGTTCGTCGTGTTCACGTATATCGCGCCGATCCTCGAGCAGGTGAGCGGCTTCTCGCCGCGTGGCGTGACGCTGGTCCTCGTGCTGTTCGGCGTGGGCCTGACGGTCGGCAACATGGTCGGCGGCAAGCTCGCGGACCGTGCGCTGATGCCGTCGCTGATGGGCATCCTCGCCGTGCTCGCAGTCGTGATGGCGTTCTTCGCGCGCACCAGCCATTCGCCGCTGGCCGCCGCGGTCACGGTATTCGTGTGGGGCATCGCGGCGTTTGCGACGGTACCGCCGCTGCAGATGCGCGTGGTCGAGAAGGCGGCCGCCGCGCCGAATCTCGCGTCGACGCTGAACATCGGTGCGTTCAATGTCGGTAATGCGGCGGGTGCGTGGCTCGGCGGTCTCGTGATCAATCACGGTCACGCGCTCGATACCTTGCCTTGGGTCGCCGCCGCGGTCAGCGTCGCCGCGCTGCTGCTCACATGGTTCGCGGCGCGGATGGATGCGCCGGCGCGCGCGCTCGCGCAAAGCACGTAAGTCGTCAGTTGCTTGCCTCTGCGATGCTGATAACAGTGTGAAGATAACTTCGTTGGGCGCGGCGAAAGCCGATGCTATCTTGCCTCCACTTACTGCTCTTGCGCCGCCGGGCGGCGCTCTGGAGGCCAATATGCATTCCCCGCTCGCGCTGGTCCGCGATCCTTCGGCCGATGCCGATACCAACGCCGCTCCGCGCTCCGCCGAACCGTTCGATGCGCTCGAACAGCTGGTCGGCGTGAATCTGGCGCGGCTGCGCGCCGAACGGCAGCTTTCGCTCGATGCGCTGGCGCGCGCGTCCGGCGTATCGCGCGCGATGCTCGCGCAGATCGAGTCGGCGCGCAGCGTGCCGTCGATCAAGGTGTTGTGCAAGGTGGCGGCGGCGCTGAAGGTGTCGGTGGCGGCGTTCCTGCGGCGTCACGCGACCAACGGCTTCGAGCATCTGCCGGCCGAGCGTTCGGCCCGCGTGGTCAGCGCGAACGGGCGCTACTCGGTGCGCCCACTGTATCCCGACGACGAGTCGATCGCCGCCGAGTTTCACGAACTGCGGATCGCGCCGCTGCATACGGAGGCGGGCATTCGCCGCGCGCCGGGCACGACGGTGAATCTGGTGGTCAGCGACGGCACGCTCGAAGTCAGCGTGCACGACCAGCGCCAGCTGCTCGCGACCGGCGACGCGATCGTGTTCGACGCCGACCAGCCGCACAGCCTGCGCAATCCCGGCGACACCGAGGCACGCGCGTTTCGCGTGACGCTGCGGGCTGAGACGCCGCCGCGCTGGGAAGTGCGGGCCGCGAGCGCCGCACGCGATGAAGCTGCACGCGAAGGCGTACCGGGTTGAGGATCGACGGCGTTCGAGGTTCTGGCGCAGGTCAGGGCGTCGATGCAGGGCCAACGCCGTCAGTAGGCTCTTTATTCGTCGCGCTGCAGCGCTCGCGCGACTGTTGTATGCTTCGCCGGCCGGTCAAACCGGCAATCAGTGCGTCTTCAGGGCGGGGTGCAATTCCCCACCGGCGGTAGGCCGGCAGCGCGACAGCGTGAGCCGGCAAGCCCGCGAGCGCCCGCATCGAGTGGTCTACGCAGTAGCGCAGACCGCGGCGGGGTCAGCAGATCTGGTCAGAAGCCAGAGCCGACGGTCATAGTCCGGATGGAAGAAGATGTGCAGATAGTCATGTGCGTTCCGCGATGCCGCCCGTAGCCTGGGCGGCCGATCATCGTCCGCTTTCGTGCGGCGTGCCAGGCGGCAGCGTGTCAGTCTGTTTGCAATGCCCTGAAACGTTTCTCGCCCAACTTTTGCGATGAGCGTTTCAACATGTCCTTTGCTACTTTTCCCGCTCCGTCGACGATCGCAGACGATGCCTTCGCCGATCTCCCTCTGCTTGCCACCGAAGCCGTTCCGCCGCGTATCGCCGCCGCCTTGCAGGCGCTGCGCGACGGTCGCGCCGTGGTGCTGCAGGACGACCACGACCGCGAGAACGAAGCCGATCTGATCGTCGCGGCCGAGCGCCTGTCGGTCGAAACGATGGCGCTGCTGATCCGCGAATGCAGCGGCATCGTGTGTCTGTGCCTGCCCGACGACAAGATCCGCGCGCTTGAACTGCCGCCGATGGCCGTCAACAACGAAAGCCGTCACGGCACCGCGTTCACGGTGTCGATCGAAGCGCGTGAAGGCGTCAGCACCGGCGTGTCCGCGCAGGATCGCGTGACCACGATCCGCGCGGCGATCGCCGATACGGCCAAGCCCGCCGACATCGTGCGCCCGGGCCACGTGTTCCCGCTGCGCGCGATGCCCGGCGGCGTGCTGGCGCGGCGCGGCCACACCGAAGGCACCGTCGATCTCGCGATCCTCGCGGGCCTAAAGCCGGCCGGCGTGCTGTGCGAACTGATGAACGCCGATGGCACGATGACGCGCGGCGCGGACGTCGAGCGCTTTGCCGCGCAACACGATCTGCCGATGCTGACGATCGCCGAGCTGGTCGAGTTTCGCGAGACGCTCGCGCAGGTGCGCGAGGGTGTGTTGGCCGAGGCTTGACGGACCATCATCCTTCGAGCGGCACGCGGTCCCATCACGCAAAAAGCCGGTTCTTCGCAAGAAGAACCGGCCTTTTTATCGGCGTTGCGCGAAGCCGCTACGACTGCACGTCGCCGAACTCACCGCGCACGCCCGCGTCGATCAGCGCCGGCAGTTCATCCATGTGCTTGATGATTCGCGTGATGCCCATCGCGCGCAGCGCATCCGCATAGCCGTCCGGAATATGGCTCGCGCCGACGAAGGCGATCGTCTTCATGCCGGCCGCGCGGGCCGCGTTCAGGCCCGAGACGCTGTCCTCGACGACGAGGCAGCGCGCCGGTTCGACGCCGAGCGAGGTGGCCGCGAACAGATAGACATCGGGATAGGGCTTCGGCCGCGCGACCTGCTCGGCGCTGAACACGCGCTCGCCGAAAATCTGCTGCAGACCCGCACGCCGCACCGATGCGCTGACGCGCGTCATGCGGCTGTTCGACACGACGGCGGCCGGCAGTGTGACGCGTTGGAGCGCGTCGCGCACACCGTGGATCGGACCGAGCGACGCGGCAAGCGCGAGCTCGACGTTGTGCTCGATCGTATCGAGGAAGTTCGCGGGCAGCGTGATGTCGAACTGCTTTTCGAGGCCGGCGAGAAAGCGCGAAGTTTGCTGGCCGAACGCGGTTTTGATGACAGGGGCGAAATCGATGCCGGGGAAGGTGGCCGTCAGCGTGTCGAACATCACGCGATCGGCGATGACTTCACTGTCGACGAGCACGCCGTCGCAGTCACAGATGAGGTGGTCGATCATGCCTGAAAAACGATAAGCGCAACGCGCGCGGGCGGCGGGTTGCAAGCCCGCTCGTCGGGGTGAAAAGCGTCATCATACGTGCTTTCTGACCACGTTCTTTCGATGTTCTGCCGCCCGCAGACTTATGGCCTTATGGTGTATCGGCCCAGGCCTTCGCCGCGCGGATCGCGCGCTGCCAGCCATCGAGGCAGGTCCTGACCTCCGCGTGCGGCAGCGCTGGCGTGAAGCGATGCTCGAGCTTCCACTGGCTTTTCAACTCGTCGATGTCCTTCCAGTAGCCGACCGCGAGACCGGCCAGATAGGCCGCGCCGAGCGCGGTCGTCTCCGACACCTGGGGGCGCACCGTGTCGACGCCGAGGATGTCGGCCTGGAACTGCATCAGCAGATTGTTCGCGCAGGCGCCGCCATCCACGCGCAGCTCGCCGATGCGAATGCCCGAGTCGGCTTCCATCGCCTTCAGCACGTCGAGCGATTGATACGCGATCGAATCGAGCGCCGCACGCGCGATATGCGCGGAGGTCGTGCCGCGCGTGACGCCGAACAGCGTGCCGCGGGCGCGTGCGTTCCAGTGCGGCGCGCCGAGGCCGGCGAACGCCGGCACCAGATACACGCCGTCGCAATGCCGCACGCTGCGCGCGAGCGTTTCGATTTCGGCCGCGTTCTTGATGATGCCGAGGCCGTCGCGCAGCCACTGCACCACCGCGCCGGCGATGAAGATGCTGCCTTCGAGCGCGTAGTCGATACGATCGCCGATCTGCCAGGCGATCGTCGTCACCAGATTGTTCTTCGATTCGATCGGTTTGGTGCCTGTGTTCATCACGAGGAAGCAGCCGGTGCCGTAGGTGTTCTTGACCATGCCGGACTCGGTGCACATCTGGCCGAACAATGCAGCGTGCTGATCGCCGGCGATGCCCGCGAGCGGAATCTTCGAGGCGAACACGGTGGTCACCGTCGGTCCGTACACCTCCGACGACGGCCGCACTTCCGGCAGCATGCTGCGCGGAATATCGAGCGCGGCGAGCAGTTCGTCGTCCCACTTCAGCGTGTGGATGTTGAACAGCATCGTGCGCGACGCGTTGGTTACGTCGGTGATGTGCAACGCGCCCTTCGTGAAATTCCACATGAGCCAGCTGTCGACGGTGCCGAACGCGAGCCGGCCCTGTCGCGATTTTTCGCGCGCGCCTTCGACGTTGTCGAGAATCCAGCGGATTTTGGTCGCCGAGAAGTACGAGTCGATCGGCAGACCGGTCTTTGCGCGCACGCTCGCTTCGAGACCTTGCGCTTTCAGTTCGTCGCAGAAGTCGGCGGTGCGGCGGTCCTGCCAGACGATCGCGTTGTAGATCGGATGGCCGGTTTCGCGATCCCACACGATCGTGGTTTCGCGCTGGTTCGTGATGCCGATCGCCGCGATCGACGGGCCGTTCATGCCGGCTCGCGTGACCGCCTCGGCGGCGACGCCGGCCTGGCTCGACCAGATTTCCTGCGGATTGTGCTCGACCCAGCCCGGCTGCGGGTAGATCTGCTGGAATTCCTTTTGCGCGGTCGACACGACGTTGCCGCGCCGGTCGAACAGCATCGCGCGCGAGCTCGTTGTGCCTTGGTCAAGCGCGAGGACGTACTGATCCTGCATTGTCTCTTCTCCATGCATGTTACGGATCGCCGGATCGTTTGGCCGGCGATGCGGGCGGCGTGTTGTTGTGAGCGGGCCGCCATAGTGTGAGGGCGCGTGCCGGCGTCGTCCAGCCGGAGCAGCGGTGGGTGGCCGGCTCTGCTCGCGGGGTGGCGTCTGCCGCGTCGCCTAAGCGCTCTGCGGGGCCGGTTCGTGCGCGAACCACGCGTCGATGTCGCGCGTGACCTGCTCGAGCGTGCCCGGCTCGACATGCAGGCCGAGCTTCGAGCGCCGCCACAGCACGTCCTGCGCGGTACGCGCCCACTCCGTATCGCGCAGATAAATCAGCTCGGCTTCGTGCAGTCCCGGCGCGAACTCACGACCGAGTTCGGCGCGCGAGCGCGCCGAGCCGATCACGCGATTCGCGCGCGTGCCATACGCGCGCGCGAGCCGATGCGCGAGCGATGCCGGCAGCCACGCATGTTCGCGCGAGAACTCGCCAAGGAAGCGATTGAAGTTCGCCTGCGCGATGTCGCCGCCCGGCAGCGGCGCGTCGGCGGTCCACGCGGGTGCGCCGCGGCGCAGCGCATCGGTGAGCGTATCGACGGCCTGCTCGGCCAGCTTGCGAAAGGTCGTGATCTTGCCGCCGAATACCGACAGCAGCGGCGCCTCGTTCGCGGGCGCGTCGAGTTCGAGCGAGTAGTCGCGCGTGACCGCCGACGGATTGTCCGCGTTCTCGTCCTCCAGCAGCGGGCGTACGCCCGAATAGCTCCAGCGCACGTCGGCGGGCGAGATCTTCTGCCTGAAGTAGCGGTTGATCGAATCGCACAGGTACTGCGTTTCGTTGGCGTCGATCGCGACTTGCGACGGGTCGCCGCGATATTCGAGGTCGGTCGTGCCGATCAGCGTGTAGTCGTGCTCATACGGAATCGCGAAGATGATCCGCTTGTCCGGGTTCTGGAAGATGTACGCGTGGTCGTGCTCGAACAGGCGCCGCGTGACGATGTGGCTGCCCTTGACGAGCCGCACGGTATGCGACGACGGCCGGCCGAGCGGCCCCTTCAGCAGCTCGCCGACCCACGGGCCCGCCGCGTTCGCGATCGCGGCGGCGCGCACGTCGAGCGTCGCGCCGTCCGCGCGTTGCAGTTGCGCGCGCCACTCGCCGCCGGCGCGCACGGCGGCGATCAGCTTCGTGCGCGTGAGGATCGTCGCGCCGCGCTCGTGCGCGTCGAGCGCGTTCAGCACGACGAGGCGGGCGTCGTTGACCCAGCCGTCCGAATAAACGAAACCGCGCTCGATCGTTTCGACGAGCGGCGCGCCGGCCGGATGCCGGCTCATCACGATGCCGCGCGAGCCCGGCAGCAGTTCGCGTTTAGCCAGATGGTCGTACAGGAACAGACCCGCGCGGATCAGCCAGGCGGGGCGCAGATCAGGCATGTGCGGCATCACGAAGCGCAGCGGCCAGATGATGTGCGGCGCCGCGCGCAGCAACGTTTCGCGCTCCTGCAGCGCTTTGCGCACGAGCCCGAACTCGCGGTACTCGAGGTAGCGCAGGCCGCCGTGGATCAGCTTGGTGCTCGCCGACGACGTGTGTGCGGCCAGATCGTCCTGCTCGCACAGCAGCACTGACAGACCACGGCCGGCCGCGTCGCGGGCGATGCCGGCGCCGTTGATCCCGCCACCGACGACGAGCAAATCGTATTTCGTGCGTTGCGTCACCTGCTGAGCCCTCTGGATCGAATCGGGACGTGGTTTGGAAAGCTAATTGAACGAATCATGTTCGTTTTCGAACTCTAATGAACATATTCGAAAAAGTAAAGTTCGCTTGACTTGAACGAACGCGGACCGAAAGGCGCCGGAGTGGCGTTACGCGCGACCGCGGACGATACTCTTGGCAGCAGCCATTTCGAGGTGATGAATGCGAGGATTTTTGATGATCGGCGCTGCCGCGCTTCTGGCAGGATGCGTGAGCACGCCGAGTCTGGAAGGGACGAGGGGCGCGACGTCGTTCGAGGCGTTGCAGAAGATGTGCACGCCGCAAACCGTCGACTACGGTCACGACGCGCAGATCGTCTATGAGACGTTCTTCGATGCGTATGTCGCAAACCGGCGCGGTCGGCTGTCGAACGACGACTTCTGCGCGTTCCAGGCGTCGATCGCGCAGCGCCATGCGAGCGAGGGGACGAGCAGCGATCCGAAGGTGCGCAACCAGTGGGTCGAGTTCTTCAACGAGCAGCGCGCAAGAGCGCTCGGCTGGCGGGCGACTGTCGATCCGACCTTGCGGAGCGGCTAAACGGCAGTGGGTGACTGGCGAGCCCGACTCTCGCGCCTCCTGCCCGGCGCACCGGTTCACTTTTGCGGCGACAACGCTCCGCGCCACAACATGCGCAGGATCTGCGCGAACACCGCTTCGCGCGACGGCTCATGTGCGCCGTCGCCGGCGGAATCGGCCTGTTGTGCCGCCGGCGGCGGCAACTGGTTCACGAGCGCGAGCATCGTGAAGCCGTGCAGGCTCGTCCAGTACGCGTAGCCGATCAGACGCGGATCACCTTCCAGAACGCCCGCCTCGACGAGCCGCTCGAAGTGCGCTTCCAGCAGACGCCACGCGCGCTGCGACGCCGCGGCCAGTTCAGGGTAAGCGCCTTGCTGTTGCGGCGTCTGATCGAACATCAAACGGTAGGCGTGCGGCTCATCGAGCGCGAAGTCGACATAGGCCCGGCTGACGGCGCTGTGATCGATGGCGGGGGCGGTCGCGGGGATCGCTTTCGCGGCCGCTTCGAGGCGCGCGGCGAAGCGGTTGAACGCGGCGGCGCGGACCATCGCCAGAATCTCTTCCTTGTCGCGGAAGTAGCGATACGGTGTCATCGCGCTGCAGCCGAGCTCCTTCGCCAGCTCGCGCATCGTCACGCCTTGCGCGCCGCGGGTAGCGAACGCGTTTTCCGCGACGCGTCGCATCGCTTCGCGAAACTGCTGTATGTCGTCGGCGGAGAGCGTCTTTGGCATGCGCGAGGGTGAGAAGTCCGTCGCGTGAATTTACTGCGTAAATGAGACGCGCACAACAAAGGGCCGCAAAGGCGGCCCGCTGTCAACTGCAGGGATCATTCAGGAATAACGTTTTATGGCCCGCAATGCGGTGTCGCCGGTTTCCGTCACGCGCCATTCTTCGTTGCCCGATGCGAGGCGTTCGAGTTGCACCAGTTGGCGTTCGAGCAACGCGTCGAGTTCTTCTCGGTCCATTTCGACCTGGTTGGGGGCGTCCTTGACGAGCAACAACGTGGCGAATTCATGCGGACTCAGCATCGTTCTCTCCATGTCAGCAAATGGCGGACAGCCTTGCAGTCGGCCTTGGGCCGGGGCGGGGGTCCGCTGAAGATCAGGGCGGGAGGTACGGCTTACACGACAGATTCACACAACCGACGCCGTGCGAAACTCGCAACGTACGCTGGGGAACTGGAGTGTAGGCGAGCACCGATGAAACGCCAACCTGGTCCCCGTTAATTTTCCATTTGACAATTGGCCGCACGATAGGCGGTCCGGCCCTGCGGCCAAATTCTTGATTTCACGCGAGGTTTTGCGTGCACCGCAGCATGGCGGAGAACGCCTGGAATTATCCGGCGATGTAGATTTGACAATTCGCGGCGTTCAGCGCTTCGGCCATGTCGGCGGGCGGGGCGGCGTCGGTGAACAGCGCGTCGATCTGCTCCAGATGTCCCTGGCGAACTAGCGCGGGACGGCCAAACTTGGAGTGATCGGCGGCGAGGAAAACGGTGCGCGCGTGCTCGATGATCGCCTCGGCGACACGCACTTCGCGCGTGTCGAAATCGCGCAGCGTACCGTCCGTTTCGATGCTCGACGTGCCGATGATCGCGAAATCGACCTTGAACTGGCGGATGAAATCGATCGCCAGCTCACCGACGATGCCCTTGTCCCACGGCCGCACGATGCCGCCCGTCACTAGCACTTCGCAGTCCGGGTAGCCGCTCATCATGCTCGCGACGTTCAGATTGTTCGTGATCACGCGCAAGCCGCGGTGACGGTTCAGCGCGCGTGCCACTTCCTCGGTGGTCGTGCCGAGATTGATGAACAGCGATGCCTGATCCGGAATGTGAGTGGCCACCAGCGCCGCGATGCGTCGCTTCTCTTCATGGAACATGCGCTGGCGCGCGGTGTAGGAAACGTTCTCGGAACTGGTCGGCAGACTGGCGCCGCCGTGATAGCGGCGCAGCAGGTTCATATCGGCGAGCCAGTTGACGTCGCGGCGGATCGTCTGCGGGGTGACGTCGAAGTGGCTCGCGAGGTCGTCCACGGTCACGAAGCCGTCGCGTTGCACCCACTCCAGCAATTCCTGTTGCCGGGCGTTGAGAGTCAGGCGGGGGTCTCGTGTCATGTGTGGTGTGTCGTGGCTGTTGTGTCGGCGCGGTCCGTCGCCGTCATCAGGCGGCTGGCCGATGGCCGGCCGTCGACGAACGCGGTTGCGGCTATTGTAAGACCATCGCGCCCCTTGTCCGCCAACCGGCGCAGTCCGCTGGAGTTGGCCGCGAGCACGCCGGATCTGCTCGATTCCCTCATTCAGGCGCGTTACGCATTTATTCATTTAATAAATGAATTTGTTTTTTGGCGCGCTTCGCGATGCAATCCTGGGTTTCGCGATTGACCTGCTTTACAACCTTTCCCCTGATGTCCGGCGACTTTTTCGTGCCGGCCCGCGCTTTCGAGAGTGTTCGACATGACTGGCTTCAGCAACTGGCAAAACCCGTATCCGACGCAACGTCTGCCCGTATTCGCACGCAATATCGTTTCGACCTCGCACCCGCTCGCCGCGCAGGCCGGGCTGCGCATGCTGTGGAAGGGCGGCAATGCCGTCGATGCGGCCATCGCGGCCGCCGCCGCGATCACGGTGGTCGAGCCGGTGTCGTGCGGCCTGGGTGGCGACGCGTTCGCGCTCGTGTGGGACGGCAAGAAGCTGCATGGTCTGAACGCGTCGGGCGTAGCGCCGGCCGCGTGGAACGTCGATTACTTCAGGCGCAAATACGGCGAGGAAAACGGCCTCGCGCAGCAGCCGAAGCGCGGCTGGGACGCGGTCACGGTGCCGGGTGTGATCGCCGGCTGGGAAGCGCTGCACCAGAAGTTCGGCAAGCTGCCGTTCGCCGACCTGATGGAGCCGGCCATCGAGATCGCCGAGCGCGGTCATGCAGTGGCGAGCATCGTCGCGTACAAGTGGGAGGCTGCGGTGCCGGAGCTGAAGGATCAGCCGGGCTTCGCGCAGACCTTCATGCCGCGCGGCCGTGCGCCCGAGGTCAGCGAGCTGGTGCGCTTCCCCGGTCACGCGAAGACGCTGCGCCTCATCGCCGAGCAAGGCCCGCGTGCGTTCTACGAAGGCGAGATCGCCGAGCGGATCGCCGCTTTCGCGCGCGCAGGCGGCGGCGCGCTGACCGCCGACGATCTGCGCAACTACCGCGCTGACTGGGTCGAGCCGATCGGCAAGGACTATCGGGGCTACACCGTGCACGAGATTCCGCCGAACGGCCAGGGCATCGCGGCGCTGGTTGCGCTCGGCATCCTCGAAAAGTTCGACGTGAAGTCGCTGAAGGTCGACAGCGTCGAGTCGCAGCATCTGCAGATCGAAGCGATGAAGCTCGCGTTTGCCGATCTGTATCGCTACGTCGCCGATCCGCGCTCGATGGAAGTCACGCCCGAGCAGATGCTCGACGACGCGTATCTGAGCTCGCGCGCGAAGCTGATCGACCCGAAGCGCGCGACGCACTTCGACTTCGGCATGCCGAAGGCGGGCGGCACGATCTACATGTCGGTCGCGGACGAGAGCGGCATGATGGTCAGCTTCATCCAGTCGAACTACATGGGCTTCGGCTCGGGTGTCGTGGTGCCCGACAGCGGCATCGCGCTGCAGAACCGCGGCTGCGGCTTCTCGATGGACCCGAAGTCGCCGAACGTCGTCGAGGGCGGCAAGCGGCCGTTTCACACGATCATTCCGGCATTCCTCACGCAGCAGGTGAACGGCCGGCAGGAAGGGGTGATGAGCTTCGGCGTGATGGGCGGTGACATGCAGCCGCAAGGTCATCTGCAGACCGTGGTGCGCATGCTCGACTACGCTCAGCAGCCCCAGGCCGCGTGCGATGCGCCGCGCTGGAAGATCAACCGTGACTTCACGGTCGATATCGAGTCGACGCTCGATCCGAAGACCACCGAGGGCTTGCAGACGCTCGGCCACACGATCAAGTCGGTCGACGATCCGTACATGGACTTCGGCTCCGGCCAGTTCATCTGGAAGCTCGATCGCAACGAGCCGGAGCGCGGCTACGTGGCGGCTAGCGACAGCCGCCGCGACGGTCTCGCGGCCGGCTTCTAGGCCACGACGAGGCAACGCGCGGAGCTAGGGTCCACGCCGGAGCCCAGCTCAGCTCAGACACCGGGCAACAGGCAATGAAAGCGCGGCATTCCATATGCCGCGCTATTGCCCGCCCACCAGCCGCCTCGCCGATGCAGGCGAAGCCGCGCCCAACACAGCAATCACGCAGCAGACAAGCAGGAGACCATCATGCACACCCCCGCGTCGCATGCGACAAGCGCTTCTCCTCACGCCGCGCCGCTTTCGAAAGCAATGGTGCGGCGGATCGTTTTCTCGTCGTCGATCGGTAACGCGCTCGAGTGGTTCGACTTCCTGGTCTATGGCTACTTCGCGACGGTCATCGCGAAACAGTTCTTCCCGATGCAGGACGAGTGGCTGTCGACGCTGCTCGCGATCGCCACCTTCGGCATCTCGTTCCTGATGCGCCCGCTCGGCGCGATCGTGCTCGGCGTGTACGGCGACCGCAAGGGCCGCAAGGCGGCGCTGACGCTTGCGATCGCGCTGATGATGGTCGGTACTTTCACGATGGCCGTGATGCCGCCGTTTTCGACGATCGGTCTCGCGGCGCCTCTGCTGGTGCTGTTCGCGCGGCTCGTGCAGGGCTTCGCGGTCGGCGGCGAGTTCGGCAGCGCGACCGCGTTCATGGTCGAACACAGCGCGACGCGGCGCGGCTACTACGCGAGCTGGCAGTTCGCAAGCCAGGGTCTCGCGGCGATCACCGCGGCAGCCTTCGGTTCGCTGCTGACCGCGTGGCTGCCGCCCGAGCATCTGAACAGCTGGGGCTGGCGTGTGCCGTTCGTGTTCGGTCTGCTGGTCGGGCCGGTCGGCTACTACATCCGCTCGCATCTCGACGAGACGCCCGAATTCCTCGCATTGCGTGAAGAGCGCGCGGCTAGCGAAGCGGCTGGCGAACCCAAGGCCGTGAACGGTTCGAAGGACGCGTCGTTCTCGAATCAGTGGGTCAACCTGCTGCTCGCGATCGGTATCGTTGCGCAGTCGACGGTCGGGGTGTACGTGCTGCAGCTCTATATGCCGCTCTACGCGGTCAAGCAGCTGCATATGGCGGCGGCCGCGTCGTTCGGCGTGGTCGTGCTGAACGGCGGCATGCAGTTCATCTTCTCGCCGATCATGGGCGCGCTGTCCGATCGCATCGGCCGAATTCGCATCATGCTGAGCACGTCGATCCTGATGGGCCTGCTGATCTATCCGATGTTCGCATGGTTGCAGACCCATCCGACGATTGGCTGGCTGCTCGTGCTGCAAGGCGTCGCCGGGATTTTCAAGGCCTCGTACTCGGGGCCGATGCCCGCGCTGATGTCGGAGATCTTCCCGACCCGGGTGCGCTCTACTGGCCTTTCAATCGGTTACAGCATCGGCGTGACGATCTTCGGCGGCTTCGCGCCGACCATCGTCGAAACCTTCATTCATTTGACCGGCGACAAACTCGCGCCGAGTTATTACGTGCTGCTTGCGGCGGTGCTTTCGGGCGTATCGCTGATCATCATTGCGCTGCGCATGCGTCGCGAGCGCCCCGTCTCGGGCGAGGTACAACCTGCCTGATGCCTGAGGAAGAGGGCGGCCACTTGGGACGCCCGTGCTCCAACCCCGCCGGACTTGGTGTCTGTCCGAAAAGCCAGCCTTTTGGGCTGGCTTTTTTTTTTGCCTTGCGCACATCGTTTTAATACGCGGCAAGATTTCGACTATCTTGGAATCGGAACTGCGTCGTTGCGGCATGGTCTGTGCTGTGTGAACTGCATGGTCGGATATCTCCGGCTAACATGCAGAGTACAAGGGCCCAACTCTGATTCACGGCGTTGTATCCGGCACGGAGAACATCACGGCGAGCGCGGGGGCGGTTGCGAAGAACTCCACGGGTCGGTACAGCATGGGAGCAAGACACAATGCACACGGAGCTGAACCATGTCATGCCCTGGCGGATCGAGGACATCGATCTGACTCGCATCGACCGGCAGAAGGCCGCGGCCAACGAAGACCTGCTGCTGTTGCTGTGCGCTGCTTCGTTCATCGAAAGCGGCACCGATCTCTACACCAGCAATCTGAGTACATTTTTCAACGACGACCCTGAGGTCTCGGCCTGGCTCAACCACGAGTGGGAGCCCGAGGAAATGCAGCACGGCCGGGCGCTGCAGACCTATATCGCGTACGTATGGCCCGAGTTCGACTGGCACACCGCGTTCCGCAATTTCATGGGCGAATATTCGCTGACTTGCTCGGTCGAGGATTTCGAAAAGACCCGCGCGCTGGAAATGGTCGCGCGTTGCGTCGTCGAAACGGGTACCGCGACGCTGTATCGAGCGATCAACGAATGCTCGGACGAGGCGGTGCTCAAGCAGATCACCGACAACATCCGCACCGACGAAGTCCGCCACTACAAACACTTTTTCAAGTACTTCAAGAAGTACAACCGGATTGAGGGCAATGGCCGGCTCGCGGTGCTCGGCGCGTTGATGCGTCGCGTGATGGAAATCAAGAACGAAGATTCGGAGATCGCATTGCGCCACGTGTTCGCGATTCGCTATCCGGAGCGCGTGCACGACTCCGCATATAACCGTGAGCGCGCGGCGCGCATCAATAAGCTGGTGCGGCGCAATCTGTCCGCCGACATGTGCGTGAAGATGCTGCTCAAGCCGCTCGATCTGCCGGCGCGCATTCAGCCGGGTGTGCATTATCCGCTCGCGAAGATCACGCAGCATGTGTTCTTTCGCTGAGCCTTCGAGGAGAATCAGAAAGCCAAGCCCGCTGATGCGGGCTTTGCTTTTTTCGAGGCATGATTGTGCTTTACCGACTACTTCGACTGGATCGATGGCATGAGCGATTCCTCCTCCGCATCTACCTCCGCGCGTCCGCTCGAACAGAACGTGTTCGACGAATGGCCGGCCAACGTGCGCGCATTGTTCGACGGGTCGTCGCTTGCGGACAAGGCGGGCTTCACCGCGTCGCTGTTGAGCGTCGATGCGAACGGGCACGTGCGCACATCGCTGCTGAGCGTCGGCGAACTCTATGCACCCGACTCGCGCACGCTGTGCATTGCGCTCTGGCCGCAAGCGCGCGCGACACGCGCGATTGCGCAAAGCGGGCGCGCGGCGCTGAGCTTCGTCTGCGATGCGGCGTTCTATCAGGTGCAGTTGCGTGTTGTGCCGCTGCCCGAGGTTGCGGGCGACGACAGCGGCCTCGTCTATCTGCTCGGCTCGATCGACACAGCGGAAGCGCAAAGCGTCCGTTATGCGCGCCTGACGGGCGGCATCACGTTCGAATTGCAGGGAGAGGGGAATGCGGTGCTCGAGCGATGGGAACAGCAGATCGAGCATTTGAAGCGGGCTGCCGCCGCGAGCAGCCGTTAGTCTTCGAGCAGGAAGCGCTAACGGCTGATGCGCCGGCAGCCTTTAGGCGGAGCGACGCTTAACGGCCGCGGTCGCCGTTGCGCGACGGTTGCGCGCCGCGCGGCGCATCGTTGCGCTTCACGCCGCCGCCGAGCAACGCGCCCGGATTGCCGTTGGACGAACGATTGCCTTGCGGCTTGCGCGGCGCTTGGTGCGCGGGAGCGCCATCGTGCGCGGCCGCACGCGGCCGATCGTCGTGCCGCTGCATATCGCGACGCGGCTGACCGCCATTGCCGGCCGGCTTCGCACCTTGCGGCCGCGGCGCGGGCTGAGCATTCGACGCACGCTGTCCCGAACGCTGACCGGAGCCTTGAGCCGGCTTGGCCGATGCGCCACCACCCGCACCGCCGTCACGGCGCCCGGCGCCTTGTCCCTGGCGCGGCGAACGCCCGCCGCCGCCCTGGCCGCGTCGCTGGATCGGCTCCGGCTTCGCGGTCGGGTCCGGCTCGAAACCGGCGATCACTTCCTGCGGGACCGGACGCTTGATCAGCTTCTCGATGTCCTTCAGCAACTGCAGTTCATCGACGCACACGAGCGACACCGCCTCGCCCGTCGCGCCCGCGCGACCGGTGCGGCCGATGCGGTGCACGTAGTCTTCCGGCACGTTCGGCAGATCGAAGTTGACCACGTGCGGCAACTGATCGATGTCGATGCCGCGTGCGGCGATGTCGGTCGCCACCAGCACCTGCAGCGTGCCGTCCTTGAACTCGGCGAGCGCGCGCGTGCGGGCCGATTGGCTCTTGTTGCCGTGGATTGCGAGCGCGCTGATGCCGTCCTTCGTCAACTGTTCGGCGAGGCGGTTCGCGCCGTGCTTGGTGCGCGTGAACACGAGCACCTGGAACCAGCTGTGCTGACGGATCAGATGCGTGAGCAGTTCGCGCTTGCGGTCGCGATCGACCGGGTGAATCTTTTGCGCGACCGTTTCGGCCGTCGTGTTGCGGCGCGCGACTTCGATCAATGCCGGCGAGTCGAGCAGGCTGTCGGCGAGCGCCTTGATCTCGTCGGAAAAGGTCGCCGAGAACAGCAGGTTCTGGCGCTTCGGCGGCAGCTTCGCGAGCACGCGCTTGATGTCGTGGATGAAGCCCATGTCGAGCATGCGGTCCGCTTCGTCGAGTACGAGAATCTCGAGATGCGACAGGTCGATGGTCTTCTGCTGCATATGGTCGAGCAGACGGCCCGGCGTCGCGACGACGATATCGACGCCGCGCTTCAACGCATCGATCTGCGGATTGATGCCGACACCGCCGAACATCACGGTCGACTTCAGCTTCAGATACTTGCCGTAAGCACGCACGCTTTCTTCGACCTGCGCGGCGAGTTCGCGCGTCGGCGTGAGGATCAGCGCGCGCACCACGCGCTTGCCGCCGGCGGCCGGCGCCATCGAATTCAGGCGCTGCAGGATCGGCAGCGTGAAGCCGGCGGTCTTGCCGGTGCCGGTTTGCGCGCCGGCGAGCAGATCGCCGCCGTTGAGCACGGCCGGAATCGCCTGAGTCTGGATCGGAGTCGGACTGGTGTAGCCGAGTTCGTTGACAGCGCGGACCAGCGGTTCGGACAAGCCGAGGGAATCAAAAGACATAAAAGCTCTTTGCAATGCAGTTTCGCGAACGGCCCCGCTGAGTCCATAGGACCCCAACGCGGAAAAACCAGCGCGGCATCGACACGCCAGCATGGCGTGTGCGAGGCCGCAGCCCGGTTCCGTTCACGGAGAAATCGGCGGCACGTTCACAGATGTGCCGAATGGTTTCAACGCGCTATGCAGACACGTCGACTGGCCTTAAGTTGCAATTCGTCGCCGTGGAACGTCACGCGACATAGCGCGCGACACTGACGAATTGACACAGACTGCCCGCCAGTACGAACAGGTGCCAGATACCATGTCCGTGGCGGATGCGCTCGTCGTTGATGAAGAAATAGATGCCGGCGCTATAGATGACGCCGCCGGCCACGAGCCACGCGGTACCCGCGGCCGGCAACGCCTGCACCAGCGGGCGGACGGCTACGAGCGCGAGCCATCCCATCAACACATATAGCACCATCGACACGCTGCGGGTGCGTCGCCCGAGCGTGAGTTCCTGCACGATGCCGAGGGCAGCGAGCCCCCAGCTCACGCCGAATAGCGACCAGCCCCACGGTCCACGCAACGTGACGAGCGTGAACGGCGTGTAGCTGCCGGCGATCAGCAGGTAGATCGCCGAATGATCGCATTTCTGCAGAATCGCCTTCAGACGCGGATGGCTGACACTGTGATACAGCGTCGAGATCGCATACAGCACGAACAGCATCGCACCATACACGCTGAAGCTGACGACCTTGTACGCGTCGCCGGCGAGCGCGCCCATCGTGACGAGCGCCGCCAGCCCCACCACCGACAGCACGGCGCCGACGAGATGGGTAATGCTGTTCAAACGCTCACCGACAGGCACGACTCTTTCCTCCTGCACGGTCCCACGAAGGCGACCGCCAACACAAACAGGCCCACATGATACCGGTCCTGAAAAAACGAAGGGCGCGGCCGCGAAACTCGCAGGCCGCGCCCAGGGTACGTCAAACCCTGCTTAGTCGAGCGGCGCCGAACGCAGCTCGGCCACTTGCTGCGGCGACACGGCCGTACCGTGGTTGCCCCAGGACATACGAATGTACGTCACGACCGCTGCGACTTCCTGATTCGACAGAGACTGTGCGAACGGCGGCATGCCGTACGGATGCGGGTTCGCGTCCGTGCTCGGCGGATAACCACCGTTCAGCACCATGCGGATCGGGTTGACCGCCGACGGCATCTGGATCGACTGGTTGTTCGCGAGCGGCGGGAACGCCGGCGGACGGCCGAGACCATTGTCTTCGTGGCACTTCGCGCAGTTGTCAGCGTAGATCTTCTGACCTTGCTTCAGCAGTTCGCCGCCGAACTTTTCCGAGGTTTCGAGCTGCAGCGGTTCCGGCGCTTCGCTCTTCTGCGGAATCGTCTTCAGGTACGTCGCCATCGCGTTGATGTCTTCGGTCGACAGATACTGCAGGCTGTTGTGAACCACTTCGGCCATCGGACCGAACACCGCGCCGCGGTTCGACACGCCGGTCTTCAGCAGATCGGCGATGTCCTTCAGGTCCCAGTCGCCGAGGCCGGCTTCCCTGTTCGACGTCAGCGACGGCGCATACCAGTTCTGCAGCGGAATCAGACCGCCCGCGAACGCTGCCGAACTGACCGGGCCGCCCATCGCGTTGATCGACGTATGGCACATGCCGCAGTGGCCGAGGCCTTCGACCAGATACGCACCGCGGTTCCATTCGACCGACTTGGTCGGGTCCGGCTTGAACTCGCCTTCACGGAAGAACAGCGTGCGCCAGCCGATCAGCATGTTGCGCTGGTTGAACGGGAATTTCAGTTCGTGCGGACGGCTCGGTACGTTGACCGGCGTGACCGAGCGCAGGTACGCGTAGATCGCGTCGGAGTCGGCGCGCGTGACCTTCGTGTAGCTCGTGAACGGGAAGCCCGGATAGAGCAGGCTGCCATCTTTCGAGCGGCCGGTGTGCATCGCGCGATAGAAGTCGTCCTGGGTCCACTTGCCGATGCCGTACTGGTCGTCAGGCGTGATGTTCGGCGTGAACATCGTGCCGAACGGCGTGGCCATCGGCAGGCCGCCCGCAAACGGCTGGCCGCCGCGCACGGTATGGCAGGCGATACAGTCGCCGGCGCGGGCGAGGTACTCGCCCTTCTTGATCAGGTCGGCCTGGTCCGCGGGCGTTGCCGCGACGGCCGCGCCGCTGCTGTGCAGATGGTCGCCGCCCGACCACAGGACGGGAACGAGTGCGGCGGCCGCGACCACGACGACTGCCGAGAGGGCGAACAAAGACTTGCGTTTCATTTGAATGTTTCTCCCGGCGCCTTATTGCGGTTCGCTGCCGCAGGCAAGCGGAGTCTTCAAGGAGCGGGCCGGAGCCGGCACGGGGTTTTGCGGAGCCTGCTGCGTGGCAAGCCAGGCCGCGACGGCGTTCACGTCTTCGTCGCTGAGGCGCGTGGCGATGGTGTGCATGCAGTCCGGTGCGATCGCACGACGCGTGCCCGAACGCCATGAGCCGAGCTGCGCGCTGATGTAGTCGGCGTGCAGGCCGACGAGACCCGGGATCGCCGGTTCCATACCGGTCAGTGCCTTGCCGTGGCAGGCCGCGCACGCGGGAACCTGCTTGTTCGCATCACCATGCAGCACGATCTGCTCACCGCGCGCGAGCGTGGAGGCGGAGGCCGTCGGCTTGGCCGGCGTCGGATACGGTGGGCGCTGCTGCGAGAAGAAGGTGGCGATCTGATGCAGGTAGTCGTCGGAGAGATACGTGACGAGGTAGTTCATCGGCGGGTACTTGCGGCGCCCTTCACGGAAGTTCTGCAACTGATTGAACAGATATCCCGCCGGTTTGCCCGCGAGACGCGGGAAGTAGTCGTTGTCGGTGCCTTGCCCATGCGAGCCGTGGCAGGCCGTGCAGCCTTGCACGCGCGCTTCCATCGTGTCGGGGGCCTTCGGTTGGGTCTGCGCTTTCGCAGCGCTATAGACACCCGCGGAGCCGATCAGCAGAAGGGCAAGCAACGGGCGGAAGAGGCGTCTTGAAGACACGCGTAACTCCATCAGAATCGGGGACCTGACCGAACTTCGGGCGGCTCGGTGTGAAGGACAGCCGTCGCTGCGGCGACGCAGCATTCTATCATCGAAGGGTAATGGTGACTATTTGCCGCATTAGATGCGGTTCCAGGTGTGACCGCCATGCGACAGTGTGTCGCGTTTGCCAGTTTGGGACTTCAGTTGCGTCGCGCGTCGTGATCAACAGCTTTGTCTCATCAAGCAAGGTTGAACCGATCCCCGCGCGCGCCATCGAAGCGTACACTTCCGGGCTTCGCCGGCCGTCGTGCAGACGATGCGCGTCGTCGGCCCGGCTTTGTTCCGTTCGTTCTCATCCGCTATCGGCCTTACATGAAGCTATTCGATTTCTCCTCATCGACGCTGCGAGCGTTGATGTCCGGCGCGGTGGCGCTGGCCATGTCATCCACCGCGTTCGCGCATGCGCATCCGATCTCGAGCGTGCCGGCCGCGAACGCCGAGGCCGTCGCGCCCGCCGACGTGACCATTCATTTCACCGAGCCGCTCGAGCCGGCGTTCAGCAAGATCACACTCGCCGATGGAAGCGGCAAGTCCGCGGCTTCGACCGCATCGACGGTCGACAGCGCGGACGCCCGCGAGATGCGCCTCGCGCTGCCTCAGTTGTCGAGCGGCCGCTATGCGGTGCACTGGGTCGCGGTGGCCACCGATGGCCATCGTACGCAAGGCGACTTCGCGTTCAACGTCAAATGAACTTCGACGGACTGTGGATCGGGCAGGTCGCAATGGCCGCGCTCATGAACGTCGCGTTCGGCTTCGCCGTTGGCTCGGCGCTACTCGGCGCTTGGCTCGCGAAAGACGGGCTGCAAGGCACTTCACCGGCGCGCCCCGGCTGGATGCGCGCACATCGCTCGATGCTCGCGGCGACCATCGTGCTGGTGCTCGCGGATCTCGGCTGGCTGTTGTATCAGGCGGCGTCGATGAGCGGCGTCGCGTTGCCCGCGGCGTTCGGCATGGTGCCGATGGTGCTGACGCAAACGCATGTCGGCTATGGCTGGAGCGTCGCGTTCGGCGGCGCGCTGGTGCTGCTCGGCACCGCGCTGAGCCATGGCACGGGCATGCTGCGTAACACGCTGCTGTGGCTCGCGGTGCTCGCGATCTCGGCGGGCAAGGCGTCGCTCGGTCATGCTGCGGATGCCGGCGTGATGTCGGCCGCGATCGGCATGCAGACGCTGCACGTGCTCGCGACGAGCGTATGGGGCGGTGTCGCGTTGGCCGCGGGCTTCGCGGTGCTGCCGGCGCTCGGCGCATCAACCGCGCGCGGCATGCTGATTCGCACGGCGACCCAGGTGTCGAACGTGTCGCTCGTCGCGGTCGCGTTGGTGTTGCTGTCGGGCGTCTTCAATGCCGTGCGCGGCTCGGGCGGGTCGTTCGAAGCGATTCAGGGGAGCACGTGGGGCCATGTGCTGACATTGAAGCTCGTACTGGTCGCGCTCGCGCTCGTGCTCGGCGCGCTGAATCGCACCTCGGCGCTGCCGCGGCTGCGTCGTACCGCGTCGACGATGGATGCGCATACCTTCGTCAACGTGATCTATCTGGAAGCGCTCGTGATGATCGGTGTGTTCGTCGTCGCGGCCGCGTTGTCGCACACCGTGCCGGCGTTCGCTGCGCTCGGTTGAACGCGCGGCGAGCCGCATAAAAAAGCGCCGCACTGCGAAGCACGTGCGGCGCAATACACACGGTCGCCTGGCTGTGGCCAGCGCACCCGCTACTACTCTTCAGGCAAACGGCGCGTCGTCGCGCGCCCGTTCCGGCAATGCAGGCGTCAGTCGCATCACGCGGCCCGGCTCGAAGCGCGCTTACTCGAGACCGAGGCGGTGACCGAGAATCGGCGCGCAGAACAACGCGATCGCGCAGCCCGCGGCCTTGCCTTCGAGTTCGGCGCCGGCCGCGTGCGTGCCGACCATCTGCGTGAGCAGATCGAAAACCTGCGGCAGGCAGTACAGCACTGCCGCCGCGATAAAGCATTTCCCGACTACCGCAATACTCCATCCGCGCTCGTAGGCGACCATCGCGCCGATGATGCGCAGCACGCCGAAGACGACCAGCGCGCCGACCGCCGCCTGTTCGCGGATCAGATAGTCAGGAAGGAATTCGCCCATGGTGTCCCCGCTGCATGCGTTGTCGGCATGCATTTCAGCAAGGAGCAGACCATGCGTCTGTCCGATACCGAACAAACGTGGCGAGGGCCGGGCGGGATAAGGCTGGGCGGGGATCGAGGCAGGGCGGGCGGCCCGCGCGTCACGTGGCCGGAACGCGCGGGCGCAATGGCCTACGAATCACCATTCGGCGACGCTGCCGTCCGTGTGACGCCACACCGGATTGCGCCAGCGATGACCGACCTTCGCCATTTCGCGCACCTTCTCTTCGTTCACTTCGATGCCGAGGCCCGGGCCCTGCGGGATCGACACGAAGCCGTCTTCATATTTGAAGACTTCCGGATTCTTGATGTAATCGAGCAGGTCGTTGCCCTGGTTGTAGTGGATGCCGAGGCTCTGTTCCTGGATGAACGCGTTGTAGCTGACCGCGTCGATCTGCAGGCAGGTTGCGAGCGCAATCGGGCCGAGCGGACAATGCAGCGCGAGCGCGACGTCGTAGGCTTCGGCCATCGCGGCGATCTTGCGGCACTCCGTGATGCCGCCCGCGTGCGAGGCATCCGGCTGGATGATGTCGACGTAGCCGCCCGACAGGATGTGCTTGAAGTCCCAGCGCGAATACAGACGCTCGCCGAGCGCGATCGGGGTATTGGTCTGGTTGACGATGTCGCGCAGCGCCTCTGCATTCTCCGACAGCACCGGCTCTTCGATGAACAGCAGCTTGTACGGATCGAGTTCCTTGGCGAGCACCTTCGCCATCGGCTTGTGCACGCGACCGTGGAAGTCCACGCCGATGCCGATGTTCGGCCCGACCGCCTCGCGGACCGCCGCGACGTTGTTGATCACGCCTTGCACCTTGTCGAAGGTGTCGATGATCTGCAGTTCTTCCGAGCCGTTCATCTTGACGGCCTTGAAGCCGCGCTCGACCACCGCGCGCGCGTTGTTCGCGACATCGCTCGGGCGGTCGCCGCCGATCCACGAGTACACCTTGATCTTGTCGCGCACCTGGCCGCCGAGCAGCGCATGCACCGGCACGCCATGATGCTTGCCCTTGATGTCCCACAGCGCCTGATCGACGCCGGCGATCGCGCTCATCGTGATCGGGCCGCCGCGATAGAACCCCGCGCGGTACATCACCTGCCAGTGGTCCTCGATCAACAGCGGGTCCTTGCCGATCAGATAGTCGGAGAGTTCCTCGACGGCGGCGGCGACCGTATGCGCGCGGCCTTCCACCACCGGCTCGCCCCAACCGACGATGCCTTCGTCGGTCTCGATCTTGAGGAAGCACCAGCGCGGCGGGACGATGAAGGTTTCGAGCTTGGTGATTTTCATGATGTGAGTCTCCTGACGATCTGCCGGCACGCAAAGAATTTTGGGAGTTCCATGCTACAACAAAAATGCACTAAAATACTATTAATAGTACTATTTGTCACAAAGTGGTGAGATTTGGAATACTCGTCGCCGCGTTGCGCGACGAGACCACCACCCGCGAGGAGAAAACCATTCCGCACGATCTGCATGGGCGAGTCACCCAACTGCTCGCGACCGCGATTCTGCGCGGCGACTATGCGCCGGAGTCGATCCTGCCTCGCGAAGCCGAGTTGATGGAGACGTTCGGTGTGAGCCGCACGGTGTTGCGCGAGGCGCTGCGCACGCTGACGTCGAAAGGACTGATCGAATCGCGGCCGCGCGTGGGTACACGCGTGCGGGTCAAGTCCGCGTGGAATCTGCTCGATGCCGATCTGCTCGACTGGTATTCGCGCGTCGCCGAGCCGATGGCGTTCGCACTCAAGCTGCAGGAAATGCGCGAGATGATCGAGCCTTACGCGGCCGGCCTCGCGGCCACCGCGTGCACCGATGACACCTTGGGCGCGCTTGCGGCCGCCCATGCCGCGATGGTGGCGGCGCGTAACGTCGATGAATGGGTGCGTGCGGATCTGCAGTTCCATCTGTGCGTGCTGACCGCGTGCAGCAACGAATTGCTGATTCCGCTCGGCGCGCTGATCGAGCGCACGCTCGAGGCACAGTTGCGGCTCAATGCGAAACGCGCCGATGTGTTCAACGCGTCGCTCGCCGAGCACACGGCGGTGTACGACGCGATCCGCGCGCGCGATACCGCGGCGGCGTACGCGGCGATGTCGTCATTGCTCGGCGTGACGCGCGGGCGAATCGAAGGCTGAGGCGGACAGCGCCGAGCTCGATCTCAATCCATCGCCGCATGCGCGGCCGACGCATCCGGCGCCTTATGCGACGGCCGGATCAGCAGCAATAGCGGGATGACCAGCAGCGTCGCCACGAACATCAGCTTGAAGTCGTTCAGATACGCGACCATTGCCGCCTGCTGCGTGATCGACGCGTTCAGTGCCGCGATGTCGTAGCTCGAGCCGCCGTCGAGCATCGACTGCAGCGCCGGATTGAACGCAGTGACGTTCGCGGCGAGGTCCGCGTGCGAGATTTGCGTGTTGCGCGTCATCAGCGTCTGCACGATCGAAATGCCGATACTGCTGCCGATATTGCGCATCAGGCTATAGGTCGCGGTGCCGTCCGCGCGCAGCTCCGGCGACAGCGTCGAGAACGTCAGTGCGGACAGCGGCACGAACACGAGGCCGAGCCCGAAGCCCTGGATCACGCCGGGCCACACGATGTTCGACTCCGACAGCACGATCGTGTAATGCATCATCTGCCACAGCGCGAACGCCGAGATCAGGAAGCCGCAGAGCAATAGAAGCCGCGCGTCGACGCGCCTGAGCAGCCGGCCGGCGATCAGCATTGCGACCATCGTGCCGGCGCCGCTCGGCGCGGTGACGAGGCCGGTGGTCGCGACCGGATAGCCCATCAGGTTCTGCAGCATCGGCGGCAGCAGCGCGCGGGTTGCGTACATCACCGCGCCGATCACGAAGATGAAGAACGTGCCGGTCGCGAAGTTCGGGTCCTTCAGCAACTTGTACTTGAAAAACGAGCGCTCGCCGACCGTCGCCGTGTGGACGAGGAAGAACGCGAAGCTGATCGCCGCGACGAGCGCCTCGATCACGATCTCGGTCGATGAAAACCAGTCGAGCTGCTCGCCGCGATCGAGCATCGCCTGCAACGCTCCGATTGCGAGGCCGAGCGTGACGAAGCCGAACGCGTCGAACTTCACGTCGTGCTTGGGCTCGCGCGTGGGCAGGAAGGTCGCGACGCCGAACAGCGCGAACGCGCCGATCGGCACGTTGATGAAGAACACCCAGCGCCAGTTGTAGCTATCGGTGAGCCAGCCGCCGAGCGTCGGCCCGAGAATCGGCCCGACCATCACGCCCATGCCCCATACGGCCATCGCCTGGCCCTGCTTTTCACGCGGGTTGATGTCGAGCAGGATCGACTGCGACAGCGGCACGAGCGATGCGCCGAAAATCCCTTGCAGCAAACGCGACACGACGATCTGCGACAGCGTCTCGGAGAGACCGCACAACGCGGATGCGACCGTGAAGCCGCCGATTGCAATCAGCAGCAGCCGCTTGACGCTCAGGCGGTCCGCCAGCCAGCCAGTCAGCGGCGTGGCGATCGCGGCGGCGACGATATAGGAAGTCAGCACCCACGTGATCTCGTCCTGCGACGCGGACAGCGTGCCTTGCATATGCGGCAGCGCCACGTTGGCGATCGTGCTGTCGAGCGTCTGGATCAGCGTCGCGAGCATGATCGAGACTGTGATCATCGGCCGGTTGAGCAGCTCAGTGGCGCTCGCCGGCGTGGAGGCGGAAGACATGAAAGGTGGGGAGGGTCGATATCGTAAGCATGCTTAGTATATCGCCAATGCGGGTTTGCGCTATTGGGAGTTGTGCTGAACCTCGAACGCAGGGGGTAAGCACACTGAAAGCCGAACTGCTTCCGTATAATCCGCGCATGAAAACCCAATTCGAAGAGCGCTTCGGCTTTCTGATCTACGACGTCGGCCGGCTGGCGGGCAAGCGATTCGACGATCACGCGAAGTCGTCGGTCGACCTGACTCGCGCGCAGTGTCGCGTGCTCGCCTATCTCGGCCATTACGGCGAGATCAATCAGGCCCGGCTCGCAGATCTGCTCGAGGTCGCGCCGATCTCGGCGGGCCGGCTGCTCGATCGGATGGAGGAGGGCGGCTGGATCGAGCGGACCGCGAATCCGCAGGATCGCCGCGAGCGCCAGGTGCGCATGACGCCGAAGGCCGAGCGCACGCTCGGCAAGGCGCGCAAGGTCGGCGACGAGGTCGCGCTCGAAGCGCTCAATGGTTTCAGCGATGAAGAAGCGGCGCAGTTGATCGCGCTGCTCCAGCGGGTGCGCGGCAACCTGAGCCGGCTGGTGGATCGCTGAAGCGTCGCGGTGTTGGCGCGACGCTGAAGTTTTTTGCGCGAGCCCGAGCGACGTTGGGCTCGCGCTTCAAATCACGTTATTTGGATTCCGACGCCGGCGCAGCGCCGCTCGGCGGTACCAGCTCGTAACAGCCCGCCGCCGCCGTTTTCGCTTTTGCTTCCGGTTGCTGCGGATCGATGCATTTGAACGCGCTCTGATCGCGCTGCACGAAGATCGTGTCGGCCGGCCCGTTGTTGACGACGGCGACGATCTTGTAGCCGTCCTGCAGCAGCGTCGCGAGCATGGTCGAGCTGGCGCGCCATTGACTGTCGGACGTGCTCGGCGTTTGGGCCTGTGCGGCGAGGGCGGCGGTCGTGCCGGCGAGCGTAAGCGCAGCGGTGGTTGCGGCAAGCGCGACGGTGCGGAACGTCATTAAGGAACCTCCTCGAAGTTGCGACGGAATTGCGGAAGGAAGCCTGCCAGGTCCCGCGTCGCGGACGCGCGTTGAACCTCCGGAGAGAACTTGCCAGACTTGCTTCGGGCGCTATTCTCTCAAGAGACGGAGCTGCCAACGAAACCCGCGGCGCTTCACTGCCCATACTCTGCGACGCCATTGCTCATCGTTCGTTCCATCCGGATGCTCGCGTAACGCTCGCTCGCAAGCCACGCTCGCGATGAACGAGCCAGACCCAGCGCTGGGCATTTCCCACAGTGCGACAGCAATTCTTGCGCCGCCATCGGTGACGCGCCGCGGAGGTATCCGACTCAGCGATGCCAGATAAGATGTAGCGGTCGTAGCGAACTGCGCTAGCGCTCGCATGCGTCCGTACCGTTTCTACCGCGTTATTTGATGCCATCCCTATCGAATGCGAAACGAATCGCAAGTCAATGTCGTGCGGCAGATTCCACGCAGCGTGTGGGTTCTAGGATGTGTAAGTCTTTTCATGGACATCTCATCCGAAATCATCCACAGCCTGCTGCCGATGTTTCTCTTGGCGAGCCTTGGCGCCGGGGCCGGCGCGATTGGGCTCATCGAAGGCGTCGCGGAGGCCACGGCTCAAATCGTCAAGGTGTTTTCGGGAACGCTAAGCGACTACCTCGGCAACCGGAAGTGGCTTGCCGTAGCCGGGTATGCGCTCGGCGCGATGAGCAAGCCGCTTTTTGCTGTAGCGTCGTCGGTGGGAGTCGTGGTGACGGCGCGCGTCATCGACCGTGTCGGCAAGGGCATTCGTGGTGCGCCTCGCGATGCGCTCATCGCAGATGTCACGCCGCAACACCTGCGTGGCGCGGCCTTCGGCCTGCGCCAGTCGCTCGATACGGTCGGTGCGTTTGTCGGACCACTGCTGGCCGTTCTCATCATGCTGATATGGACAGACAATTTTCGGCTTGCGTTCTGGCTTGCCGTCATTCCCGGCGTGCTCGCGGTCGCGCTTTTGACGTTCGGTATCACCGAGCCCGAGCACGAGCTTCGCGCGAAGAGAAGCAACCCTGTGAGGTGGCAGAGTCTCAAGGACCTTGGTTTGGACTACTGGTGGGTCGTAGGGATAGGGGCTGTGTTCGCGTTGGCGCGATTCAGCGAGGCTTTCCTGGTGCTTCGTGCGATGGGTAGCGGCGTACCGATTGCGCTCGTTCCGCTGGTCATGGTGGCAATGAATGTCGTCTACGCGCTGTCCGCTTATCCATTCGGGAAACTCGCGGACACGATGCGTCATACGCGGCTGCTGATCGGTGGTCTGATCGTGTTGATCGGCGCCGACCTCGTGCTAGCGCACGGCACCCACTGGGGTGTGGTCGTCGTCGGGGTAGCGCTTTGGGGGCTGCACATGGGGATGACTCAAGGCCTGCTCGCCACGATGGTCGCGCACACGGCGCCGGCGCATCTGCGTGGGACTGCATTTGGTTTCTTCAATCTGCTGAGCGGCATCGTGACGCTGGTTTCGAGCGTTATCGCAGGTCAGCTGTGGGAACGTGTGGGTGCCGCCATGACGTTTTATGCGGGGGCGGCGTTCGGTGTGGTGACCGTCGTGGCGCTTCTCTTTCACCCGACACCGGCCGGATCGCGTAACGACCTGAGTTGACGTGGCAGCGTTGAAAAACAAAAAAGCCGCTGTCCTTGTGAGACAGCGGCTTTTTCTTGAAGCTGGTGGCGAATCAGGGACTCGAACCCCGGACCTGCGGATTATGATTCCGTCGCTCTAACCGACTGAGCTAATTCGCCGAAAGAAGCGAGATTATGCTGGGGCAACCGGAGGCTGTCAACCCCCGGCGCACAACTTTTTCAGGTGGCCCGGACTCGCGGTCCACTCAATCTTTTGCGTAGATATCCGAGTCCTTGGTTTCGCGCACGAACAGCATGCCGATCACGAAGGTGATCACCGCGATGATGATCGGATACCAGAGCCCCGAGTAGATGTTGCCCCGCGCGGCGACGATCGCGAACGCGGTCGCCGGCAGGAAGCCGCCGAACCAGCCATTGCCGATGTGATACGGCAGCGACATCGACGTATAACGGATGCGCGTCGGGAACATCTCGACCAGCATCGCCGCGATAGGACCGTAGACCATCGTTACGTAGATCACGAGGATCGTCAGGATCACGACGCTCATCGGCCAGTTGATCTGAGCCGGATCGGCCTTCGGCGGGTAGCCGGCGGCCTTCAGCGTCGCGGCGAGCGTCTTCTCGAAGGTCTTGGCTTGCTCCTTCGCGTCGGGGGCGCGGCCATCGAACGTGTTGACGACCGTATCACCCACGCGGATCTGCGCGATCGTGCCGGCCGGCGCCGCGACGTTGTCGTAGTTCAGGCCGGCTCGCGACAGCGCGCCCTTCGCGATATCGCACGAGGTCACGAACTTAGCCGTGCCCACTGGATTGAACTGGAACGAGCACTCGCCCGGATCGGCGATCACGACGATCGGCGACTTCGCGGTCGCGGCTTCGAGCGCCGGGTTCGTGTAGTGCGTGAGCGCCTTGAACAGCGGGAAGTACGTCAGCGCGGCGATCAGCAGACCGGCCATGATGATCGGCTTGCGGCCGATGCGATCCGACAGCGAGCCGAAGAACAGGAAGAACGGCGTGCCGATCAGCAGCGCGAGCGCGATCATGATGTTGGCGCTCGTACCGTCGACCTTCAGCGTCTGCGTGAGGAAGAACAGCGTGTAGAACTGGCCCGTGTACCACACGACAGCCTGGCCGGCCGTCAGGCCGAGCAGCGCGAGAATCACGACCTTCAGGTTCTTCCACTGGCCGAACGCTTCGGAGAGCGGCGCCTTCGAGGTCTTGCCCTCGGCCTTGATGCGCTCGAACACCGGCGACTCATGCAGTTGCAGGCGAATCCACACCGACACCGCGAGCAGCAGAATCGACACGACGAACGGGATGCGCCAACCCCAGGCGCCGAACGCGTCTTCGCCCATGAAAGTACGCACGCCGAGGATCACGAGCAGCGACAGGAACAGACCGAGCGTCGCGGTGGTCTGGATCCACGCGGTGTAGAAGCCGCGGCGGTTCGCCGGCGCGTGTTCGGCCACGTAGGTCGCGGCGCCGCCGTACTCGCCGCCGAGCGCGAGACCTTGCAGCAAGCGCATCGCGATGAAGATCACCGGCGAAGCGATGCCGATTGCCGCATAGCCGGGCAGGAAGCCGACGAGGAACGTCGACAGACCCATGATGATGATCGTGATCAGGAACGTGTACTTGCGCCCGACCATGTCGCCGAGTCGTCCGAATACGACCGCGCCGAACGGCCGCACCGCGAAGCCCGCGGCGAAGCTGAGCAGCGTGAAAATGAACGCCGCGGTCGGATTGACGCCGGAAAAGAAGCTCTTGCTGATGAAGGCCGCAAGCGAACCGGCCAGATAAAAGTCGTACCACTCGAAAACCGTACCCAGCGACGATGCGAAGATCACCCGCTTCTCATCGCGCGTCATCGGCGCGTGCGAGAGTTGCCCGCCAACGGTAGCCATATGTCGTCTCCAATATTGATATACACACGGATCGCCAGCGCAGGCGTCCCCGTGCAACCGATTATTGGAGTGGAAACTTACGGCGTTCTGACTCGACGCCAAAACCTGGGGTAGTCCGGTAAACCGGCGAACAGGCGATCAATTTCGGTCAATGTGCGGCGATATTTGTGCGATCCGCGCCGAAATATCTCAAAAACACGCTGACGATCAAGCTGGCTATGGGGCCGTGTTAGGGTAAGTCCCGCCCCCGTTCGAGCACCTGCAAGCTGACGCGCACCAGGGTGCCGGCGAGCCGCGGCGACTCCTGGTAGACGTTGTCGTCGATCGCGAGCTCGCCGCCGTGCATCGCCGCGATCTCGCGCACGATCGCGAGACCGAGGCCGCTGCCGTCGCCCTCGCGGCCCAGAATCCGGTAGAAGCGCTCGACCACGCGCGAGCGCTCGCTGGCCGGAATGCCGAGCCCGGTGTCCTCGACTTCCAGATGCACGAGCCGCGCCGGGGCGTCGTGCCGCACGCGCACGGTGATGCGGCCGCCCGCCGGCGTATAGCGGATCGCGTTGTCGATCAGGTTCGACAGCATTTCGCGCAGCATCACCGGATTGCCGGCGACCTCGACCGGCTCGTCGGGCGCTTCGTAGCCGAGGTCCATCTGCTTGGCGAGCGCGGCCTGCACCCATTCGCGCACCGCGCTGCGCGCGAGTTCGCCGAGTTCGACCGGCGTGAAGATCTGCCCCGACCGACGGTTTTCCGCGCGCGCGAGCGCGAGCAGCTGCGTGACGAGCCGCGCGGCGTGCTCGGAGCTCGTCGCGATCTGTTCGAGCGAGCGATGCACCTCGGCCGACGCGTTCTGGCGCAGCGCTAGCTCGGCCTGCGTGCGCAGCCCGGCGAGCGGCGTTTTCATCTGATGCGCGGCGTCGGCGATAAAGCGCTTTTGCAGCTCCATGTTCTGTTCGAGGCGCGTGAGCAGATCGTTGAACGACGTGACGAGCGGCTCGATTTCCGGCGGCGCGCGGCGCGCTTCGAGCGGCGACAGATCGTCCGGCCGCCGCGCGCGGATATGCGCCTGCAGCGCATGCAGCGGCTCGAGCCCGCGCGATAGCCCGAACCACACGAGCAGGATCGCGAGCGGCAGGATCACGAACTGCGGCAGGATCACGCCCTTGATGATGTCGTTGGCGAGCTGGCTGCGCTTGTCGAGCGTTTCGGCGACCTGCACCAGCACGGGCTGCGCGCCCGGCGTCTGCGGAAACTCGACGGTCGTATACGCGACGCGGATGTCGTTGCCGCGCAGCACGTCGTCGCGGAATTCGACGAGGCCCGGTGGCGGGCGGTCCTCCTCGTGCGGCAGCGGCATGTCGCGCTCGCCGGCCACCAGCTCGCCGCGCGTGCCGAGCACCTGGAAAAACACGCTGTCGACGTTGTCGGCGCGCAGGAAATCGCGCGTCGACTCGGGCAGCGACAGCTCCGCGACGCCGTTGACCGGATGGATCTGGCGCGCGAGCACATAGGCGTCGGTTTCGAGCGCGCGGTCGAACGGCCCGTTCGCGATCGATTTCGCGACCAGATAGGTGACCGCGAGGCTCATCGGCCACAACAGCAGCAGCGGGGCGAGCATCCAGTCGAGAATCTCGCCGAACAGCGAGCGCGGACGCGCCTCGGCGGCGGCTTCGGTTTCGTCGGGCGGGGCGAACGGGTTGGCGTAGCGCGCGTCGCGCGCCTCGTCGAGGTCCGCCGCGTGCGCCGTGGCGCGATCAGCGCGTGCGGACATCGCTGGCCTCTATTTGTAGTGATGGCTCGCCGGCATCGCGGCGGACGACGGCGCGGGGGAAGGTGGTGCTGCTTGTGCCGCTTGTGCCGTTTGCGCCGTTTGCGCCGTTTGCGGCTCGGAGCCGGCGGCGGGCGTGTTCGCATTCGCGGGCGGCGCCGCTTTTTCGAGGCAGTAGCCGAGCCCGCGCACGGTGATGATGCGCACGCCGCTCGGCTCGATCTTCTTGCGCAGCCGGTGCACGTAGACTTCGATCGCGTTGTTGCTGACTTCCTCGCCCCATTCGCACAGATGGTCGACCAGTTGCTCTTTCGACACCAGCCGGCCGATCCGTTGCAGCAGCACTTCGAGCAGACCGAGCTCGCGCGCGGACAGATCGATCACCTGGTCATTGACATAGGCGATGCGGCCCACCTGATCGAACGACAGTGAACCATGCCGCACGACGGTCGGGCCGCCGCCGGCACCGCGCCGCGTCAGCGCGCGCACGCGGGCTTCCAGTTCGTTCAGCGCGAAGGGCTTGGCCATGTAATCGTCGGCGCCGAGGTCGAGGCCTTTGACGCGTTCGTCGACACTGTCTGCGGCGGTCAGGATCAGCACGGGCAGGTTCGAATTGCGCGCGCGCAGGCGGCGCAGCACCTCCAGCCCGGACATGCGCGGCAGGCCCAGATCGAGGATCAATAGGTCGAACGTCTGCATTGACAACGCGGTATCGGCTTCTACGCCGCTTTTGACGTGATCGACCGCATAGGCCGATTGGCGGAGTGATCGAACCAGACCGTCCGCGAGTATGCTGTCGTCTTCGGCAATCAGAATTCGCATGGTGCGCCAGCCTGGCTTTGCCGGCACCGTGGGGCTTGCCCCGGCGCGCAGCGGTCTCCGAACATTATTGTGGGTAGTGGGGGTGACGCGACATTAAAAATGCGCGTTCGCATCATAATCGCGCTTGCCAAAACCACTGTTTTTTTATACAGTGTCTGCGTTTCGTGTGATGTCCTGCAGGCTCCGCTCAATTCGAGTGAAACCACGGGTGCACACCTGCCTCAGACGCCGTTCATCATAGCAAAGGACGATTCATGGAAGAAAGCAAGAAAGGCTCGGCTGGACTGACTGCTGAAAAGAGCAAGGCTCTCGCCGCCGCGCTCGCGCAGATCGAAAAGCAGTTCGGCAAAGGGTCGGTCATGCGGCTCGGCGCAGGTGAGGCAGTCGAAGACATCCAGGTGGTCTCCACCGGATCGCTCGGCCTCGACATCGCACTGGGCGTCGGCGGTTTGCCGCGCGGCCGCGTGGTCGAAATCTACGGTCCGGAATCGTCCGGTAAAACCACGCTGACGCTGCAGGTCATCGCCGAAATGCAGAAGCTCGGTGGCACTGCGGCGTTCATCGACGCGGAACACGCGCTGGACATTCAATATGCGGGCAAGCTCGGCGTGAACGTCGCCGACCTGCTGGTCTCGCAACCGGACACCGGCGAGCAGGCGCTCGAAATCGCCGACGCGCTGGTGCGCTCGGGCTCGATCGACATGATCGTGATCGACTCGGTCGCGGCGCTGGTGCCGAAGGCGGAAATCGAAGGCGAAATGGGCGACTCGCTGCCGGGTCTGCAGGCGCGTCTGATGTCGCAGGCGCTGCGCAAGCTGACCGGCACGATCAAGCGCACGAACTGCCTCGTGATCTTCATCAACCAGATCCGCATGAAGATCGGCGTGATGTTCGGCAACCCGGAAACCACCACGGGCGGTAACGCGCTGAAGTTCTACGCATCGGTGCGTCTGGACATTCGCCGCATCGGTTCGATCAAGAAGAACGACGAAGTGATCGGCAACGAAACACGCGTGAAGGTCGTCAAGAACAAGGTGTCGCCGCCGTTCCGCGAAGCCATCTTCGACATCCTGTACGGTGAGGGCATCTCGCGTCAGGGCGAAATCATCGACCTCGGCGTGCAGGCGAAGATCGTCGACAAGGCTGGCGCATGGTACAGCTACAACGGCGAGCGGATCGGTCAGGGCAAGGACAACGCGCGTGAATTCCTGCGCGAAAATCCGGACATCGCTCGCGAAATCGAAAACCGTATCCGCGAATCGCTGGGCGTCACCGCGATGGCGGACGCCGTGACCGGCGCGGACGCTGAAGTCGCGGGCGAAGAAGAGTAAGCATCACGTGATACGCAAAGGCCGGCCTCTGTCCGGTTCCGACTCCGGACGCTATCCGGACGGCCCGCGCGACACGGCGGATGGATCGCCTGATTCCGGCGATCCATTCGATCCGTTCGAATCGTTCGACGCACATGACCGCGCCGCAGGCCGTGGGCCGCAGCGTACACGGTCCGGATCCCCTGCGGCATCGTCCAGCGCGGATCTCTCCGGACACGATTCCCAATCCCCCTCCGAAGTCACCTACACCCGCTCGCGTCGCCAGGCCGGCGAAGCGAAGGCGGGGCAGGCCGACCAAGACGACAGCAGAAAGTCCCAACGCCCAACCCGTCCGCTGAAAGCGCGCGCGCTCGGCTATCTGTCGCGTCGCGAATATAGCCGCGCCGAACTCGCGCGCAAGCTGAAGCCCTACGTCGAGGAAACCGATTCGCTCGACACGGTGCTTGACTCACTGGAAGCCGAAAACTGGCTATCGGACTCGCGCTTCGCGGAAAGTCTGGTTCACCGGCGCGCAACGCGGCTCGGCACGAGCCGCATTCTCGGCGAACTGAAGCAGCACGCGCTGAACCCAGCGCTGGTCGAAGAGGCGAGTGCGCAATTGCGTGAAACCGAACTCGCGCGCGCTCAGGCGGTCTGGCGCAAGAAGTTCGGCCAGCTGCCGAAAACCCCGGCCGAGCGCGCGAAGCAGGCGCGCTTCCTGGCGTCGCGCGGCTTCTCCGGCGCGACGATCGGCAAAATCCTGAAGGGTATTGACGACATCTGGGACGGCGACTAGCACGTCAGCCCCGACGGCCGGTCGATTGCCGCGCCGTAACCCGGCGCGAGGCCGTGCGCAATCGGGGCTGTCCCAAATACCCGTTATGCTAAAATCCAGAAGTTTTCCAATCCGGCCTTTCCTTCCCGCATGTCGCTCTCCCCGCCAGTGTCCCGTCAGTTGCGCCATCGTCGCGCAATCAGAGCGGAAGCTTACGAGCGAGCCGATGGCCTGTGGGATGTGGAAGCGTGCCTGACCGACGAAAAGCCTCGAGATGTGGCGCTTCCGTCGGGAATCCGGCCCAATGGTCAGCCGATCCATGAACTCTGGCTTCGCATCACCATCGATCGCAAGCTCAATGTCGTCGACGCCGAGGCGTCGTCCGACTGGGTACCCTATCCAGGGTTATGCCAGGCCAGCAATCCCGCCTACCGTGCCCTCATCGGGCTCAATCTGTTCCACAACTTCCGTCGCGATGCTGCCCGTTTGCTGGCCGGCACGGCCGGTTGCACGCATCTCACCGAGCTGTGCGCGATGCTGCCGACCGCCGCGATCCAGGCGTTCGCCGGCGAAGTCTGGAACACCGATGAAGGCACGCCAGGCGCGAACGCGGGTTCGGGAGACGAATCGTCTAACGGCACAGGCGAGCATTCCAACGACAAACCGCCATTCCAGTTGGGACGCTGCCACGCGCTGCGTTTCGACGGCGAGGCGGTGAAACAGTTTTATCCGCGCTGGTATGGCCACGCACCTCGTCCGGCGGAACGCGCGGCCTCGTCGGACGACGCGGCGACTCGCGCACCAAGCGGCGACGCGCCGGCCTGAACGGCGGCAAAACGGAATCGAAGTTCTATCCAACTCTCAGACTGAAGGGAATCACGCATGAAGATTCACGAGTACCAGGGTAAGGAAATCCTGCGGAAATTCGGCGTCGCGGTACCGCGCGGCAAGCCGGTCTTCTCGGTGGATGATGCGGTCAAGGCCGCGGAAGAGCTCGGCGGCCCGGTGTGGGTCGTCAAGGCTCAGATCCACGCAGGTGGCCGTGGCAAGGGCGGCGGCGTCAAGGTCGCCAAGTCGCTGGAACAGGTTCGCGAGTACTCGAACCAGATCCTCGGCATGCAGCTCGTCACGCACCAGACCGGTCCGGAAGGCCAGAAGGTCAATCGCCTTCTGATCGAAGAAGGCGCTGACATCAAGAAGGAACTGTATGTTGGTCTCGTGATCGATCGCGTTTCGCAGAAGATCGTCGTGATGGCATCGAGCGAAGGCGGCATGGACGTCGAAGAAGTCGCGGAAAAGACGCCTGAGCTGATCCACAAGGTTGCGGTCGATCCGTCGACCGGCCTGAAGGACTCGGAAGCAGACGACCTCGCGAAGAAGATCGGCGTGCCCGACGCTTCGATCCCGCAAGCCCGCGCGATCCTGCAAGGCCTGTACAAGGCATTCTGGGAAACCGACGCATCGCTCGCCGAAATCAACCCGCTGATCCTGACCGGCGACGGCAAGGTCATCGCACTCGACGCGAAGTTCAACTTCGATTCGAACGCGCTGTTCCGTCACCCGGAAATCGTCGCTTACCGCGATCTGGACGAAGAAGATCCGGCTGAAATCGAAGCGTCGAAGTTCGACCTCGCGTACATCTCGCTCGACGGCAACATCGGCTGCCTCGTGAACGGCGCTGGCCTCGCAATGGCAACGATGGACACCATCAAGCTGTTCGGCGGCGAACCGGCGAACTTCCTCGACGTCGGTGGAGGAGCTACGACCGAGAAGGTCACCGAAGCGTTCAAGATCATGCTGAAGAACCCGAACCTGACCGCGATTCTGGTCAACATCTTCGGTGGCATCATGCGCTGCGACGTGATCGCGGAAGGCGTGATCGCGGCGTCGAAGGCCGTGTCGCTGAAGGTGCCGCTCGTGGTCCGCATGAAGGGCACGAACGAAGACCTGGGCAAGAAGATGCTCGCCGAATCCGGCCTGCCGATCATCTCGGCGGACAGCATGGAAGAAGCGGCTCAGAAGGTCGTCGCGGCTGCTTCGGGCAAGGCGTAAGCCACCTGTCTACGGCGCATTTACCAGCTCATTTGCCAAAATGACGAGTGGCGGCGCGCGAGCGACACAGGCGTGAAGCATCGCGCCGCGTGGCGCTACCGCGCGACGCCAAACGAACAGAGGTCAATACATGTCGATTCTGATCAACAAAGACACCAAGGTCATCACGCAGGGCATCACCGGCAAGACCGGTCAGTTCCACACGCGTGCTTGCCGTGAATACGCAAACGGCCGCGAAGCGTACGTCGCGGGCGTGAACCCGAAGCGCGCCGGCGAAGATTTCGAAGGCATCCCCATCTACGCTAGCGTCGCTGAAGCCAAGGCTGAAACGGGCGCAACCGTGTCGGTGATTTACGTTCCGCCGGCAGGCGCTGCTGCGGCAATCTGGGAAGCCGTCGAAGCCGACCTGGATCTCGCAATCTGTATCACGGAAGGCATCCCCGTCCGCGACATGATCGAGATCAAGGACCGTATGCGTCGCGAAAACCGCAAGACGCTGCTGCTCGGACCGAACTGCCCGGGCACGATCACGCCGGACGAACTGAAGATCGGCATCATGCCGGGTCACATCCACCGCAAGGGCCGCATCGGCGTCGTGTCGCGTTCGGGCACGCTGACGTATGAAGCGGTCGGCCAGCTGACCGCGATCGGCCTCGGCCAGTCTTCGGCAGTCGGTATCGGCGGCGATCCGATCAACGGTCTGAAGCACATCGACGTGATGAAGATGTTCAACGACGATCCCGATACGGACGCCGTCATCATGATCGGCGAAATCGGCGGTCCGGACGAGGCGAACGCCGCGCACTGGATCAAGGACAACATGAAGAAGCCGGTGGTTGGCTTCATCGCCGGCGTCACGGCGCCTCCGGGCAAGCGCATGGGCCACGCCGGCGCGCTGATCTCGGGCGGTGCGGACACCGCTGAAGCGAAGCTGGAAATCATGGACGCATGCGGTATCAAGGTCACGAAGAACCCGTCGGAAATGGCGCGTCTTCTGAAGGCGATGCTGTAAATCGAATTCGCGTGCCGTGAGCGCGCGATTTTGCTACGCTTACGAAGTCCTTTCGTGAGCGAGCGGTCCCGAAAAGCGGGGGAGTGCAGACTCCCCCGCTTTTTTTTCGTCCGCACTTGCGCCGTCGTGCTGTCCGCTCGGTAGATTTTTTCTTATTCTTTTTCCATGCTCGAATTCTTCACGACCCTCAATTGGGGCGCGGTCTTTCAGATCATCGTCATTGACGTGCTGCTCGGCGGCGATAACGCGGTCGTCATTGCGCTCGCCTGCCGCAACCTGCCGCAGTCGCAACGCATGCGCGGCATCGTGTGGGGAACCGCCGGCGCGATCCTGCTGCGCGTCGTGCTGATCGCATTCGCGGTCGCGCTGCTCGACGTGCCGTTCCTGAAGTTCGCGGGCGGGTTGCTGCTGCTGTGGATCGGCGTGCGCTTGCTCGCGCCCGCGCACGACGTTCACGACAACGTCAAGCCGGCCGACAAGCTGATCTCGGCGGTGAAGACGATCATCATCGCGGATGCGGTAATGAGCGTGGACAACGTAATCGCGATCGCGGGCGCGGCCGAAGCCGCGGAGCACGAGCACCGGTTGGCTCTGGTGATCTTTGGCCTCGTCGTGAGCATTCCGCTGATCGTGTGGGGCAGCCAGCTGATTCTGAAGCTGCTCGATCGCTTTCCGGGCATCGTGCTGTTCGGCGCGGGCCTGCTCGGCTGGATCGCGGGCGGTCTGATGGTCAACGACCCGGCCGGCGACCGTTGGCCGATCCTCGACACGCCCGTCGCGGAATACGGGATGAGCATCGCGGGCGCGCTGTTCGTCGTGATCGTCGGTTATCTGTTGAAGCGCCGTAACGCGAAACGCGCGGCGGTGTGAGCATGGCATCGACGGTGCGCCGCTGCCTAAGCCGTGATGCCGTCCGAATGCAAGCCTGGCCATCCGGCTGACTGTGACGCGCAAGCGTCGCTCGCTACGATTGAAACGCCTGTTCCCGATCCACGGGCCAGGCGTTTCTCGTATCAGGAGTCTGCCGATGATCGTTACCCTGCCGTATTCCCCTTACTCTCAATCGACGCAATTTTCGCGTAGGTCGCGCCGCGCACGTTGGCGCGAGAATTGGTTCGCGCGCCTTTGCCGGCGCTGCGGCGTCGGCTTCACGTTGATCGAGCTGATGATCGTGCTGGCGATCGTCGGCGTGATCGCGGCCTATGCGATTCCCGCGTATCAGGACTATCTGGCGCGCAGCCGGGTCGGCGAGGGCTTGTCGCTCGCGGCGTCGGCGCGGCTCGCGGTGGCCGAAAACGCCGCGAGCGGCAACGCATTCAGCGGCGGTTATGCGTCGCCGCCCGCCACCCGCAACGTCGAGTCCATCCAGATCGACGACGACACCGGTCAGATCACGATCACGTACTCGACGCGCGTCGCGCAGGCCGGCGCGAACACGATGACGCTGGTGCCCTCGGTGCCGGACAACGCCGATGCGCCGAGCGCACGTGTCGCGTTGGCCAAGGACACGGTGCAGACGGGCGCGCTGACGTGGGAATGCTTTGCGAGCGGCAAGAGCGCGTCTTCGTTGCCGGCGCCGGGGTCGGGGCCGATGCCGGGTGAAGCGCCGACGCTCGCGGCGAATCTGGCGCCGCCCGAGTGCCGATCGTAAGGGGGCAGATGAACTGAACAAGCCAACGAGACGACGGCCGGGCGCTGACCGGACGACTCGAAGCCACAACGTAAAGGGCTGATTTGCAGCCTAGTTCGGCCGAACCGGCGCACAGTGCAACGAAATTTTTGTATAGTGCGCCGGTTGGTGCGACACGCACGCTCGTGTCCGTTCGCTCACGTTACGAGCATCGACTGCAGTCAAGATGTGCTTGAGGCCCCTTCGGGGGTGATTTCTAGTAGCTGAGTGTGTGGTCCTTCGGGACTACGCCCCATATTTTTTTGTGAAGCGTGATTCGGGCTTGTCCAGCCGGAGAATCGCATTGTATTGACCTGATTACCGTCAGGTTCCGCCCAGTCAGCGGCTTCATCTCCGCCGACCAGGCGGGATGTCGTGTGCAATTCCTGCGCTTTAACAGCAACGGATTCGCAAACCGATACGAGCGAAAGCTCGGTGTGTCATTGTTTTGCCTTGCCTGATGTCCGGGTGAGGAAGGGAACCTGCTGTACGACCAGCAGTAGCCTAGGAAGACATGCGTCACTGGCAACGGTGGGGTGTGAAGCTCTTCTGACAATGTAGCCCCCGGAGGTTTCGGGCAGATCGGCTCCGCGAGGAACGATCTGGAGACTCCCAGCAGCAAGGGGGTTGAGGAGCTAGGCTGGCTGATATGGTTAATGTAAGTGAACTGCTGATAAACCTCGTAAGCACTGAGGAGCCAAAGCTGCTTGAACATTGGGCTCTAACCAACAGGTACGTGGCTGGTTAATCCGCTCAACCGTCGGATTACGTCGTCACTTAGCCACCGGGGAAGAGGCAGAACCTACGTCAGTCGTGTGACATGCCGGGAACGTGGTAAGCCTGTATGGTTGCCAGCGCAGTAGGGCTGGCAGGCGAACCGCAAGGGACGCTGTTGATCGTGCAGGTATGGGAGGACGGAAAAAGCGAAAGCCGGGCTGTAATGGTTCGGATAGGGGTTGGGACATCACCCCACGCGAAAGCGGGCAGACTTCCGTCTGGTCTACCGTCGCAAGACGGCTGACTACCCTCTGTAACTTGGTCAGATGCAGGTGCATGCGCCTGCATTGAGTTTTGTTGTTCCCCAGCGGGGTGTATCTGCCCCGCTGGGGGAGATGCGCCTTCTGTCTGGGGACTTTTCCAGGTAGGAGAGCAGCATGAAAGTATCTGGTCGAAAGACCGGATCTGCGCTTTCCCACGCGCCGGACAACTGGCACGCCGTAGATTGGCGTCGGGTTGAACGGAACGTGAGAGGGATGCAGATTCGAATTGCGAAGGCGACGCGAGAAAGTGACTGGCGCAGGGTGAAAGCCTTGCAACGGATGCTGACTCGCACGTTGTCCGCAAAGCTGTGTGCGGTACGACGTGTTACGCAGAACCAAGGTGCGCGAACGGCTGGAGTCGATCGCGAGCTATGGGATTCGCCTGAAAGCCGATGGCTTGCTGTCGGCAGGTTGAAGCGGCACGGATATAAGCCTCTGCCTCTACGGAGAGTCTTTATCCCCAAGGCCAATGGGAAGGAACGCCCTCTGGGCATTCCGACCATGCAGGATAGGGCGATGCAAGCCTTGTATCTGCTGGCCTTGGAGCCGGTAGCAGAGTCGACGAGCGACCCGAACTCTTATGGGTTCAGGCTCAATCGTTCGACGGCTGATGCGATGTCTCAGATTTTCGTTGTCATGGCCCGTCGCCGTTCCGCGCAATGGGTACTCGAGGCGGACATCAAGGGATGCTTTGACCACATCAACCATGAGTGGCTGGAAAACCATGTCCCGATGGACAGGGTGATCCTTCGCAAATGGTTGAAGGCTGGCCTGATTTACAAAGGGCAGCTACAGGCGACGGAGGCCGGTACGCCGCAGGGAGGCATCATTTCCCCGACGCTGGCAAACGTGACGCTGAACGGGCTGGAACGCGAACTGATTGCGCACCTCGGTGCGAAATTTGGGATCGGGAAGGCGAACAAGCTGAAAGTGAATGTTGTGCGATACGCGGACGACTTTGTCATCAGCGGCGACTCGCAAGAGATGCTGGAACACGAAGTCAGACCTTGGATAGAAACCTTCCTTGAGGTACGGGGATTGCAACTATCGCAGGAGAAGACCCGGATCGTTCACATTGACGAAGGCTTTGATTTCCTTGGGTGGAATTTCCGGAAGTATTCGGGAACGCTGCTCATCAAGCCGAGCGGGAAGAACGTGCGGACGTTCTATCGCAAGGTGGCGGACACCATCAGCGGTCACAAGGCGGTAAAGCAGGAGGAGTTGATCCGATTGCTGAATCCGATGCTACGAGGCTGGGCGCAATATCACAGCCCTGTAGTAGCCAAGCAGGCGTATAGCCGCATGGAGTCGCTGGTGTTTTACAGGCTCTGGCGGTGGTCGAAGCGGAGGCATCCGAACAAGAGCGCGGAATGGGTGAGACGGAAGTACTTTCACTCGCTCGGCAATCGGCATTGGGTGTTCGCCGCTCCCGTAGTTCAAGAGGACGGCAGCAAGGGTTTGCTTGAGCTGTACCAGATCAGCGGTACGGACATCAGGCGCCACAGGAAGGTCAAAGGGGAATTCAATCCGTTTGATCCAATGTGGGAGCAGTACAGCGAGCAATTGCGGCAGGAGCGCATGGAGTACTCGATGCGTTATCGTAAGCAATGGGTATCGCTGTACAAATCACAGGGCGGCTTGTGTGCGCACTGTGGTTGGGCTTTGACGAACGAGACCAGTTGGCACGACCATCATCTGGAATATCGGATGCATGGTGGGACCGACGCTCTGTCGAACAGGGTTCTGCTCCACCCCGACTGCCACCGGCAGGTACACGTTGGTAAACTTGTGGTAACTAAGCCGGCTCTGTCGTTGCTCTGACGGGGCTTTGTAAAGAAATATGTAGGCTTGAGCCGTATGCGGGGAAACTCGCACGTACGGTTCTTAGGGGGCCCCTTTTCCGCAAGGAAGAGGGGCTACCCTACCTGACGCCCACCGTTGATTCGATGCCCACCCCTTTCGCGCGCTACCTGTCTCTCGTACTGCTGGCTCTTGCGTTGATCCTGCCCTATGCGGTTGCCAACCATACGTATCCGATCCCAACCTTCTACTCCGAATTCACCTCGCTCGCGCTGTATCTGCTGACCGGGGCGGCCGTCATGCTGACGGTCGCGACCGCCCGGCCGCGCGTGAGCTTCGCGTCGCCCATGGTCGCGCTCGTGCCCTTGCTGTTCGGCCTCCTGCTGGTGCTGCAAACGTTCGTGCTGCCGGTCGCTGAGCCGTCGATGAACTGGCTCGGCGCGGGCTTCCTGCTCGCTGCGTGGATGGCCGCGCACGTGGGCTATGGCTTCGCGCGTGTGAAACTCGACGAGACCGCGTTGCGCTGGGCGGCGGGGGCGTTGATCGTCGGCGGTCTGTTCTCGGTGTTCAGCCAGGTGATCCAGCTGTTTCACCTCGAAACGCGCGTGGCGCCGCTCATCGTCGCGTACAACATCACCGTCGATCGCCGGCCGTTCGGCAACATGGCGCAGGCGAACCACCTCGCGACCTATATCGCGTTCGCGATGGCGGGCGCGCTGTACCTCGTGCAGACGCGCCGCATCGCGCTGCCTATCTGGCTGCTCGTGTCGACGATTTTCTCCGTCGGCCTCGCGCTGACCGTGTCGCGCGGTCCGTGGCTGCAGATGGGGGTGATCGTCGTGGCCGGCTTCTGGATGGCGTTCGCGCAGACTCGCAACGAACCGCAATCGCGTCGTAGCAGCCGTGACTGGCTGGTGCCGATCGCGCTCGCGGTGCTGTTTTTCGTGGTCAATGCGGTGATTCGCTGGGCCAACGTGCGTTTTCACCTCGAACTCGGGCAGTCGGCGGCCGAGCGCTTCCAGGATGCCGGTCAAATCGCGCCGCGCATCGCGCTATTGAAATACGGCTGGACGATGTTCAAGCAGCATCCGCTGCTCGGCGTCGGCTGGGGCGAATTTCCGAGCTATCAGTTCGCGCTCGTCAGGCAATTGGGCGGCGTCGAAATCGCCAACAACTCGCATGACATCTTCGTCGATCTGCTCGCCAAAACCGGTCTTATCGGACTCGGGATCGTGCTCGTGGGTCTCGTCGCGTGGCTCGTGCGTGTCGTGCGTGCGCCGCAAAGCGCCACGCGCGTGTTCGGCATCGCGCTGATCGGCGTGCTGACGATGCATGCGCTCGTCGAGTATCCGCAGCAGTACATGTTCTTCCTGTTGCCTGCGATGTTCGTGTTCGGCTTGCTCGAAACGCGGCCGTTGCGCGCGGTGCCCGCGAAACTGTCGCTCCGCGCGTTCGCGGTCGTGGTATTCGGCGGACTCGCCGCGCTGTATCCGATCTATCGCGACTATGCGCGCGCCGAGGTGCTGTACTACGGTCAGCGTCCAGCCGAACAGTACGCCGCCGATCCGTCGTTCATGTTCGGCGCGTGGGGCGAATACGGTCTGGCGACACTGCAGCCGATGAATCCGCTGAACCTGCAACGCAAGCTCGCGATGCACAAGCAGGCGATCGCACTGTTGCCGGGCGAAACCGTGCTGCGTCGCTACGCGGTGCTACAGGCGCTGACCGGCGATACCGCGGCGGCGCTCGATACGGTCGAACGCTTGCGTATTTTCGCGGAGGAACTGAAGGACTGGCCCGCGCAGCTCGGCTATGTGTACCAGCTCGTCGACGAGCAGAAGTCGCTCGCGGGCTTCAGGGAGCAGTTGGTGAAGCGCTACGGCAGGCCCGCAGCGGATGCGGCACCGGATGACGACAGCGACGAAGATTGATCGGGCCGCGGAGGCTTCGGCGTGCTCGCGTCAAGGCAGGCCTTCTCGCCTCTAAGTTCACAACTCGGAATACTTCGCGGCCGTGCCTTTCGCCTTGTCGACGGGGTAGCGCGCTTCGTTCAGCTTCAGTTTTTCCGCGGCCGCGTCGACGAGATCGAAGCCCGCGGTATGAGCCACCAGCAGCAGGTACATGAAGACGTCGGCGCACTCGTGCCGGAGGTTCGTCGATTGCTCGGGATCACTGAGCAGCGTGTCGATCTGCGCGTCGGACTTCCATTGAATCGTCTCCAGAAGCTCGCCGGCTTCGATGCCGGTGGAGACGATCAGGTTACGCAGCGTGTGAAACTGCCGCCAGTCGCGCGCGTCGCGAAACGCCAGTAGCTGCTTGAGCAGTTCGTCGATGGTCATGGTGCTACCCGGATAGTTGTCGACCCGCGCTTCAAGCTTGCGCGACCCAGTCCCCCGATTTCCCGCCATGCTTTTCCATCACCTTCACATCGGTGATGGTCATGCCGCGGTCCACCGCCTTGCACATGTCGTACACGGTCAGCAGTCCGACCTGCACGGCGGTGAGCGCTTCCATTTCGACGCCCGTGCGTCCAAACGTCTCGACCTGGACCGTGCAATGCACGCCGGGCATCTGCTCGTCGAGTTCGAAGTCGGCTTTCACGCGTGTCAGCGCGAGCGGGTGGCACAGCGGAATCAGATCGGCGGTGCGCTTCGAGGCCTGGATCGCCGCGATCCGCGCGACGCCGATCACGTCGCCCTTTTTGGCGTTGCCGTCGCGGATCAGCGCGAACGTGTCGGGCAGCATGCGGATCGAGCCACGCGCGATCGCGATGCGCTTCGTCTCCTGCTTGCCGCCGACGTCCACCATATGCGCGTCACCAGACGCATCGAAATGAGTGAGTTCAGGCATGGTTGACTCCTTCAGAGGGCGCCTATCATAGCAGTGCGGCGCGGCCCCGAATCGGCGCGGCGACTGGTTACACTTGCGCTGTGCGGTACCGTGCGTTTTGCCTTGTACGCGTCCTTCGACGTCCTTGCCCGCTATCTTAGTCCGGGCCACGGGCGAGTTTTTCGACTTCGTCAGACCGGCTTCGCGATGCATTCAAAACGATTCCTCGCTGCCTTGCTATCTGTCGCACTCGCAATGCCGCCCGGCGCGTTCGCGCAATCGACCGGCGGAGCGGCCCTCGCGCCGGGAACCCCATTGTCCGAGGCGCCGCTCGTTAGCGGCCCGAGCGACGCGGTCGATCCGATCCTGCCGCCCGACATCGCGCGCGGCGTGTTCGGCACCTACGGCGGCGCGCAGAGCCGTTTTTCCAATGGCGGCGCTAGCGGCAGCAATGGCGGCAAAACCGGCAGCAACGACTGGCGCGCGCCGATCGTCGCGCAGCAGTTGCCCGATCTCGGCAGCGGCGGCGCCGGCTCGCTGACTCCGCAGGCCGAACGCAAGCTCGGCGAGCGCGTGATGCGCGACATACGCCGCGACCCCGATTATCTCGACGACTGGCTCGTGCGCGACTACCTGAATTCGGTCGCCGCCAAGCTCGCAGCGGCGGCCAGCGCGCTGTATATCGGCGGTTACCGTCCGGATTTCGAACTGTTCGGGGTGCGCGACGCGCAGATCAACGCGTTTTCGCTGCCGGGCGGTTTCATCGGCGTGAACACCGGGTTGATCATGGCGACGCAGACCGAGTCCGAACTCGCGGCGGTGCTGGGTCACGAGATGGGGCACGTGCTGCAGCGGCACATCTCGCGGATGATCTCCAACGGCGAGCGCAGCGGCTACGCGGCGCTCGTCGGCGTGCTGTTCGGCGTGCTGGCAGGCGTACTCGCGCATAGCGGCGACCTCGGCAGCGCGATCGCGCTCGGCAGCGAGGCGTATGCGGTCGACAGCCAGTTGCGCTTCTCGCGATCGGCCGAGCAGGAGGCGGACCGCGTCGGCTTTCTGCTGCTCGCCGGTGCCGGCTACGATCCCTACGCGATGCCGACGTTCTTCCACCGGCTCGACCGCGCGGCGATGAACGACAACGGCATTCCGGCCTACGCGCGCACGCATCCGCTGACCGGCGAGCGGATCGCCGACATGGAGGACCGTGCGCGCCGCGCGCCGTACCGGCAGCCGCATCAAGACTCCGAGTACGGCTTCGTGCGCGCGCGCGCGGGTCTGTTGCAGGGCCATTCGCGCAGCGACTACGCGGACGAGATTTCGCGTTTGCGCTCGGAAATCGAGGACCGCACCGCGCTGAACGTTGCGGCCAACTGGTACGGCATCGCCTACGGGCAGATGTTGCTCGAGCGCTACGACGACGCGGCCGCCTCCCTTGCGAGCGCGCGCGCGACGTTCGTCTCCGGCGCGCGTGCGGAAGGCGAGCCTGAGCGCGATTCGCCGAGCCTCGACGTGCTCGCGACCGACATCGCGCGCAGTGCCGGTCATGCGGACGAAGCCGCGCGTCTCGCCGACTTCGCGCAGAAGCGCTGGCCGCAGTCGAACGCCGCGATCGATATGCATATCCGCACGCTGCTGACGCTGCACCGTTTCACCGACGCGCAGGCGCTCGCGAAGAAGGAAACCCGGACGCATCCCGATCAACCCGCGTGGTGGTTGTATCTCGCGCAGGCGAGTGCGGGCAGTGGCGATGCGTTGACGCAGCATCGCGCGATGGCGGAAAAGTTCGCGCTGGAGGGCGCGTGGCCCTCGGCGATCCGGCAGTTGAAGGACGCGCGCGACTTGAAGACGATCGGCTATTACGACCTGGCGACCGTCGACGCGCGTCTGCACGAGATGGAGAACCGCTACAAGGAGGAGCGGCTCGACGAGAAGGGGTAGGGTGGACGCAGGCGGACGCCGGCGCGTGCGTCAGACCTGCGCCGCCGCCGGGCTTGCGACGAAGCCGAAGCGCGCGGCCACCTGATCGCGTCGCACGCTTTGCAGCGGCAGTGTGAGTTGAGCGCTCCAGTGGAATGCGCCGCTCAATGAACCATCGTCGGCGAGCGTCGCGTGATCCGAGAAGATCTCGAGGTCGTGATCGTGCAGCGCCGCGATGCGTGCCGGCTGCGAGCGATCGGCGAACAGAATGCCGCCGTCTTCATCGACGAACACCGCCGCCGGCTCGAACGCGCCGCCGCCCTGGTCGTGCAGTGCGAGCGTGCCATCCGCGCGCGCGGACAATCTGACCACCCACGGCGTGTAAGCCAGCTCGACATACACGCGTTGCGGCCCGTTCTGGAAATACCACTGCCCGCGCTCATCGGCCTCGTAGTTCCGGTTGATGAAGCCCAGCAGCGCCTCGTGCCGGATCGGCACGCCGTGCGCGCCGCTCGCCTGGGCCGCTTCGTCGCGCATGCGCCAGTTGCCGCGCCGGTCGAGCATCAACCAGCCGGTGCAACTCGGCACGTTCGGCCATTTGGCGAGTGACTGTTTGACGATGTCATCCATGATCGACGTGTTGTTCCAGATAGCCGAAGACGCGCCGCGATAGCCAGTCGATGCGGCCCGGGAACGGCCCGGTCATGAAACCCGCGTGGCCGCCGTGCTCGGGCTGATAAAGCTCGACCGCCGCCGATACCTCCTGCCGCGACGGCAGCGCTTCGGCCGGCAGGAACGGGTCATTGCGCGCGTTGAGCACCAGCGTGGGCACTCGAATGAGCGGCAGCAGCGGACGGGTGGTTGCGGTGCTCCAGTAGTCGTCGGTATTGCGAAAGCCGTGCAGAGGCGCGGTCACCACGTTGTCGAACTCGTACATCGTGCGGCTCGCGAGCATCGCGTCGCGATCGAATAGGCCCGGGAACTGCTCGAGCTTCTGCTTGGCCTTGTGTTTCAGCGTCTTCAGGAAGCTGCGCGTGTAGACGAGGCCGAAGCCCTGCGACAGCGCGCGGCCGCCCGCGTGGACGTCGATCGGTGTCGAAATCGCGGCGGCGGCGGCTACCACCTGCGCCGCATCGTTTTGCCGCTCGCCGAGCCAGCGAAGCAGCACGTTGCCGCCGAGCGACACGCCGGCCGCGACCACCGGCCCCCGATGCGCGGCGCGCAGGCGGCGCAGGATCCAGTCGACCTCATTGCTGTCGGCCAGATGGTAGAAGCGCGGCAGCCGGTTCAGCGGGCCGCTGCAGCTGCGAAAGTGCGGCACCACGCCGTGCCAGCCGTATTCGCGCGCGGCGGCCATCAGCGCGACCGCGTAGTGCGACGACGAACTGCCTTCGAGGCCGTGAAACAGCACGAAAAGCGGAGCGGTATCGGTGGGCGGAGTTTCGTGCGCGACCCAGTCGAGATCGATGAAATCGCCGTCCGGCGTGTCCCAGCGCTCGCGCCGAAACGACACGGCGGGGCGGCGCGCGAACAACGACGGGACGATCGTCTGCGCATGCCGGTTGGGCAGCCACAGCGGCGCGCGGTACAGCAGCTCGACGGTCGCCTCGACGGCGGCCGCCACCTTGGCGGGGGCCGTACCGGAGGAAGCGGGTTTATGTGGCGTCGAACTCATACCGGCGGAAAAGCGAAAAAACGTGAATCTGAATCGGTCGTGGTGCCGCGCGTCAGTGCAGCGGGCCCTGGCCATGCCGCATCTTGGTCGCGAACTGACTGGCGGCCTCGTTCGGCATCGGGCTCGCGTGAATATGCGCAATGCGCCATTCGCCGCGCTCGTGGACCATTACGTAGGTGGTGAAGACCATCGCGGGCGTGGCGGTCGGATCGGCCGGACGATGCGCTTCGGCAATCGCATAGACGACGGTGCCGAGGCTGTCGTAGCGCGGATGTCGAGCGGCTCGATCGACACCGGCAGCGCTTCGAGCTGAGCCTGCAAGCCATTGCGGATGTTCTCGATACCGTGCAGATGCGAGCCGTCCGCGCAGATGCAGCTGACGAACTCCTCGTCGATCCACAAGCCCATCAAACTGTCGATATTGACCTCGGCGACGGCCTGATAGTAGGCGTTCAGGGTATCGGCGGCGGCTTCGAAGATATGGGCAAAACGTGGCATGGCTCGTCAGTCTCTAGTGCGCGGCGCGCGGTTGCGGGTCAGCGGTAGCGGGACGGTCCAGAGCGCCGGACCATCGCCCCCGGCGTCAGCTTGCCCGTGCCGCAAGGCGCGAACATGACGCGACGCGCTCGGGGGCGTGCGGTGTTGCGTGCAAGTACCAGTCGGCTCAGCGCTGCGCGAGCAGCATGCCGCGCAAATCGCCGAAAACCTGCTCGGCGCTCAGCTGCTTCAGGCAGTTCAGATGACCGAGTGGGCACTCGCGCTCAAAACAGGGGCTGCATTCGAGATGAAGCCATTGTACCTTCGCGAGCTCGGACAAGGGCGGGGTGTGGCGCGGATCGGTCGAACCGAAAACGGCCACGAGCGGGCGGCGCAGCGCGGCGGCGACGTGCATCAGGCCGGAGTCGTTGGTGACGACCGCGTTGGCCCGAGCGATCAGCGCGCAGGCCTCGCCGAGCGCGGTCTGGCCGCACAGGTTGCGCACGTTCGGCGCTTTTTCGGCGATCGCCTGCGCGAGCGGCGCGTCTTTCGGCGAACCGAGCGCGACGATCTGCGTGTACGGGAACGACTGGCCGACCATCTGCGCAAGCGCCGCGAAGTGCTCGGGCGGCCAGCGCTTGGCGGGACCGTACTCGGCGCCCGGGCAGAACACCAGCAGCGGCACGCGGGTATCGAGATTGAAGCGCGCCGATACGCGCGACGCCTCGTTCAGATCCGTGTCGAGACGGGGCATCGGCAGATCTTCGGGGACCTTGGCGCCGGGCGCGTAGGCGAGGGCGGCGTAGTGGCCGACCATCGGCGGCCGGGCGTCCTTGCGCGGATTCGCGTGACGCACGTTCAGCATGCCGTAGCGACTCTCGCCGGTGTAGCCAATGCGCAGCGGAATGCCCGCCAGCCACGGAATGAGCGCCGACTTGAACGAGTTCGGCAGCACGTAGGCCGCGTCGTAGCCGACGTCGCGCAGATCGCTCGACAGCTGCCAGCGGCGCAGCATCTGCAGCTTGCCGTGGGCGAGATCGGTCGCGTAGACGTCGCGGATTTCCGGCATGCGTTCGAGCACGGGGGCGACCCAGCTGGGCGCGACCGCGTCGATGACGATGCGCGGATGCAATTTCACGAGGCGCGCAAACAGCGGCTGCGCCATCAATGCGTCACCGATCCAGTTCGGTGCGATAACCAACGCGCGACGCATCAGAGTGAGTGTCCGGTGTCGATAACAAGCGCCGCGCGCGATGCGCGTGGCGCTCGGATGGGTAGAAGGGGAAAGCGGGAAGCCGCGCGGCGCGAGGCCCGCGGGTCGTGCGATCGAGCCTGCGGCGCGGCGAGCGCGCGATCAGAACGTCACGCCTCGCGCCGCTGAAGCCGGCTCAGAACCGCTCGATGCGTTCGATCAATGACCCTTGATCACTTCGCCGTCGCGCAGCTTGTAGCGCGTGCTGCAATACGGGCAACGCGCTTCGCCGTGCGACACGTCGATGAAGACGCGCGGATGCGCGCTCCAGCGCGGCATGGCCGGATTCGGACAATATGCCGGCAGATCTTTTGCCGTCAGTTCGACCAGCGGCATTTCCTTGATTTCGCTCATGACACTTTCTCGTTGTATGCGGGGTGCTTGCAGTTCGCCGCCGACGGGCGGCGCTGCGCATCTCAAAACGTCGCTCAGATTTTCGTGAGCCAGTGCGCGTACTTCTCGCTCTTGCCGTTCACGACGTCGAAGAAGGCGGACTGCAGCTTTTCGGTGATCGGGCCGCGCACGCCGGCGCCGATCTTGCGGTTGTCGAGTTCACGGATCGGCGTGACTTCGGCTGCCGTGCCGGTGAAGAACGCTTCGTCGCAGGTATAGACTTCGTCGCGCGTGATGCGCTTTTCGATCACCTGGATGCCCATGTCGCGCGCGAGCGTGATCACGGTGTCGCGCGTGATGCCGTCGAGGCACGACGACAGGTCGGGCGTGTACAGCTTGCCGTTGTTGACGAGGAAGAAGTTCTCGCCCGAGCCTTCCGACACGTAGCCGTCGACATCGAGCAGCAGTGCTTCGTCATAGCCGTCGGCGATCGCTTCCTGGTTCGCGAGGATCGAGTTCACGTACCAGCCCGACGCCTTTGCGCGCACCATCGACACGTTCACGTGATGGCGCGTGAACGACGACGTCTTCACGCGAATACCCTTGGTGATGCCGTCTTCGCCGAGGTACGCGCCCCACGGCCACGCGGCGATCGCGACGTGGATCGTGTTGCCCTTGGCCGACACGCCGAGCTTTTCCGAGCCGACCCAGATAATCGGGCGCAGATAACAGGATTCGAGCTTGTTCTCGCGCACCACTTCACGCTGCGCGGCGGCGAGCGTTTCATGGTCGAACGGCACGTCCATCTGGAAGATCTTCGCCGAGTTCAGCAGGCGCTTGGTGTGCTCCTGCAGGCGGAAAATCGCGGTGGCGCCGTCGGCCGTCTTGTAAGCGCGCACGCCCTCGAACACGCCCATGCCGTAGTGCAGCGTGTGGGTGAGCACGTGGATTTTGGCATCGCGCCAGTCGATGAGCTTGCCATCCATCCAGATCTTGCCGTCGCGGTCGGCCATTGACATACGGTTCTCCAGCAGGTGCGTTATGAGGTGCGGCCATGAGCGCAGGACATAGCCGGGAGCGCTATTTTAGCGTCTTTTGCACACACAACGGGCATTTGGGCGCACCCTGGACGCTATAATCCAGCGCACGCATAAATCCGATCGGGATGCGCCAGCAGGAGGTCTCGCAAGCTGGTGCCGGCCCGGCCTTCTCGACGGCGTTTCCTGCGCCCGCAATCTTCGCCCGATGCTCGCTCGACTGTCCGACACCGATCGCCGCGCTTTTCGTGAAGGCGCGCGCGCCTATGCGCCCACGCTGATGGCAATTTTTTCCTGGGGCCTCGTGACGGGCATCGCGATGAGCAAGTCCGTGCTGACGCTGCCGCAGGCGCTCACGATGTCGCTGCTGTGCTACGCCGGTTCGTCGCAGCTGGCGGTGCTGCCGCTCCTCGCGGCGAAGCTGCCTGTGTGGACCGTGCTGCTGACCGCGGCGATGGTCAACACCCGCTTCGTGATCTTCAGCGTCGGCCTCGCGCCGCACTTCTCTTATCTGCCGATGTGGCGGCGCATCGTGCTCGGCTATTTCAACGGCGACGTGATCTATCTGCTGTTCGTCAAGAAGAGCTTTCCGACCGGCTACGTGCCGGGCAAGGAGGCGTACTTCTGGGGCATGGCGGTAGCGAGCTGGCTGTCGTGGCAGGTGTCGTCGATCGTCGGCATCCTGCTCGCGAGCCTGATTCCCGACAACTGGGGGCTCGCGCTCGCCGGTACGCTCGCGCTGTTGCCCATCATGGTGTCGGCGGTCGCGACGCGCTCCACGCTGGCCGCGGTCAGCGTGGCCGCCATCGTGGCGCTGCTCGCGCTCGATCTGCCGTACCGGCTCGCGCTGCCGTTCGCGGTGATCGCGGCGATCGTCGCCGGCAGCGCAGCCGACCTGATGATCGAGCGCGCGGACCTGCGCCGCATCCGCGGCGTAAACGATCGCGCCGGAGACTCCCGATGACCTCAACGCAAATCTGGCTCGCCATCTTCGGCATGACCTTCGTCACCGCGCTCACGCGCGCGATGTTCCTGATCGGCGGCGAGCGCACGGTGCTGCCCGCGCGCGTGCAGAAAATGCTGCGCTACGCGCCGGCCGCCGCGCTCGCCGCCGTGGTGGTGCCCGACGTGCTGACGACACCCGAGGGGCTGTCGTTCGCGGCTTCCAACCATGAACTTTACGCGACCCTCGCCGGCCTCGGCTGGTTTTTGTGGCGCCGCACCATGCTCGGCACGATCGTGACCGGGATGGTCGTGTTCACGCTGATGCGCGTCTTCCTGTGACGGTCCGGCCCCAAGTGTGGCGATGACGCCGCGCCGCGCGGCATCGACGGCCTCGCGGTCAAATACGCGACATTCGCCGCGTCGCGGTCAGATGGCCGTTGGGATCAGTTAAAATGCCCTTTTCCGGGTTGAGCGCGCCGCAGCAAGGCGTCTAGTGCCGCGGCCGGCCGCCGGCGCCCGATCCCGCGGAGCCGTTGGGCCGAAGCGCCGGAGTTCGCCGCGTCTCGTCCCCGCGCGCTGTCCGCCACCGCCTTCTCATCAACTCGCCTACTCAAGCCTATGAACAAGGTATTGCGTCTCTCCGACCTGATCGCCGAAGGCAAGCTGTCCGGCAAACGCGTGTTCATCCGCGCCGATCTGAACGTGCCGCAGGACGATCAAGGCAACATCACCGAAGACACCCGCATCCGCGCTTCCGTACCGGCCATCAAGGCCGCGCTCGACGCCGGCGCCGCCGTGATGGTCACCTCGCACCTGGGTCGCCCGACCGAAGGCGACTTCAAGCCGGAAGATTCGCTCGCGCCAGTGGCGAAGCGTCTCGCCGAGCTGCTCGGCCGCGACGTGCCGCTCGTCGCGAACTGGGTCGAAAACGGCGTGAACGTCGCGCCGGGCTCGGTCGTGCTGCTCGAAAACTGCCGCGTCAACAAGGGCGAAAAGAAAGATTCCGACGAGCTCGCGCAGAAAATGGCCAAGCTCTGCGACATCTACGTGAACGACGCGTTCGGCACCGCGCACCGCGCGGAAGCGACCACGCACGGCATCGCGAAGTACGCGCCGGTTGCCTGCGCGGGTCCGCTGCTCGCGGCTGAGCTCGAGGCACTCGGCAAGGCGCTCGGCGCACCGAAGCGTCCGCTGGTGGCGATCGTCGCGGGTTCGAAGGTGTCGACCAAGCTGACCATTCTGAAGTCGCTCGCTGAGAAGGTCGACCAGCTGATCGTCGGCGGCGGCATCGCCAATACGTTCATGCTCGCGGCCGGCCTGAAGATCGGCAAGTCGCTCGCCGAAGCCGATCTCGTCGCCGAAGCGAAGGCGATCATCGACGCGGCGAAGGCCCGCGGCGCCTCAGTGCCGATCCCGACCGACGTGGTCACGGCCAAGGAGTTCTCGCCGACCGCGAAGGCCGAAGTGAAGGCCGTCGCCGATGTGCAGGACGACGACATGATCCTCGACATCGGCCCGGAAACGGCCAAGGTGCTCGCCGCACAGCTCGAGAAGGCCGGCACGATCGTGTGGAACGGCCCGGTCGGCGTGTTCGAGTTCGACCAGTTCGGCAACGGCACGAAGACGCTCGCGGACGCGATCGCGCGCTCGGCGGCGTTCTCGATCGCAGGCGGCGGCGACACGCTCGCGGCGATCGCCAAGTACGGCATCCACGATCAGGTCAGCTACATTTCGACGGGCGGCGGCGCGTTCCTCGAGTTCCTCGAGGGCAAGAAGCTGCCGGCGGTCGAAGTTCTGGAATCGCGGGCTTAACGTGGCGACGCGCTCCCCCGCGGCGAAGTCGACCAAGGCGCGTGGCGCGAAAGCGCCGCGCGGTAACGCGACAACGCCGGCACGGGAGCGCGCGACACGCGCGGTCGCTGCGTCGGCGACGGCCGAACAGGACGTGGCCGCCGAGGCGCTAGTAGCGCCGGCGGCCACCGACGCGGAGCAGCCGCCAACTTTGCAAGCCGAATCTGGCCAACACGATTCGGCCCGGCCGGAACAGCCTTCCGGCAAGCAGCACAGCGGATCTCCGGCGCGCGAGGCGCCGGTCCCGAATACCGCATCACCCGCATCACTCCACAAAGCGACACCGGCCACAACCGGCGCGCGACCCCACGTAGCATCTTTCGATGCGCGAACTCCGCAGCAGCCCCGCAGCGCTCTTTCCAGCGATCCTATCCAGACGAGGAGACTCATGCATCGCGCCACCAAGATTGTCGCTACTGTCGGTCCGGCTTCCAGCACGCCGGAAATCCTGCTGCAAATGATTCAGGCAGGATTGGACGTGGTGCGGCTCAATTTCTCACACGGCACCGCCGACGACCATCGTCAGCGCGCCGAATACGTTCGCGAGGCGGCCCGTCAGGCCGGCCGCGAAGTCGCCATCATGGCGGACCTGCAAGGCCCGAAGATTCGCGTCGGCAAATTCGAGAACGGCCGGACGACGCTCGTCACCGGCGATCCTTTCATCCTCGATGCGGAATGCGAGCTCGGCAACGACGAGCGCGTCGGCCTCGACTACAAGGATCTGCCGCGCGACCTGAAACCGGGCGACGTGCTGCTGCTCAACGACGGCCTGATCGTGCTCAACGTGCAGCGCGTGATCGGCCAGGAGATCCACACGATCGTGAAGATCGGCGGTGAACTGTCGAACAACAAGGGCATCAACCGCCAGGGCGGCGGTCTGTCGGCGCCCGCGCTGACCGCGAAGGACATGGAGGACATCCGCACGGCGATGTCGCTCGGTGTCGATTTCATCGCGGTGTCGTTCCCGAAGAACGCGACCGACATGGAAATGGCCCGCCAGCTCGCGAACATCGCCGGGGCGCCGTACGGCATCAAGCCGAAGATGATCGCGAAGATCGAACGCGCTGAAGCGATTCCGGCGCTGCAAGGCATTCTCGACGCGTCGGACGGCATCATGGTCGCGCGTGGCGACCTGGCCGTGGAAGTGGGCAATGCCGCCGTGCCGGCGCTGCAAAAGCGCATGATCCGCATGGCGCGCGAGTCGAACAAGTTCGTGATTACCGCGACGCAGATGATGGAGTCGATGATCCACGCGCCGGTACCGACCCGCGCGGAAGTGTCGGACGTCGCCAATGCGGTGCTCGACGGCACCGACGCGGTGATGCTGTCGGCGGAATCGGCGGCGGGCAAGTATCCGGTGCAGACCATCGAGACCATGGCCGCGATCTGCGTCGAAGCGGAAAAGTCCGAGCAGTCGGAGCTCGACAAGGACTTCCTCGACCGCACGTTCACGCGGATCGACCAGTCGATCGCGATGGGTGCGCTGTTCACCGCCTATCACCTCGGCGCCAAGGCGATCGTCGCGCTGACCGAGTCGGGCTCGACCGCTCTGTGGATGTCGCGCCACTGGACCCACGTGCCGATCTTCGCGCTGACGCCGCGCGTCGGCAGCGAACGGGCGATGGCGCTTTACCGCAACGTGACGTCGCTGCATCTGGACACCAACACCGACCGCGACACGGCGCTGCAGCAGGCGCTCGAAACGGTGGTCGGCAAGGGCTACGCGTCGCACGGCGACATGGTCGTGCTGACGGTCGGCGAGCCGATGGGTCAAGCGGGCGGCACCAATACGTTGAAGATCGTGCGGGTCGGTGAACCGTACTGATCAGGCAGGACTGCTCGATCGGCACGGGCTCGATTGAGCGAAGCAGGCCGGCGAGACCCGCGCGGCCCATGTGCGACGGCGCACCAAAGCGCCGGTGTCGCCGCGGGAACGCCGCCTTCTTCGCGATAAAATCGCCGCAAAAGATGCCGACGGCAAAAGAATTCGTTTCAATCCAAGGAGTTTAAGCATGCCTCTCGTATCAATGCGTCAACTGCTGGACCATGCCGCGGAAAACGGCTATGGCCTTCCGGCATTCAACGTGAACAACCTGGAGCAGGTGCAGGCGATCATGGCCGCGGCCGACAAGGTCAACGCCCCGGTCATCATGCAGGCGTCGGCTGGTGCGCGTAAGTACGCGGGCGAGCCGTTCCTGCGCCATCTGATCGAAGCGGCGGTGGAGTCGTATCCGCACATTCCGGTCGTGATGCACCAGGATCACGGTCAATCGCCGGCAGTGTGTATGGCGGCGATCCGCAGCGGCTTCACCAGCGTGATGATGGACGGTTCGCTCGAAGCCGACGGCAAGACGGTCGCATCGTACGAGTACAACGTCGAAGTGTCGCGCAAAGTCGTCGAAGCGGCGCACTCGATCGGCGTCACCGTCGAGGCGGAACTGGGCGTGCTCGGTTCGCTCGAAACGATGAAGGGCGACAAGGAAGACGGCCACGGCGCCGAAGGCACGATGACGCGCGAGCAGCTGCTGACCGATCCGGAGCAGGCCGCCGACTTCGTCAAGCTGACCCAGTGCGACGCGCTGGCCATCGCGATCGGCACCTCGCACGGCGCCTACAAGTTCAGCAAGAAGCCGACGGGCGATATTCTTTCGATCCAGCGCATCAAGGAAATCCATCAGCGCATTCCGAACACGCACCTCGTGATGCACGGTTCGTCGTCGGTGCCGCAGGAATTGCTCGCGGAAATCCGCGAATTCGGCGGCGACATGAAGGAGACCTACGGCGTGCCGGTCGAGGAAATCCAGGAAGGTATTCGTCACGGCGTGCGCAAGGTCAACATCGACACCGACCTGCGTCTGGCGATCACGGGCGCGATCCGCCGCTACATGGCGACCAACCCGAGCAAGTTCGATCCGCGCGATTACCTGAAGCCGGCGCGCGAAGCGGCGATGAAGATCTGTATCGACCGTTACATGCAATTCGGCTGCGAAGGCCAGGCTGGCAAGATCAAGCCGGTTTCGCTTGATAAAATTGCGGAGAAGTACAAGTCGGGCGAGCTCTCGCAAGTCGTCCGCTAAGCTGTAGTTTTGGCTCCGCACCTGGCCGTTTGGCCAGGTTGTCGTCCGATCGCCGTTCCCGCATCATCGGGGGAACGGCGTTTCCCTTTTGTTCCGGTCACATTTTTTGCCCCACTTTTAGCGAATCACGACGATGTCTACCCTCTACGAATCCACGCTCCGCTCGCTGCCGCTGCTCGGCCGCGGCAAAGTCCGCGACAACTATGCGGTGGGCAACGACCAGTTGCTGATCGTCACGACCGACCGTCTGTCGGCGTTCGACGTGATCATGGGCGAGCCGATTCCGAACAAGGGCCGCGTGCTCAACGCGATGGCGAACTTCTGGTTCGAGAAGCTCCAGCACGTGGTGCCGAACCACCTGACGGGCGTCGCGCCCGAGTCGGTGGTCGCGCCGGACGAAGTCGAGCAGGTCAAGGGTCGCGCGGTGGTCGTCAAGCGTCTCGAGCCGATTCTCGTCGAAGCGGTGGTGCGCGGCTATCTGGCCGGCAGCGGCTGGAAGGATTACCAGGCCACCGGTTCGGTCTGCGGCGTGCAACTGCCGGCAGGCCTGCAGAACGCGCAGAAGCTGCCCGAGCCGATCTTCACGCCGGCCGCCAAGGCCGAGATGGGCCACCACGACGAAAACATCACCTACGACGAGATGGAGCGCCGCATCGGCACCGAGCTGTCGGCCACGATCCGCGACATCTCGATCCGGCTGTACAAGGAAGCCGCTGATTACGCGGCGACGCGCGGCATCATCATCGCGGACACGAAGTTCGAATTCGGTCTCGACAACCACGGCAAGCTGTATCTGATGGACGAGGCGCTCACGGCCGATTCGTCGCGCTTCTGGCCGGCCGATCAGTACCAGGTCGGCACCAACCCGCCGTCGTTCGACAAGCAGTTCGTGCGCGACTGGCTCGAAACCCAGCCGTGGAAGAAAGAGCCGCCGGCGCCGAAGCTGCCTGACGACGTGGTCACGAAGACGGGCGAGAAGTACCAGGAAGCGCTCGAGCGCCTGACCGGGCACAAGCTCGACTGATCTGATTGCGCGCGCCGTGTCAGGCGCGCATCGCCCGGAAACAAGGAAGCCGTAAAGATGAGTGAAGCACAAACCGCCCATAAGCATGATGCGCCGGTCGTCGGCGTATTGATGGGCTCCAGTTCCGACTGGGAAGTGATGAAAAACGCCGTCGCGATTCTGCAGGAATTCGGCGTGCCGTACGAAGCGAAGGTCGTGTCCGCGCACCGCATGCCGGACGAAATGTTCGCCTATGCTGAAAGCGCGCGCGAGCGCGGCATTCGCGCGATCATCGCGGGCGCGGGCGGCGCGGCGCATCTGCCGGGCATGCTGGCCGCGAAGACCACGGTGCCGGTGCTCGGCGTGCCGGTCGCGAGCAAGTATCTGAAGGGTGTCGATTCGCTGCATTCGATCGTGCAAATGCCCAAGGGCGTGCCGGTCGCGACGTTTGCGATCGGCGAGGCGGGTGCCGCGAATGCGGCGCTGTTCGCGGTGTCGCTGCTGTCCGGCACCAGCGCCGAATACGCGGACAAGCTCGCTGCATTCCGCGTGCGCCAGAACGAAGCCGCTCACGCGATGGTATTGCCGGCGCTGTAAGCGCGCCGGTTGTTTGATAAGACGTCTCCTGTCCGACCCCGGGCCGGGTGCCCGCCGCTCTGTATGCGAGCGCGACGCGTATCCGGCCGCGACCGACCACCAAGATGAACCCTGACAACACACCGGTTTCACCGATTCTGCCCGGCGCATGGCTTGGCATGGTCGGTGGCGGCCAGCTCGGCCGCATGTTCTGTTTTGCCGCTCAGGCGATGGGCTATCGCGTCGCCGTGCTCGACCCGGACGAAACCTGTCCGGCCGGCGCGGTCGCAGACCGCCACCTGCGCGCGGCCTACGACGACGAAGCGGCGCTGACCGAACTCGCGCGGCTGTGCGCGGCGGTGTCGACCGAATTCGAGAACGTGCCGGCCGCGAGCCTCGACTTTCTCGGCAAGACTACCTTCGTGAGCCCGGCCGGGCGTTGCGTCGCCGTCGCGCAAGACCGGATCGCCGAGAAGCGCTTTATCGCGTCGTCGGGCGTGACGGTTGCGCCGCACGTCGTGATCGAGTCGTCGGATGCGCTTGCGGCGCTGGGCGATGCCGAGCTCGAAGCGGTGCTGCCCGGCATCCTGAAAACGGCGCGCATGGGTTACGACGGCAAGGGCCAGGTTCGCGTGCGCAACGCCGAGGAAGTGCGCGAGGCGCATGCATCGCTCGGCGGCGTGCCGTGCGTGCTGGAGAAGCGCCTGCCGCTGAAGTTCGAAGTGTCGGCGCTGATCGCGCGCACGGCGAGCGGGGCGTCGGTTGTCTATCCGCTTGCGCAGAACACCCATCGCGACGGCGTGCTGTCGCATACCATCGTCCCCGCGCCGGACGCATCGCCCGCGCTCGTGCAGCAGGCTCAACAGGCCGCGCTGCAGATCGCCGAGAAGCTCGGTTATGTTGGCGTGCTGTGCGTCGAGTTCTTCATTCTCGAAGACGGCGCGCTGGTCGCCAACGAAATGGCGCCGCGTCCGCACAACTCCGGCCACTACACGGTCGACGCCTGCGCGACGAGCCAGTTCGAGCAGCAGGTGCGCGCGATGACCAGCATGCCGCTCGGCGAGACGCGCCAGCATTCGCCGGCGGTGATGCTGAACATCCTCGGCGACGTGTGGTTCCCGGACGGTCCGAAGCGCGCGGCGGTCACACCGCCGTGGCAGGAAGTCGCGGCGATGCCGGCCGCGCGCCTGCATCTGTACGGCAAGGAAGAGGCGCGTTGCGGCCGCAAGATGGGTCACGTGAACTTCACCGCGTCGACGCTCGAAGAAGCCCGCACGGCGGCGCGCGATTGCGCGCGGCTGCTGCATATCGCTACCAGCTGAAGCGCGCGCCATGCCGGATCAACAGAAACCCGCCGAGGACGCTACCAACGCGTTGCCGGTCAGCGCCGCGCAGATCGAGCAGGCGGCGGCCTTGCTCGACGCGGGTGGGCTGGTCGCGTTTCCGACGGAGACCGTGTACGGCCTCGGCGGCGATGCCGAGAACCCGGACGCGGTCGCGCGCATTTACGCGGCGAAGGGGCGGCCGGCCAATCATCCGGTGATCGTGCATCTCGCGCCGCACGGCGATCCGAACTACTGGGTCGAACATTTGCCATCCGATGCACAGCGCCTGATCGACGCATTCTGGCCGGGACCGCTGACGCTGATCCTCAAGCGCGCCGCGCGCATACCCGCGGCGGTCAGCGGCGGACAGGACTCGGTGGGCTTGCGCTGCCCGTCGCATCCGGTTGCGCAGGCGTTGCTCGAAGCGTTCAGCGCGTTGCGCAGCGGGCATGGCGGCGTCGCCGCGCCGTCGGCCAACCGCTTCGGACATGTGAGCCCAACCACCGCGCAGCATGTGCGCGACGAGTTCGGCAGCGCGATTCATGTGCTCGATGGCGGCGCGTCGGATGTCGGCATCGAGTCGACGATTCTCGATCTGTCGCGCGGCTTTCCGGCGCTGCTGAGGCCAGGTCGCGTGACGCCGCAGGATATCGCCGACGTGCTCGGCGAGGCGCCGCGTCTGCCCGACGGGTCGGACGCGACCGCGCCACGCGCGTCGGGCACGTTGAAAGCGCATTACGCGCCGCGCACGCCGCTCGCGCTGCTGCCGTTTAGCGAGCTCGAGCCGCTGCTCGCGGTGCGCGAGCAGGGCGAGCGCGTCGCGCTGGTCGCGCGCGCGTCGCGTGCGGGACAGTGGGCCGATGCCGACGGCGTGCATTTCGTCGCCGCGCCGGAAGATCCGCACGTCTATGCACGCGAACTCTACGGCTTGCTGCGCGCGCTCGATCGCGCGAACGTCACGCGAATTCTGATCGAGAAGCTGCCGGACACGATCGAATGGATCGCGGTCAACGATCGGCTCGGGCGCGCGGCGGCGGCATTCGAAGCGCAGAACTGATGCGATCGGCTCGCTGCGGTGCATAGCGCGGCTACCCGAAAAAGGCAAAGGCCCGGCTCGTTCAATGAGCCGGGCCTTTTGCTATCCAGGCAAGCTTGACGCTGTGTTACTTGCCAAGCCCGCTAGCAGCGATTTGCTTCTCGACCTGCTGCGCGATCAGCGCGCCCGTATGGGTGCTCGGATGCACGAGGTCGGCGAAAACGTAGCTCTGGTCCGCGCCGGCCACCGTGTAGGTCTGCGGCGAGCAGAACAGCGACGACGCGAGTAAGTTGCCGAAATCCGCGGGCGTCTGACCGGATGCGAGCACGCTCGGGTTCTTCGTCGCGTAGGCGGTCGCGGCCGCGTTCATCGACGCCAAGTTACACGCGGTGCCCGTATTCGACACGGTGAAGCCGAGCGCCTGATAGTTGGCCAACGTCTGGTCCAGCAACGTGTACGAGTCCAGGTAGATGACCTGCGAGGTCGACGCGAGGCCTTGCTTCAGCACGCTGTTGTAGGCCTGGACGAGCCCGTCGATGACTGCCTGGCCTTGTGGGCCCGCGGCGAGGCCTTGCGGCGTTTTCGCGATATCAGGCACGTTCGACACCACCACATGTTGCGCGCCCGCGGCGACGATCTTTTGCACTGCGCCGACGAACTTGGTCGCCGCGGTCACGATCGCCGCTCCTTGGGCCTGCGCGACCGACTGGATCGCGGCAGTTGCTGCCGCCTGCGCGTCGGCCGGGTTGGCGCCGTTTGCGATCGCCGCCGCCGCCGTTGCCGCCGCTTGCGCGCTGGCAGCCGAGATCGTTTGCACCGCGATGAAGATGTCGTTCGCGCCGCCGTTGATCAGCACGAGCTGGTTCCCATTGAAGCTGTTGTTGTGCGCAGACAGATACTGGCTGACCTGTGTCGTGACCGGCACCGTAGTCGCGGCCATGCTGTTCGGCGCGAAGCCGATGCCCGGTTGCAAATCGACACGCGATCCGCCTTGCGCATAACCGAGACCGCCCGCCGCGGTGAGCGGGTTGCCGAAGCCGCCGACGTAGGCGGGGGTGAGCGTGCCGCCGTAGTACTCGGCGACCTTCTGCGTCCAGATTTCGCCCGGATTGGTCGTGAAGCGGCCGCCGCCCGTGCCGACGTTCGCCTGAACCGCGGCCTGGTAGGTGCCGACATCCGACAGGCTGTCGCCGAACGACACGACCTGCAGCGAGACGCCCCCCGGCGGCGTGTTGCTGCTCGAACTATTGTTGTCGCCGCCACCGCCGCATGCCGCCAGCGCGGCGAACGCGGCGCTCGCCACGGCGATCTGCGTGACGCGCAACCATTGCTGTTTCTTCGAAGCGGTTTGATTCATGTTGACTACATCTCCTCTTATATGTGGCCCTTGATGCCATGCGTTGCAGGCGGCGTCCACCGCGTTGGCGGCGTGACGACAGCTTACAGAATCTTCTACGGCCTGCGCGATGTCCGCAGCGCGGCCGTATGGTTGGTGTTCAAGCCGGGTAGTTCGGCGGAAGCTTTGCTCATGATGTCGTTCGTACCCGCATGCGTATGCAGGTTCGATCCCGCGTGGAGGCCGCTGGCGCCGCCAGGCAACACCGCGCGCTGCTGCGCATGATAAGCGGCGGCCCAGGCGGGCGGCGCGAACAGCGCGCTCCACTTGTTGCGCCAGCCGCGCACGCTCGCGAAGTCCGCGGCCATCGACGCCCATTCGTGAAACGTCGCCTTCAGCGGGTTGTACGTGTAAAGCGGCTCGACGATGCCGTACTGCGGCGCCTCGTGCGGATCTTCGTCGACGTAGCTGCCGAACAGGCGATCCCAGATCACCAGTACACCTGCGTAATTGCGATCGATGTAGCGATCGTTGCGCGCATGATGCACACGATGGATCGACGGCGTGTTGAACACGTACTCGAGCCAGCCGAGCTTGCCGATCACCTGCGTATGCACGAAGAACTGGAAGCCGAGATTGATCAGCACGATCGCGACGATCTGCTTAGGGGCAAAGCCGAGGAACGCGAGCGGAATCCAGAACACCCACATGCCGGAGATCGGATACATCAGGCTCTGGCGGAATGCGGTCGAAAAATTCATCCGCTCCGACGAGTGGTGCACGACGTGCGCGGCCCACAGCCAGCGCACCCGATGACTGCAGCGATGAAACACGTAATAGAGCAGGTCCTGCGCGACGAACAGCACGACGAACGACAGCCACGTCGCCGGCCATGTATGAATGCGGTAGTGCTCGTAGAAGAACGCGTAGACAGGGATGATCGCGAGCCATGCGAGCTTGTCGGCCGCCTGCTGCAGCAGCGCGAGGGCGGCGTTGCACAGCGTGTCGCGCCAGCTGTAGAGCCTCTCGGCCGGGCGCGTGCGGCTCGCGTGCCACGCCTCCCAGCCGATGCAGGCAAGAAAGACGGGCGCCATGGCGAGCAGCAGCAATTCGGCATCGAATTGCATCGTGTCTCCCTTCCTGGTCCCTGACCGCCGCGCGGTACGCGGCGGGTGGTGTCGTTATCGTTGGTGAAGGTCGCGCGGTCCGACGACCGGCGCCCTGCGCGGCAAGCGCGTGATGTCGCGCACCGCATGTTGCCCGACAGCGTACACGGTTAGAAGCTTGCCGCGCGCGGCATCGCTAGAAGGAATACTCAGTGGCCGCCGCGCTTGCGCGGGTTTTTCCTGGGCTTCTCGCGCACTTCCTCGATGGGCGCGGAGACCTTCGTGAAGCCCTGCGACGGGCCTTCGTACACCCATTCGAGCAGCGCGTCGTGCGCGGCGCGCGCCGCTTCCGAATGCGGATCGTTGATCAGGCTGACGACGATGTAGCTGTTGCCGTCGGCCGATGCGACGTAGCCCGCGATCGCGCGCACGTCGCGCAGCGTGCCGGTCTTGATATGGGCGTTGCCGCCCGCGCCCTGGCTGGTCAGGCGGTTGCGCATCGTGCCGTCGACACCGGCGATCGGCAGCGAATCGACGAACACCTGCGCGACCGGGCTCGCGTTCGCGCGCTGCAGCACATCGGCGAGCGCGAGCGCGGTGATGTGTTCGTCGCGCGACAGGCCCGAGCCGTTGTCGAGCGATAGGTATTCGGTGTTCAGGCTGTCGCGCGTCAGGAAAGCCTCGACCGCGCGGGCGGCTTTCGCGGGTGTGGCGGGCGCCCTTTCCTCGGCGGCGCCGATCGTCAGGAACAGGTTGCGCGCCATCGTGTTGTTGCTGAACTTGTTGATGTCGCGAACGATGTCCGACAGCATCGGCCCCTCATGCGTCGCGACGAGCTTCGCGCCGACGGGCACCGCGCCTTCGCGGATCGTGCCCGTGAAAGTGCCGCCAGTTTGCTGCCACAGCGCGAGGAAGCCGCGCGCGAAGAACGTCGAGTGATCGAGCACGGCGACGTTGATCGTGCGCGAGTCGCAACGCACCGGCAGGTCGCCGATGAACGACGCAACGAGTGTGCCGTCAGGCTGTGGCGTGACGGTCGGCGTCGGCAGTTCGCCGCGGCATGGGCCGTTCGTCGCGCGCAACTGGTTGTCGATGCGCAACTGAGCGAGCGCGGGCAGCACGTCGATCGCCACTGTGCCGTCCGGCGATGGCGTCAGCGTGAACGACAGCGATTTGAACGCGTACAGAAGCGGATCGGGGCCGACGTTGTACGGCGCGTTCACGTCGTCGTCGAACGCGGGCAGGTCACGGGTCGACGGATCAAAGTAGCGCTTGTCGAGCACCAGCGCGCCGTCGATGCCGTTGATGCCCGCCTTGTGAATCTTCTGCACGAGGTCGATCAGCTCTTCGGGCACGAGCTTCGGGTCGCCGGTGCCCTGGATGTACAGATTGCCGTGCAGCACGCCGCTCGCGTCGAGCGGGCCGTCCGCGTATGCGCTGGTGCGCCAGCGGTAGCCGGGGCCGAGGATCGACAGGCCTGCATAGGTGGTGACGAGCTTCATCGTCGAGGCGGGCATCATCGGCTTGCCGGCGTTCAGCGCGAGGATCGGCGTGCGATCGCCGACCTTTTCGACGACCACGCTGATCGACGACAACGGCACGTGCGCGCGGTGCAGACCGGCCATCACTGGTTGCGGCAGTACCGTCGTGACGTTGACGCTCGGATGGGTGGCCTTGATGCGTGCCTGCGCGGCCAGCGGCAGCAGCGCGCCCGCGCCGAGCGCGGCGGCGCAGAGCCAGACGGCCGCGCGCGTCGCGAAGCGGTTAGGCATGAAGACTGCGCGATGGAGCATACGGCGTGAGCGCAGCGCCATAGGGCGTGCGACGGAAGACAGAAAAGCGTGCGTCATGAGCGGGTGAACGGGAGAACGGACGAGCGGGATTTCAAGGTGTGCTGCGCGCGGCGTGCGCGGGAGAATGAAACGGCAAGCTGGGCGGTTCGATGGCGCGGTAGCGCGCCGTCGCGCTGCCCAACGGCCGTCGCGCGACGCAAAGCGCCCATTGTAGTGACATGCCGCGACGCTGCGGTGAAAAAAGCGCCACACACCGCGCAGGCCGGAAGCGGGCGCTAGAATGCGGCATCATCCAATGATTTGGAACGGACAACCATGCGCATCCTGCTAGTCGAAGATGACCGGATGATCGCCGAAGGCGTGCGCAAGGCGCTGCGCGGCGAAGGCTTTGCCGTCGATTGGGTCGAGGACGGCGAAGCGGCGCTGCACGCGGCGGCCGCCCAGCCTTACGACCTCGCGTTGCTCGACCTCGGTCTGCCCAAGCGCGACGGTCTCGAAGTGCTGCGCGCACTGCGCGCGCGCGGCAATGCGCTGCCGGTGCTGATCGTTACCGCGCGCGACGCGGTGGCCGATCGTGTCAAAGGCCTCGACGCCGGCGCTGACGATTACCTTGTCAAACCTTTCGATCTCGACGAACTCGGCGCGCGCATGCGAGCGCTGATCCGGCGCCAGTCCGGCCGCAGCGATTCGACGATTCGCCACGGCAACTTGACCCTCGATCCCGCGTCGCACCAGGTGACGCTCGATGGCGCGCCGGTCGCGCTGTCCGCACGCGAATTCGCGTTGCTCGAAGCGCTGCTCGCGCGGCCCGGCGCGGTGCTTTCAAAGAGCCAGCTCGAGGAAAAGATGTACGGCTGGGGCGAGGAGATCGGCAGCAACACCGTCGAGGTCTATATCCACGCGCTGCGCAAGAAGCTCGGCGCCGATCTGATCCGCAACGTGCGCGGGCTGGGCTACATGATCGCGAAGGACGCCTGAGCCGATGCGCTCGATTCGCCGACAACTGTTGTTCTGGCTGCTGGCGCTCATGCTGCTCGGCGTCGGCATCGCGGGTTGGCTGATCTACCGGCAGGCGCTCGCCGAAGCGAACGAACTGTTCGACTACCAGCTCGAGCAGATCGCCGCGGCGCTGCCGGCGGAACCTTTCTCGCAGGTGCTCGGCCGCGATACCGGCGACGAGGGCATCGTGCTTCAGATCTGGAACCGCAACGGCATGCTGATGTATTACTCGCGGCCGCGCGCGCCGCTCGCGCCGCGCGCCGAACTGGGTTTTTCGACCGAGCGCACCGACCGCGGCGAATGGCGCGTCTATGGCGCGATCGTCGGCGATAACGTCGTGCAGCTCGCGCAGCCGCTGTCGGTGCGCAACCGGCTCGCCGCCGATGTCGCGCTGCGCACGCTGTGGCCGCTGATCGTGCTGCTGCCTCTGCTCGGGCTCGCGGTGTGGGTGATCGTCGGCCGTGGGCTACAGCCGCTGCGGCGCGTGACGAGCGCGCTCGACTTGCGTCATCCCGAAGCGCTTGATCCATTGCCCGATCAGCGCCTGCCGCTCGAAGTGCGGCCGCTCGTGCGGGCGCTGAACGGGCTGCTGCAACGGCTCGCGACCGCGCTCGATATCCAGAAAGCTTTCGTTGCCGATGCCGCGCACGAATTGCGCACGCCGCTTGCCGCGGTACAGATTCAGGCGCAACTGGTTGCGCGAGCCAAGGACGACACGGCCCGCGGCGAAGCGCTCGCGGATTTGCAGGCGGGCGTCACGCGCGCGACGCGGCTCGCCGAGCAACTGCTCGCGCTCGCGCGCGCCGAGCCGGACGGCGCCGCCGTCGCCGGGGCGCTCGATCTGCGCGAGCTGCTTCAGGAGTGCGTCGCGACCTACGCGCCGCTCGCGGTGAATCGCGGCGTCGACCTCGGCATCGAGGCGAGCGAGCCTGCCAGCGTGACCGGCGACGCCGAAGCGCTGCGCGTGATGTTCAACAACCTCCTCGACAACGCGACCAAGTACACGCCGCGCGGCGGCAGTGTCGACGTCAGCCTGCGCGTCGAGGACGGCCGTCCGGTGGTGCGGATCGCCGATAGCGGCCCCGGCATCGATCCGGCCGATCGCGAGCGCGTATTCGACCGCTTCTATCGCGCGGGAGCGGGCGCGAACCGCGCGCGCACCGACGTGGCGGGCAGTGGCCTCGGTCTCGCGATCGTGCGCCGGATCGCCACGCAACATCATGCTCAAGTCTCGCTCGATGATTCGCCGGCCGGTGGTTTACAGGTCATCGTCCGCTTTTGAGCATGGTGGTTTACTGTTCGGCCAAAACCGGCGTTCATGCCGTTGCGACGGGCTGTTGCGGGCGGTCCGATAAGGTTCCCGCGATCTGGCGCTGCTTAAGATTCTTTTAAGTGACGCCCCTTACGCTCCTCGACATCCAAAGTCACTTTCTCCAGTCAGGAGCTCATGATGAACGCGAAAACCTTGTCCCGCGGCGCCGTTGCGGTAGCTGTGGCCGCTGCGCTTTCAGCCGGCTATGTGGCGGGCCATCGCGATGTGCCCGCACCGCAGATCATCTCGCCGGCGGAAGCCGCCGCGATGATGCCGGCCGAGGCTGCCGCCAAAACTGGTATCCCCGATTTCTCCGGTCTCGTCGAGACCTACGGTCCGGCCGTCGTCAACATCAGCGCGAAGCACGTGGTCAAGCAAGCGGCGATGCGCGGTAATGGCGGCAACCGCCATGGCAACCAGTTGCCGATCGATCCGAACGATCCTTTCTATCAGTTCTACAAGCGGTTCTTCGGCGGAGCGCCTGGCATGCAAGGCGGCGATGGCGGCGACGGCGGCGACTTGCCCGACCAGCCGAGCTCGAGCCTCGGCTCGGGTTTCATCATCAGCAATGACGGCTACATTCTGACGAACGCGCACGTAGTCGATGGCGCGAACGTCGTCACCGTGAAGCTCACCGACAAGCGCGAGTTCAAGGCGAAGGTGGTTGGCGCCGACAAACAGTCCGACGTCGCCGTGCTGAAGATCAACGCGAGCGATCTGCCGACCGTGAAGATCGGCGATCCGCGCCAGAGCAAGGTTGGTCAGTGGGTCGTCGCGATCGGCTCGCCGTATGGCTTCGACAACACCGTGACCTCGGGCATCATCAGCGCGAAGTCGCGCACGCTGCCCAACGAAAACTACACGCCGTTCATCCAGACCGATGTGCCGGTGAACCCAGGCAACTCGGGTGGTCCGCTCTTTAATCTGCAAGGCGAAGTCATCGGCATCAACTCCATGATCTACTCGCAGACGGGCGGCTTCCAGGGTCTGTCGTTCGCGATCCCCATCAGCGAGGCGATCAAGGTCAAGGACGATCTCGTCAAGACCGGTCACGTGAGCCGCGGACGCCTCGGCGTCGCAGTGCAGGGCTTGAACCAGACGCTCGCCGAGTCGTTCGGCATGCAGAAGCCGCAAGGCGCGCTGGTCAGTTCGGTCGACGCCAACGGTCCGGCGGCTAAAGCTGGCTTGCAGCCGGGCGACGTGATCCTGTCGGTGAATGGCGACGAAGTCAACGATTCGACGGATCTGCCGTCGAAGATCGCAGGCCTCGCGCCGGGCAGTTCGGCGACGCTGAAAGTGTGGCGCGATAAGGCCAGCAAGGACCTGAAGGTGACGATTGGCTCGTTCTCGGACGCGAAGGTCGCGTCGGCGAGCAAGACCGATCAGCAGACTCAGTTGCAAGGCCGTCTCGGGGTCGCGGTGCGGCCGCTGACGCCGGAAGAGAAGAGCAGCGCGTCGGTGTCGCACGGTCTGCTCGTGCAGCAGGCGGGCGGTGCGGCGGCGAGCGCCGGCATCCAGGCGGGCGACGTGATTCTCGCGGTCAACGGCCGTCCGGTCACGAACATCGATCAGTTGAAGCAGATGATCTCGGGCGCAGGCAACAGCATTGCGCTGCTGATCCAGCGGGACAACGCGCAGATTTTCGTGCCTGTTGATCTCGGCTGATCCAGTTACCCGGGCGGTTCGAAGGGATCGCCCACCCCAGTTTGAGCTGTAGTAGCGATTGCCGGTCCTTTGCATTTACTGCAAGGACCGGCTTTTTTTCGCCTATCCACCGCGCTGCCGCGAGCGGCATGGACAGACCGAGGGGCGTCAGGCGGCTTGATGCCACGATGGTCATGCATGTTGGTGGACGCTGCCGGGCGGTTGGCACGTAGGTTGCTTAACTCGTTCAGGGTCCGAGCAAGGACTCGAACAAGGAGAGCGAACTGATGGAAATGCAACGCAAGCAGCAAAAGATCGTAGCCGCCGCGCTGCGCGTGGCGCTCACGCTCGGACTGGCGGGCGGCGCATACGCGCAGCAGGCGGGAGTAACGGGTGGCTCGACGACCGACAACACCAGCGCGGGCAACACCAACGGCGGCGGTCTGCCACAAGTCCAGCAGCAGGGCGACGTATCGTACGTATCGGGCGGTGTCGGCCTCGACGAATCGCGGGCGCTGCGACAAGCGCAAACCCAGTGGCCACTGACCTTGCGTTTCACCGGACCCAACGCCGAGTTTCTGGCCGATGTGCACGTGCGCGTCGTGGATGCACATAACAGCGAAGTGCTGAACACGACGTCGCGCGGACCATTGATGCTGGTGCGCCTGAGCCCCGGCAGCTATACGGTGCACGCGAACTACAACGACCGCGAACAGACGCGCTCGGTCAGTGTGCCCGCGCACGGCAACGTCAAATCGGCGTTCACCTGGAACGTGAAGTAGCGGCTCGATCCGTCCGCCGCGGCGCAGGAAGCGCGCGCAATCGGCCGGAGTTTGGCCGATAATGAAGCCACGGGCGTGTCCCGTGGCTTTGCCGTTCATGCGGCAACAGCCGGTAGTGCAGCGCCCACCCCACCATGGAGCCTGGACATGAGTGATGCGTCGACATCTGCGGAGCGGCCCGACGGCCATACCATCGTGATTCGCGACAACGGCCATCGCGTGCGCGTGATTCACGGCGGCGTGACGATGGCCGACACCCAGGCTGCGCTGACGCTATCGGAGACCGGCCTCGCCGACGTGTTCTATTTCCCGCGCGAGCACGTGAATATGGCCCGGCTCGAACGCTCGACGCACACGTCGCATTGCCCGTTCAAGGGCGACGCATCGTACTTCCATCTGCGCACCGAAGATGGCGTGATCGAGAACGCTGTGTGGTGTTACGAAGCGCCGTTCGAGCAGGTCAGTCGCATCAAGGGCTATCTCGCTTTTTACGCATCGCGCGTCGACCGCATCGATCAGACGTCCTGATCCCGCAGTCGCGCGTTCATCGGGGGAGGTTGTCATGGAACTGAACGACGCGTTACGGATTCCACTGCCGCCATCCGAGGTCTGGGACGCGTTGCAGGACCTCGCGCTGTTGCGTGCCAGCCTCGACAACTGCGAATCGTTCGTGCGTCTCGCCCACGGCGAATACGCGCTGACGATGACCGTTCCGCTCGGCCCGTTGCGCGCGCATTATCAGGCGCGCGCGCACGTTGCCGGCCAGGATTCCGGCCCGGCGGACGCGCAGCGCCGCACCATCAACTTCAAGGCACGAGCCGAGGGCATCGGCGCGTTGCGCGGTCAGATCGAAGTGCGTTTGCGCGCGGACGACGGGCGCGAGCGCGGCACGCGCATCGACTACACGTTGTGGGCAACGTCGTCGGGTCCGCTCGCCGAGTTGCCCACGCGCCAGCTCGAGAACGCCTTGCGGCAGATCGCCGACGACTTTTTCGCCGAGTTCGACGCCGTCGTGCGCGCCAAGCACGGCAAGGGGCCGAACCGCGCGAGCGGCACGGCGCCGCGTCGACAGTACGTGTTTTTGCGGCCGATCACGCTCGGCGGCATCGCACGGCGCACCCGCATCGAGCACGGCCAGGCGCTGCCCGGACGCGCGGCAAGCGCGTCGCACAGCTGGTCGCATGGCGTGCCGCATCAAGAGCCTGGTCAGCATGTCGTGCCCTACTGGGCGTGGGCCGGGATGATCTTTCTGGTCGCGCTGTTGTTGTATGTCGCGCGCTGGCTCAGCGAGCATTGACGCGGCGCGTCGCGCGCAGCGCCGGATGCAACGCGCGAGCAACACGCCGCGCGACTACGAAATTCCGGTGGCCCACTACGAGATAGCGGTGCTCCCGCCACCGTCATCTAATCCCCGCGAAACCCCCGCCGCCAAGCGCTAGGCGACGTTCGAAACGCGTCCGCGAAATGCTGCCGCAGCGATGCGGCCGAACCGAATCCGGCGCTCGCCGCGATCGCTTCGACCGACTCGTCGGTGCTTTCCAGCAGTTGTTGCGCCCGCGCGAGCCGCTGCGCGAGCAGCCACGCGCCGACGGTGGTGCCGGTCGTGAGCCGGAAGCGTCGCGTGAAGGTGCGGCGGCTCATCAACGCGCGCGCGGCCAGTGTGTCGAGCGTATGCGGCGCGGCCAGGTTGCCGCTCACCCAGTCGAGCAGACCAGACAGACGATCGCCGCGCGGATTCGGCGGCATCGGCTGCTGCACGTATTGCGCCTGACCACCCTGGCGATGCGGCGACACGACCAGCCGGCGCGCGACGTGGTTCGCTACCCGTGCGCCGCAAATCTTGCGCAGCACGTGCAGGCAGCAGTCGAGGCCGGCGGCGGTGCCGGCCGAGGTCAGCACGTTGCCGTCGTCGACGTACAGCACGTCGGGGTCCAGCCGCACGCGCGGATACCGGCGCGCGAAGTCGTCGGCCCAGGCCCAGTGCGTCGAAGCGGGCCGTCCATCGAGGATGCCCGCCGCGGCCAGCACGAAAGCGCCGAGGCACAGGCCGACGAGCAGTGCGCCGCGCTCGTGCGCGGCCCTCAGTGCATCGAGAAGCGCGGCGGGCGGCGTTTCGTCGGGGTCGCGCCAGCTCGGCACGATGATCGTCTGCGCGTCGGCAAGCGCTTCGAGTCCGTGCGTAACCGCGATCGAGAAGCCCGCGGTCGTCGCGAGCGCGCCGGTCTCCGCGGCGCAGACGCGGAAGTCGAAGGCGGGGACACCGCCCCCGCGGCGGTCCTCGCCGAACACCACGCATGGCACCGACAGATGGAACGGGCTGATGCGGTCGAACGCGACGACGGCGACAACGTGGCGCGGCACCTGAGCGGAGATATCGTCGGAAGTTGCGAAGGTGGTCATGCCGCACGCCTCATTCATGAAATGCCAGAAGTATGGCCCGATTCTAGCGAAGCTTGTCATCCGGGCCGCTGTCGGCGCGCAGACAGCGGCGCAACAATCCCGTCATGCCGTCGCGCCGCAGCCATCGCGCTGGGCGCGCGCCATCGACCGTTTTTCTGACAAGGAGCCTTGCCATGAGCACACCCGCGCCGCGCCGTGCGCTGATCGTCATCGACGTGCAGAACGAATACGTGAGCGGCGACCTGCCGATCGAATTTCCGGACGTGCGCACGTCGCTCGCCAACATCGGTCGCGCGATCGATGCCGCGCGCGCCGCCGGCGTGCCGGTCGTCGTCGTGCAGAACGTCGCGCCCGCCACTTCGCCGCTGTTCGCGCGCGGCAGTGCCGGTGCGGAACTGCACACGGTCGTGAGTTCGCGCGCTCACGATCATTTCGTCGAGAAGTCACTGCCGAGCGCATTCGCCGGCACCGATCTGGCCGACTGGCTCGCCGCCCGGCAGATCGATACGCTGACCGTAACCGGCTACATGACCCACAACTGCGATGCGTCGACGATCAACCACGCGGTGCATGCCGCCCTCGCCGTCGAGTTCCTGCACGACGCGACCGGCTCGGTGCCGTACGAAAACAGTGCGGGCTTCGCGAGCGCGGAAGAGATTCATCGCGTGTTCAGCGTGGTGCTGCAGTCGCGGTTCGCAGCGGTCGCGAGCACCGATCAGTGGATCGCGGCGCTCCAGAGCGGCGCGCCGCTCGAGCGCGGCAACATCTATGCGTCGAATCAGGCGGCTCGAGCGCGCCGGGCGGTTGCCTGAACCCGGCGCGCAGGCGGGTGGTCCGGTCCACAAATAGAAAACGGGCGGTTCACCGAACCGCCCGCTGCGCCAATCCTCAACGCTAGCGCGCTTCCTACGCCGCCTTTCTGCGCAACGCCGGACTGACGCGCAAGCCGTCGAACATCACTTGCACCATCTGCTGCGCGTGCGCGCCGAAGTCGGTTGCGTCGGGCAAAAACAGCATGTCGCGCAACGAGCCGCCGACGAACGCGTGCACCATCGCCGCGGCAAGCTTCGTGTCGAGGTCGGCGGGCATCTGGCCTTTCGAGATCGCGTTGCGCAGACCGCCCTCGAGCTTCGCGAGCCCCTCGCGCATGTTGGTCTGATAGCGTTCCATCACCGGCCCCATGTCTTCGACCAGCTCGCACTTCAGAAACAGGATGTCGAACACGCGGCGGCGGCGGGGATCGTTGGCGGTGTCGCGCAGGCAAACCACGCAGATTTCCATGATGCGCCCGAGCGGATCGATTTCGTTGGGATCGAGCGATGCCGCCTTCAGTTCGTCGAGCGGCAGCAGCACGCGGTCGAACATTTCGGTGAAGAGCTCGCTCTTGTGTGCGAAGTGCCAATAAATGGCGCCGCGCGTCACGCCCGCGGCCTGGGCGATATCGGCCAGCGACGTGCGCGATACGCCCTTCTGGAAGAAGATCCGTTCGGCCGCGTCGAGAATGCGGTTGCGCGTCTCCAGCGCCTCTTCTTTGGTTCTTCTGACCATATTGGTATGACCTGCGCTGATCCTGGGGTTTATGCGGGCGTTTTTAAGTCGGCCTGATGACAATTTGACTATTTCTGCACCGAATTGCGACGCGAATTTGCGAGCCCCGATCCCTGGAAGATATAAACGCACTTTTACATGCATTCGTGAATGTATATATAATAGCACCCCACGATCGGATAGCCCAAGCCGTGACGACCGGTTAATATCCGTCACTGTTGTCTTCCAAAACGCTATCGCAGCCGCCAAACGGCGGTGCTGTGCGGCATTCCCCGGTATGGCGCATTCATAGCAGGGTGGCCTGCAGGCGCAGGTTTGCATCCGTGGGCTTCCGGTTGAGCGTCGAGAGACGCTTGTGTGCGCTGTCGTCCCCGGGGTAGGGATGCGCGCACTTTTTCATTCTCAGTCTTTGACAGAGGTCGCTCCATGCGCGTCGAACGGGTTCCATTCCGCTTAATCAGTGCCGCGACGGCTGCCATCTTGCTGGCGGCGTGCGGACCAAAACAATCTGCCCCGCCGCCCCAGACGCCCGAAGTCGGCGTCGTCACCCTCCAGCCGACGACCGTTCCCGTCGTCACGGAACTCCCCGGCCGTACCAGTGCCTTCCTCGTCGCGCAAGTGCGCGCGCGGGTCGACGGCATCGTGCTGCGCCGCGAGTTCACCGAAGGTAGCGAGGTCAAGGCCGGCCAGCGTCTGTACAAGATCGATCCGGCGCCCTTCATCGCGTCGTTGAACAACGCGAAGGCATCGCTCGCGAAGGCGCAGGCGAACCTCGTGACGACCACCGCACAGGCCAGTCGCTACAAGGTGCTGGTCGCGGCGAACGCGGTCAGCAAGCAGGACTACGACAACGCGGTCGCCGCCGAAGGCCAGGCCGCCGCCGACGTCGCCGCCGGCAAGGCCGCGGTCGATACCGCGCAGATCAACCTCGGCTATACCGACGTGACCTCGCCCGTGACCGGCCAGATCGGCGTGTCGCAGGTCACGCCGGGCGCCTTCGTGCAGCAGAGCGCGGCCACGCTGATGGCCACGGTCCAGCAGCTCGATCCGATGTACGTCGACCTCACGCAATCGAGCCTCGATGGTCTGAAGCTGCGCCGCGACATGCAGGAAGGGCGTCTGAAGACGACCGGCCCGGGCGCCGCGCAGGTCACGCTGGTGCTGGAGGACGGCCGCATCTATTCCGAGAAGGGCAAGCTGCAGTTCACCGACGTGACCGTCGATCCGGGCACTGGCTCGGTCACGGTGCGCGCGATCTTCAAGAACCCGAACCACGTGCTGCTGCCGGGCATGTTCGTGCGCGCGAAGATCGAAGAGGGCGTGAACCAGAACGCGCTGATCGTGCCGCAAGTCGGCGTCACGCACGACCAGAAGGGTCAGCCCACCGCGCTCGTCGTCGACACCGACAACAAGGTCGAGCTCCGTCAGCTCGTCACCTCTGGCACCTTCGGCTCGTACTGGGTGGTGTCGAACGGGCTGAAGCCGGGTGACCGCGTGATCGTCCAGGGCACCGAAAAGGCGCGGCCCGGCCAGCAGGTCAAGCCCGTGCCGGCGCAGCTGCCCGGCAACCCGGCGTCCGACGCGGCCGCGGGCGGCGCCCAGACAGCTCAACCCGCGGCTCAGCCTGCCTCCGCCGCTTCGGGCGCGTAATAACAGGGAGCCCGCCTCATGGCAAAGTTCTTTATTGATCGCCCGATTTTTGCATGGGTGATCGCCATCATCCTGATGCTCGCGGGTCTCGCGTCGGTGTTCACACTGCCGATCGCGCAATACCCGACCATCGCGCCGCCGGCCATCCAGATCAGCGCAACCTATCCGGGTGCTTCGGCGAAGACGGTGGAAAACACCGTGACGCAGGTGATCGAGCAGCAGATGAGTGGTCTGGACCACCTGCTGTATCTCGCGTCGACCTCTGACGACTCGGGCACGGCCACCATCACGCTGACGTTCGCGGCCGGCACCAACCCTGACATCGCGCAGGTGCAGGTGCAGAACAAGCTGCAGCTCGCCACGCCGCTGCTTCCGCAGGCGGTGCAGCAACTCGGCTCCCGAGTCACGAAGTCGAGCAGCAGCTTCCTGATGGTGATGGCGTTCGTGTCGACCGACGGCAGCATGAGCAAGTACGACCTCGCGAACTACGTCGCGTCGAACATTCAGGATCCGATCAGCCGTATCGACGGCGTGGGCACGGTGACGCTGTTTGGCTCACAGTACGCGATGCGGATCTGGCTCGACGCGAACAAGCTGAACAACTTCGGCCTGACGCCGCTCGACGTCGAAAGTGCGCTGCAGGCGCAGAACGTGCAGGTCGCGGGCGGCTCGCTCGGCGGCACGCCGTCGGTGCCCGGCCAGGTGCTGCAGGCCACGATTACGCAGGCCACGCTGCTCAATACGCCCGAGCAGTTCGGCAGCATTCTGCTGAAGGTGAACCAGGACGGCTCGCAGGTGCGTCTGCGCGACGTGTCGCACATCGAGCTCGGCGGCGAAAACTACAACTTCGACACCAAGTACAACGGTCAGCCGACGGCAGGCTTCGGTATCCAGCTCGCCACGGGCGCCAACGCGCTCGCCACCGCGAAGGCGGTGCGCACGAAGATCGCCGAACTGTCAAAGTACTTCCCGCACGGTCTGGTGGTGCAGTACCCCTATGACACGACGCCGTTCGTGCGTCTGTCGATCGAGGAAGTGGTCAAGACGCTGCTCGAAGGGATCGTGCTGGTGTTCCTCGTGATGTACCTGTTCCTGCAGAACCTGCGTGCCACGCTGATTCCGACGATCGCGGTGCCGGTCGTGCTGCTCGGTACGTTCGCGATCATGAGCGTGGTCGGGTTCTCGATCAACGTGCTGTCGATGTTCGGTCTCGTGCTCGCGATCGGCCTGCTGGTGGATGATGCGATCGTGGTGGTGGAAAACGTCGAGCGGGTGATGCAGGAGGAGGGTTTATCCCCTCGCGAAGCAACCCGCAAGGCGATGGGTCAGATCACCGGCGCGCTCGTCGGCGTGGCGCTCGTGCTGTCGGCGGTGTTCGTGCCGGTGGCGTTCTCGGGCGGCTCGGTCGGGGCGATTTACCGGCAGTTCTCGCTGACGATCGTCGCGGCGATGGTGCTGTCCGTGCTCGTCGCGTTGATTCTGACGCCGGCGCTGTGCGCGACGATCCTGAAGCCGATTCCGAAGGGGCATCACGAAAAAGCCACCGGCTTCTTCGGCTGGTTCAACCGTACCTTCAACAAGAGCCGCGACAAATATCACTCGGGCGTGCACCACGTGATCAAGCGCTCGGGCCGCTGGCTAATCATCTACATGGTGGTGATCTTCGCGGTGGGGCTGCTGTTCGTGCGTCTGCCGAAGTCGTTCCTGCCCGACGAAGATCAGGGCACGATGTTCGTGCTGGTGCAAACGCCGTCGGGTTCCACGCAGGAAACCACCGCGCGCGCGCTGAAGGACGTGTCGGACTACCTGCTGAACGACGAGAAGGCGATCGTCGAATCGACCTTCACGGTGAACGGCTTCAGCTTCGCGGGCCGTGGCCAGAACGCGGGTCTCGTGTTCGTGCGGATGAAGGATTACGCGCAGCGCCAGCACGCGGACCAGAAGGTGCAGGCACTGGTCGGGCGTTTGTTCATGCACTTCAGCAGCTACAAGAACGCGGTCGTGTACCCGGTCAATCCGCCGTCGATTCCTGAACTCGGCACCGCGGCGGGCTTCGACTTCCAGTTGCAGGACCGCGGGGGCATCGGTCACGCGAAGCTGATGGAAGCGCGCAACATGCTGCTCGGTCTGGCGGCGAAAGATCCGACGCTCGCGCAGGTGCGTCCGAACGGCCTGAACGATACGCCGCAGTTCAAGGTGAGCATCGACCACGAGAAGGCTTCGGCGCTCGGCGTGTCGCTTTCCTCAATCGACCAGACGTTCTCGATCGCCTGGGCCTCGGCGTACGTGCAGAACTTCCTCGACACCGACGGCCGGATCAAGAAGGTGTACCTGCAGGGCGACGCGCCGTTCCGGATGAAACCGGAAGACGTGAATGCCTGGTTCGTGCGCAACGGCGCGGGCGCGATGGTGCCGTTCTCGGCCTTCACGAACACCGAGTGGACCTTCGGTTCGCCGAAGCTCGAGCGCTACAACGGTATCTCGTCGGTGGAAATCCAGGGTGCGGCCGCGCCGGGCAAGTCCACCGGTCAGGCGATGGTGGCGATGGAACAGATCGTCACCAAGCTGCCGGCGGGTATCGGCTACGAGTGGACGGGTCTGTCGCTGCAGGAGCGTCAGTCGGGCTCGCAGGCGCCTATCCTGTACGGCATCTCGATTCTCGTCGTGTTCCTGTGTCTCGCGGCGCTGTATGAAAGCTGGTCGATTCCGTTCTCGGTGATCATGGTGGTGCCGCTCGGCGTGATCGGCGCACTGTTGGCCGCGACGCTGCGCGGGCTCGAGAACGACGTGTTCTTCCAGGTGGGTCTGCTGACCACCGTGGGTCTGTCGGCGAAGAACGCGATTCTGATCGTGGAATTCGCGCGCGAACTGCAGCAGAGCGAAGGCATGGGGCCGATCGAGGCCGCGCTCGAAGCGGCGCGTCTGCGGTTGCGACCAATTCTGATGACCTCGCTCGCGTTCATTCTCGGCGTGCTGCCGCTCGCGATCAGTAACGGCGCGGGCTCGGCCAGCCAGCACGCGATCGGTACCGGCGTGATCGGCGGCATGTTGACGGCGACCTTCCTCGCGATCTTCATGATCCCGATGTTCTTCGTCGTGATTCGCGCGAAGTTCGGCGGTGAGAAGGAAGACCCGGATGAGGCGCTGCGCCACTACGAACAGCACCATCCGCACGATCCGCAAGGCGGTGCGACGGGTGGCACGACCGACGGGTCGAATGGCAATGGCTCGGGCAAGGATGGGCATTGAGATGCAAAAACACTCTTTGATTGCAGTGGCGGTCGCGCTGCTCGCCACCGGTTGCACGCTGGCGCCGCACTACCAGCGGCCCGGGGCGCCCGTAACGGCGACCTTCCCGACCGGCGGCGTGTACGACCAGCAGCCGGGCGCGCAGGGCGCGCGCAGCGCGAACGGCCAGGCCGCCGCCGACATCGGCTGGCGCAACTTCTTCGTCGATCCGCGTCTGCAGCAGCTGATCGAAATCGCGCTGAAGAACAACCGCGATCTGCGGGTGTCGGTGCTGAACATGCAGGCGTCGGCGGCGCAGTACCGCATCGTGCGTGCGGGTCTGTTCCCGACGCTCGACGCCGCGGCCTCGCAAAGCCGGTCGCGCACGCCGAAGGACCTGACGTTCACCGGCGTGACGATCTCCAACACGTATTCGGTGGGCTTGAACGCGTCGTGGGAAATTGACTTCTTCGGGCGCGTGCAGAGTCTGAAGGATCAGGCGTTGGCCAAGTATCTCGGCACCGCGCAGGCGCGCAAGGCCGCGGAAATTTCGCTGGTCTCGCAGGTGGCGAACCAGTACATGACGGTGCTCGAACTGGACGATCTGCTGAAGGTCACGCAGAACACGCTGGTTACGGCGCAGGAGTCATACCGGATCACCAAACTGCAGTTCGACAACGGCACGGGTTCGGAACTCGATCTGCGCCAGTCGCAAACGGTCGTCGAGACCGCGAGCGCGAACCTGCAGTCGCAGATGCGGTTGCGGGCCCAGGCCGATAACGCGCTGGTGCTGCTGATCGGCGAGCCGTTGCCGGCGGATCTGTCGCCAGGCCTGCCGCTGAGCGACCAGAATCTGCTCACGGATATTCCGGCGGGCCTGCCGTCCGATCTGCTGACGCGTCGTCCGGACATCATGGAAGCCGAGGAGAATCTGCTCGCGGCCAACGCGAACATCGGCGCGGCGCGCGCCGCGTTCTTCCCGCGGGTCACGCTGACCGGCAGCGCCGGCACGCTTAGCCCGACGCTCGGCGGGCTGTTCAAGCCGGGTTCGGCGGCATGGAGCTTCGCGCCGTCGATCACGCTGCCGATCTTCGAGGGCGGTCAGAACATGGCCAACCTCGATCTCGCCAACATCGAGAAGAACGTGCAGATCGCCACGTATGAAAAGGCGATCCAGACGGCCTTCCGTGAAGTGGCGGACGGACTGGCCGCGCGCGGCACCTACGACGAGCAGATCGCGGCGCTCGAGCGGGATGTCGCGGCCGAGCAGCGCCGGCTGGATCTGTCGACCCTGCGTTACAAGAACGGTGTCGACAGCTATCTGTCGGTGCTGACCGCGCAGACCGCGCTGTACGTGGCTCAGCAGGCGCTGGTGACCGCGCGCATGGAGCGTCTGCAGAACCTGGTCACGCTGTATCAGGCACTCGGCGGCGGCTGGATCGAGCACAACGGCGACCAGCCGCGTCCCGCCGACGCGCCGGTCGACTACGGTGCAGCGAGCGCGCCGGTCGCGGCATCGGCGGCGACCGCGGGGTGAGCCCGGCAGGTTGATGAAACGCTGAAGCAAAACAGAAACGCCACGGCATGCCGTGGCGTTTCTGTTTATCCGCGGCGCTCGGTGCCGCGTGAAGCATCAGCGATGCATCAACGGGCTCAGTGCAGATCCGCCGCCCGCAGCATCTCGTTGCCCTGCGGCTCGCCGCCCGCGCTCTTGTCGAGATCGTGCCCGGCGCGGCGCAGTTCGCTCTTCGCCTTCTTCTCGCTCTTCACGCCGTTGAAGATCAGGTTCAGCACGACCGCCGACACCGACGCGAGCAGAATCCCGCTGTGCAGCAGCGGCGACAACGCCGGCGGCAGTTGCGAGAAGAAGTGCGGCGACACCACCGGCACGAGGCCGAGCCCGATGCTGACCGCGACGATGAACAGGTTGTGCTGATTCCTGACGAAGTCGACGCGCGACAGTACCTTGATGCCGTTCGCCGCGACCATGCCGAACATCACGATGCCCGCGCCGCCGAGCACGAACGCCGGCACCGACGCGACCACCTGCGCCATCTTCGGAAACAGGCCGAGCAGCACGAGGATCACGCCGCCCATCGCGCAGACGAAGCGGCTCTTCACGCCGGTCACGCCGATCAGTCCGACGTTCTGCGAGAACGACGTATGCGGGAACGAGTTGAAGATGCCGCCGATCAGCGTGCCGAGACCATCGACGCGTAAGCCGCGCACCAGCGTTTTCTGATCGACCGGACGATCGACCATGTCGCCGACCGCGAGGAACATGCCGGTCGATTCGATGAACGTGACGAACATCACGGTGACCATCGTCGCGATCGACAGCGGATCGAAGTGCGGCAGACCGAAGTGAAACGGCATTACGAAGCCGACCCACGGCGCGTGCATGACGCCGTCCAGGTTGACGCGGCCGAGCATCAGCGCGATTGCGAAGCCCGCGACGATGCCGAGCAGCACCGAGATATTGGCGACGAAACCCCTGGCGAACTTGTTGATCAGCAGGATCAGCGTCAGCACGAGCAGCGACAGGCCGAGGTAGACCGGATTGCCGTATTCGGGATTGCCGACACCGCCTGCCGCCCAGTTGATGCCGACTTCCATCAGCGATAAACCGATCACCGAAATCACCACGCCGATCACGACCGGCGGGAAGAAGCGCAATAGCTTGCCGACCGCGGGCGCGAGCAGAATGCCGATCACGCCGGCCGCGATCGTCGAGCCGAAGATGTCGAGGAGGCCGAGCGAAGGATTAGTGCCGATCGCGACCATCGGGCCGACGGCCGCGAACGTGCAGCCCATGATGACGGGCAGACGGATGCCGAAGATCCACAGTCCGAGCGTCTGGATCAGCGTGGCGATGCCGCAGGAAAACAGATCGGCGCTGATCAGGAACGCGACCTGGTCTTTCGGCAGCTTCAGCGCGGCGCCGATGATCAGCGGCACCGCGACCGCGCCAGCGTACATGACCAGCACGTGCTGGATCCCGAGAGTAAGCAACTGGCCGGCCGGTAGGCGCTCGTCGCACGGGTGAACCGTGTTCGCTTGCATATTGTCTGTCTCCACCATCTCGTTTTGGGATGACTCCAAGGTATCGGGGACGAAAAGCCGCAACAAGACCATACGTGGCTATTCCGGCATTCCCGGCGACGATATGCACAGGCCTATTTTGAAAGGCAAATCGAAGCCACGCGTGGCGCGGATCAGCAGTGCAGCGGCGGCGAGCCCTATGCGGCGGCGATTGCCGACGCAGTGCGTCGCGTGCGCGGCGCGGCTTCGTCGCCGGCGGGGATATGTGTGAGAATCAATGGCGTGTATCACGCTTCCCGCATAGTCCTGTTTTGACGACGCTCGCCGCACGACGGGGTTAACCCGCGAACGGGCTAATTTCCGCGAGTTTTTCGACCCGTTCGCCGGGCGTTCCCGGTGTCGCCACGGCCAGGTTTATTTGCTCCACTTGCCGGTCTCGTCGCCAGCCTCGCGGGCTCTTTCCTCATCCTCATTTCAACGTCCCTGCGCTCATGAGTTTTCTCGGCATCGACCTCGGCACCGGCTCCCTGAAAGCGGCAATCGTCGACGAACATGGACGCGAGCAGGCGGTATCGAGCGTCGCTTATGCGCTCGTTACGCCGCACGCGGGTTGGGCCGAAATCGACGTCGAGACGTGGTGGAACGCGCTCGTCGATGCGATGGCGGGCCTGCCCCGCGAGCTGCGTGATGGCGTGCGCGCGATCGGCTTCTCCGGTCAGATGCACGGCGTCGTGCTACTCGATGCAAACGGCGCGGCGGTGCGGCGCGCGATGCTGTGGCCCGACTCGCGCGCGCTCGCCGTGCTCGACGCATGGCCCAACCCGCAACCGAATCCGGTCGCGCCCGGCATGGCCGGTCCGTTGCTGCGCTGGCTCGTGCTGCATGAACCGGAAGCCGCGCGTCGCACGCGCTGGGCGCTCCAGCCGAAAGACTGGCTGCGCGTCGCGCTCGGCGGCGCGTGCGTGACCGATGCGTCCGATGCGTGCGCGACCGCGCTCGCCGATCCCGCCGGCGCGTGGGACACGGCGCTGCTGGCGCGTCTGGAGATTCCGCGCGAGTGGTTCGCGCCGCTGGCGTCATCGTATGCGGCGTCGGGCGCGCTGTCGCCGCAGGCCGCGCAGGCACTCGGCTTGCGGGCCGGTATCGTGCTCGCGACCGGCGCCGCAGACACGCCGTGCGCGGCGCTCGGCAGCGGACTCGCGCAGGACGGCGACGCGCTGCTGACGACCGGCACCGGCGGACAGATCGTGGTGCTCGCGAACGACAAACCGGCGCCGCTGAAGGGTTTGCACCGCTATCGCGCGGCGAGCGATCACTGGTATCGGATGGCGGCGATGCAGAACGTCGGCATTGCGTTGGAGCGGGTGCGCGGGTGGCTGTCGTATGAGTGGGCGGAGGCTTACCGCGACGCATTCGGCGATGCGGCTGACGCAGCCGCCGATGCAACGGGTCACGCCGCGTCGACGCTGACTTTCCTGCCGTACCTGACCGGCGAGCGCACGCCGTGGCTGAACCCGCAGGCGCGCGGCGGCTGGCTCGGTTTATCGCTCGAGCATACGCGTGGGGCGATGATGCGCGCCGCGTTCGAGGGCGTCGCATTCTCGTTGCGCGCGGGGCTCGACGCGATTCGCGCGAGCGGCGCGCAGGTGACGGCGCTCAAGCTCGCGGGCGGCGGCTCCGTCGATGCGCGCTGGCGGCAACTGCTCGCCGATGCGCTCGACGTCGAGCTGCACGCGGTCGATTGCCCGAACGCGGCGCCGCGCGGCGCGGCGATCCTCGGCGGTCTTGCGTGCGGCCATTGGCTAACGCGCGATCTCGCCGCGCTCGCGCCGGGCGCGACGCGCGTTGCGGGTCCACGTGGCGATGCGGCGCTTGCCGAGCGCTACGCGCGCTTCGTCGATCTGTATGGCCGGGTCGAGCCGTGGTTCGGTGGCGGGGCGTCGCGCGAAGCTCAGTAGCAGCGGCGGCGTCGAACGCGGCGCGGAGCGCAGCCATCGGCGGGGCAGCCTTCGCGCACTATGCAATACCATTACGCTTTTCGCGCGCCACGTGGTCGCCGGGCATGCGATGCCCATTTCGCATTCACGCATTCACGCACTCACGGACTCGGAGGAGCATTGACGATGAAGAGCAAAGCAGCAATCGCATGGAAAGCCGGCGCCCCGTTGACCCTCGAGGAAGTCGATCTCGAAGGCCCGCGCGCCGGTGAAGTCCTGATCGAGGTGAAGGCGACGGGCATCTGCCAGACTGACTACTCCATCACCCGCAGTCTGCCGCTCGAGCGCATCAACGAGGGCTTTGACCTGATGAAGAAGGGCGAGTCGATCCGCTCGGCCGTGCTCTACTAAACGAGGAATGTCACGATGCTTGAACTACTATCGTCGCACGCCTGTCATGGCGGCGAGCAGCGTTTTTACCGGCACGAGTCGCGCGCGATCGGTCTGCCGATGCGCTTCTCGGTCTATCTGCCGCCGCAGGCATTGCATGAGAACGCGGGACGTGTGCCGGCGTTGTTCTATCTGGCCGGACTGACCTGCACGGAAGAAACGTTTCCGATCAAGGCCGGCGCGCAGCGCTTCGCGGCACAGCACGGCATCGCGTTGATCGCGCCGGACACGAGTCCGCGCGGCGCGGGTGTGCCAGGCGAGAGCGATGCGTGGGATTTCGGCGTCGGCGCGGGCTTTTTCGTGGACGCGACCGAGGAGCCGTGGTCCACGAACTACCGGATGTATTCATACGTGCGGGATGAACTGCGCGAGACGGTCGTAAACGAATTACCGGTCGACGGCGCGCGCCTCGGCATCTTCGGTCACTCGATGGGCGGGCACGGCGCGTTGGTGCTCGCGCTGCGCAATCCGGATATTTATCGGTCGGTGTCGGCGTTCGCGCCGATCGCCGCGCCGATGCGTTGTCCGTGGGGTGAGAAGGCGTTCAGCGGCTATCTCGGCGAGAACCGTGAAGCGTGGAAGCAGTACGACGCGAGCGCGCTGGTCGCGCACGCGACGCGCAAGTTCGCAACAGGGATTCTCGTCGATCAGGGACTCGCGGATCAGTTCCTGCCCACGCAGCTCAATCCCGACGTGTTCGAAGCGGCGTGCAAGGCCGCAGGGCAGCCATTGACGTTGCACCGGCACGAAGGCTACGACCACGGCTACTACTTCATCTCGACGTTCATCGAGGATCATCTCGCGCATCACGCGAAGGTGTTGCTCGGCTGAAAAACCTCGCAAAACGCGGCGCTAAATGAAAAAACGGCGGCACATCACGTGCCGCCGTTTTTCATGCGATCGACGAAAGCGTCTCTCAATGCCGCTTCAGCAGACTCCCGCCATACACCGCCGCCGATAGCACGGTGATCCAGAAGCTCGTCGGCCAATCGGTATAGAACGCGAGCGTCAAGCCGAGCCACGCCTGCGCGAGTGCGAACGCGGCCGCGAGCACGAGACCGGTGGACAGCCGCGTGCTCAGGTTCTGCGCGGCGGCGGCCGGGCCCACCATCAGCGTGAACACGAGCAGCACGCCGACGATCTGCGTGCAGGCGGCAACGGCCAGCGCGGCGATCGCGAGAAATAGCACCGACACGCGGCGCAGCGACACGCCCTTCGCTTCGGCCAGCTCCGGTTGCAGCGACGCGAACAGCAGCGGCCGCATGATCGCCGCGAGCGCCACGAGACTTACTACACCGAGCGCGGCAAGCACCCCGAGCGTCGATGCATTGACGCCGAGCACGTTGCCGAACAGCAGCGCCGTCACCTGCGTCGCATACGCGGTGAAGAAGTGCAGAAACAGCAGCCCGAAGCCGAGCGACAAGGAAAGGATCACGCCGATCGCGACATCGCGGCCGGCGAGCCGTTCGCCGAGCGCGCCCATGCCGACACCGGCCGCGAGCGTGAAGCCGATCATCCCCCAGATCGGCGAGATGCCGATCAGCACCGCGCCGGTCGCGCCGGTGAAGCCGACATGCGACAGCGCGTGGCCCGCGAACGTCTGTCCGCGCATCACCAGAAAATAGCCGACCACGCCGGCCAGCACCGCGACGATCCCCGACGCCGCGAATGCGTTCACCATGAAATCGTATTCAAACATCGTGCTTGTGTCCGTCGCGTGAGTCGTGCGGGTTCGAGTGACTGTGTGAGTGGCCGTGCGAATGACCGTGGCCGTGGTCGTGCGAGTGCGTATGTCCGCCGTCCTCGTCGTGTTCGTGCTCGTGATCGTGCTTTTCCACTTCGACGCCGCCAGACATCACGAAGATGCGGCCGTTCACGCGCATCACGTCGATCGGCGAGCCGTACAGACGCGACAACACCGGCCGCGTGATGACTTCATCGACGGTGCCGAGCGCCGCGACGCCGCTGCCGAGATACAGCACGCGATCGATCGAGTTCAGCAGCGGATTGAGTTCATGCGCGGAGAACAGCACCGCGATGCCGAGCTCCCGCTGCACGCGCCGCACGAGTTCGACGACGCTTTTCTGGTGATGCGGATCGAGACTGATCAACGGTTCATCGAGCAGCAGCAGTTTCGGATTACCGAGCAGGCATTGCGCGAGCAGGAGCCGCTGCCGTTCGCCGCCCGACAACTCCGACAGCGGCCGCTTCGCGAGATTCGTGCCGCCGACGAGCTCGAGCACCCGATCGACGTCAGCGCGCGTTTTCGCATCCGCATGCGGCAAGCCCCAGCGATGACCATCGGCGGCCATCGCGACGAAATCGCGGCCGCGCACACGGCGGCCGGCGAGTGCGCTGCGCGTCTGCGGCATATAGCCGATCGACGCGTTGCCGCGCTCGACCGTCTGCCCGAGTACGCGAATCGCGCCGGCCGCGGCCGGCACGAGGCCGAGCACCGCGCGCATCAGCGTCGTCTTGCCCGCGCCGTTCGGCCCGAGCACACCGATGAACTCGCCCTGGTTCACGACGAAGCTCGTGTCACGCAGGATCGTGCGGCCGCCCAGATCGAGCGTTACGTTGTCGAGTTCGAGCACGGGCGTGTCGCGGCGCGCGGTGGGTGCGCCTGCTGGCGCACTTGCTGGCGTTCGATGGCCAGTCGGAGTCATGGAGTTTGTCCTTTCGCGTTGGCCGCACCGTTCGCGCCGTTCGTATCACCCGCCGCGAGTGCCTTCTGCAGCGCGTCGAGCTGCGTCAGCATCCACGTCTGATAGGTCTTGCCGGCCGGCAGGGTTTCGGTGACGCTCATCGTCGGTACCTTCGATTGTTGCGCGAGCTTCAGCATGCGTCGGGTCAGCGCCTCGGTGGCCTGGCTGTTGTAGATCAGCACGCGCACGCGCCGCTCGCGCAGATCGCGTTCGAACGCGGCGATATCGGCCGCGCTCGCTTCGGTGTCGTTCATCGCGGCGAGCTGGAAGCGCTGGTTGCGCATGTTCAGGCCGATCGCGTCCGACATATAGCCGAACACCGGCTCGGTCGCCGTGACCGGCAGGCCCGCATAGCGGCCGTGCAGCTCGGCGACCTTCGCGTCGATCGGCTTCAGCGAATCGAGAAACTTCGCGAGGTTCGCATCGTACGCCGACTTGTGCACCGGGTCAGTAGCGCTGAGCGCGTCGCTGACCGCGCGCGCGACTTTCGGCATCGTCGCCGGGTCGTACCACAGGTGCGGATTGTCGCCGCCTTTTTTGCCCACCAGATCGGCCGCGACGATCACCGTGCGCTGCGCGCCTTTCGACGCGGCCAGCAGCTTCGCCATCCACGGATCGTAGTCGGCGCCGCTGTAGACGATGAGGCTCGCGTGCTGCAACGCGCGCGCGGTGGCCGGGCTCGCTTCGAACAGATGCGGGTCCTGGTCCGGGTTGTTGAGGATGCTGGTCACGTCGACACGATCGCCGCCGAGTTGCCGCACCACGTCGCCATAGAAATTCTCCGCGGCGACGACAGGAATCTTCGCGTCGGCGGCGAACGCGCCCTGGCCGAAGCCGAGCGCCGCGAGCGCGAGCGTGAGCAGACATGCGCGCAGATGGGTGCGTACAGACATCGAACCCTTCAGCGCGCGCTGCGCGCTGGACAACATCAAGCGGATCGTTTTCATCGTTGTTTCCTGCTACTTGAGAGTTTGAATGAGCTACTCGGGGTGGCAAGGCCAGATACAGCGCGGCGCCGCGCGCCTGATCACGACGAAACGCCTGCTGCTCCGCCGCCAGGCTTCGCCGCTCGCGCACATGGCCCGCAAAGGCCGCTCAACTCGATCACCTGGCGATGCACCTCGAAGCCATGCGCGGGCGCGCTGTGCGACAGGCGGTCGGCGAGTTCGTCGCCGGGAATTTCGACGGTCGCGCCGCAGCCGTCGCACATCAGGAACTGGCTGCGATGCGGCACGCCGATTTCGCAGCAGGCGACGAACGCGTTCTTCGATTCGATCCGATGCACGAAGCCATGCGCGACGAGGAAGTCGAGCGCGCGATAGACGGTGGTCGGCGGCATGCGACCGCGCTCGGGCGCGAGCGCGTCGAGCAACTCGTATGCGCCGACCGGCCGCTCGCTCGCGACGATCGCCGCGTACACCTGGCGACGCAGCGGCGTCAGCGCGAGCCCCTGCGCCGCGGCGTGCGCGTCCGCATGCGCGAGCCGCATGGCGTGCTGTTCGGCGAGCGAGGTAGTCATCGGTGTGAATCTCCTGGCGTGGCGGCCCCCGGGCGGGCGGCGAGGTCGAAATGATATAACGTATCGCGATTTTTTGTCAGCAGCGCGAATCGTCGCGTGGTGCGAAGCCTGCCGCGCTGCACCATCGAAATTCGTCCGCGTGCCTTGACATGACCCGGCTCGTATCAGATCATTCGATCACCAGCCGAGCAATTGATCGCGCGATGAGCGTTCGCTCACTACGCGCCAAAATGCAAAAACGAACCGGAGACAGGCAGTGGCACGATTGCAGGACAAGGTCGCCATTCTGACGGGCGCGGCCAGCGGTATCGGTGAAGCGGTAGCCTTGCGCTATCTCGACGAAGGCGCGCGCTGCGTGCTGGTCGACGTGAAGCCGACGGACAGCATCGGCGGCGCGCTACGCGGCACCTATGGCGAACGCGTGTTGAGCGTCAGCGCCGACGTGCGGCGCCGCGAGGACATCGAGCGCATCGTCGCGAGCACGCTCGGCTGCTTCGGCCAGATCGACATCCTGTTCAACAACGCGGCGCTGTTCGACATGCGCCCGCTCCTCGACGAATCCTGGGACGTGTTCGACCGCCTGTTCGCGGTCAACGTGAAGGGCATGTTCTTCCTGATGCAGGCGGTCGCGCGGCAGATGGTCGAGCAGGGCCATGGCGGCAAGATCATCAACATGTCGTCGCAGGCCGGCCGGCGCGGCGAGGCACTCGTGTCGCACTACTGCGCGACCAAGGCGGCGGTGTTGAGCTATACGCAGTCCGCGGCGCTCGCGCTCGCTCCGCATAAGATCAATGTAAACGGCATCGCGCCGGGCGTCGTCGACACGCCGATGTGGAACGAGGTCGACGCGCTGTTCGCACGCTACGAGAACCGGCCGCTCGGCGAGAAGAAGCGCCTCGTCGGCGAGGCCGTGCCGCTCGGCCGCATGGGCGTGCCCGACGACCTGACCGGCGCCGCGCTGTTCCTCGCGTCTGCCGATGCCGACTACATCACCGCGCAGACGCTGAACGTCGACGGCGGCAACTGGATGAGCTGAACCAAGAGCAGTAAGCGGGCACGTTGGCTGCTCCGAGCGGCGCGTCATTCCGTCAAACGAACGCAGCATCACATAACGTATGAGAAAGGAGACAACCATGAAACCAGCTTTCAAATTCGCGCTGAAGGCGGCCGGTGCCGGCGCGGCTACCTGCTTCGCGCTGAGCGCGTCGGCGGCGACGGTGACGATCGCGACACTGAACAATCCGGACATGATCGAGCTGAAGAAGCTGTCGCCGGCGTTCGAAAAAGCGAATCCGGACATCAAGCTGAACTGGGTGATCCTCGAAGAAAACGTGCTGCGTCAGCGCGCGACAACCGACATCACGACCGGCAGCGGCCAGTTCGACGTGATGACGATCGGCGCGTACGAAACGCCGCAATGGGGCAAGCGCGGCTGGCTCGCGCCGATCACGAACCTGCCCGCGAACTACGACCTGAACGACGTCGTGAAGACGGCGCGCGACGGCCTGTCCGCGAACGGCCAGCTGTACGCGTTGCCGTTCTATGTCGAAAGCTCGATGACCTATTACCGCAAGGATCTGTTCGACAAGGCCGGCCTGAAGATGCCCGACCAGCCGACCTATGACCAGATCGCGCAATTCGCCGACAAGCTCACCGACAAGTCCAAGGAGCAATACGGCATCTGCCTGCGCGGCAAGGCGGGCTGGGGCGAGAACATGGCGTACGGCACGACGGTCGTGAACACGTTCGGTGGCCGCTGGTTCGACGAGAAGTGGAATGCGCAGTTGACCTCGCCGGAATGGAAGAAGGCGATGACGTTCTACGTCGATCTGCTGAAGAAGGACGGCCCACCGGGAGCGAGCTCGAACGGCTTCAACGAAAACCTGACGCTGATGTCGTCCGGCAAGTGCGCGATGTGGATCGACGCGACGGTCGCGGCCGGCATGCTGTACAACAAGCAGCAGTCGCAGATCGCCGACAAGGTCGGCTTCGCCGCGGCGCCGGTCGCGGTCACGCCGAAGGGCTCGCACTGGCTGTGGGCGTGGGCGCTGGCGATTCCGAAGTCGTCGAAGCAGGCCGATTCGGCGAAGAAGTTCATCGAGTGGGCGACCTCGAAGGAGTACATTGAAATGGTCGCGAAGGACGAAGGCTGGGCCTCGGTGCCCCCGGGCACGCGCCAGTCCACCTATGCGCGCCCCGAGTACAAGCAGGCCGCGCCGTTCGGCGACTTCGTGCTGAAGGCGATCCAGACCGCCGACCCGGATCATCCGACCTCGAAGCCGGTCCCGTACACCGGTGTGCAGTTCGTCGGAATTCCTGAGTTCCAGTCGTTCGGCACGGTGGTCGGGCAGAGCATCTCCGGCGCGATCGCAGGTCAGATGACGGTCGATCAGGCGCTCGCCGCCGGCAACGCGGCCGCGGACCGCGCGGTCAAGCAGGCGGGTTATCAGAAGTAACTGCGCACAAGTATCTGCGCTGCTGTAACCCGGCAGGCCCGCCGCATCGACCGATGCGGCTCATGAAGCAGGGCGGCCGTTGGTCTGCGCCGTAAGCGATGCGGCGCGCGCCGTGCGCCATTCAGCACGGCACGCCGCGTCGCACGCACGCGGCTCGGGCGAACGCTCCGCGCATTACCGAACAGGTGGTCCATCATGCGTCCTTTGCGCCTACCTTTGATGCACGCCCATCCCCAGACAGAAAAAGAACGTGAGGAGCGTAAGGCCAATTCGGCCCGCTGGCTCGTGGCGCCGTCGGTCAGCGTTCTCGTGCTGTGGATGGTCATTCCGCTCGCGATGACGATCTGGTTCTCGTTCTCGCACTACAACCTGCTGAATCCCGATCTGCGCGGTTTCGCCGGTTTCGACAACTACCGCTATCTCGCCACCGATCCGTCGTTCGGTCCGTCGATTGCGCACACGATCGAGCTGATCGTGTGGGTGCTCGTGATCACCGTGGTCGGCGGGGTGCTGATGGCGATCCTGTTCGATCGCAAGTTCTACGGGCAGGGCATCGCGCGCCTGCTCGCGATCGGACCGTTCTTCGTGATGCCCACCGTCAGCGCGCTGATCTGGAAGAACATGATCCTGCACCCGGTCTATGGCCTCGTCGCGCAGGGCATGCGTGCGCTCGGCATGCAGCCGATCGACTGGTTCGCCGACTATCCGCTGACCGCGGTGATCATGATCGTCGCATGGCAGTGGCTGCCGTTCGCGTTCCTGATCCTGTTCACGGCGATCCAGTCGCTCGACCAGGAGCAGAAGGAAGCCGCGAAGATCGACGGCGCGGGTCCGTTCTCGATGTTCTTCTACATCACACTGCCGCATCTGAGACGCGCGATCGCGGTCGTCGTGATGATGGAGACGATTTTCCTGCTGTCGATCTTCGCCGAGATCTACACGACCACGGGCGGCGGTCCGGGCAATGCGACCACCACGCTGTCGTACCTGATCTTCTCGCTCGGCCTGCAACAGTTCGACGTCGGTCTCGCATCGGCGGGCGGTATTCTCGCGGTCGTGCTGGCCAACATCGTGTCGTTCTTCCTCGTGCGGATGCTCGCGAAGAACCTGAAAGGGGAGTACGAAAAATGAGCCACGTTGCCTCCACTGCGGCATCGACGACGCAGCCCGTCGCGGTGCCGACCAAATCGCCATTCGACACGATTCGCCGCGGTATTCCCGGCGTGATCGCGTGGCTCGTCGCGCTGCTGCTGTTCTTCCCGATCTTCTGGATGACGATCACCGCGTTCAAGACCGAGCAGCAGGCCTACGCGTCGTCGCTGTTTTTCATGCCGACGCTCGACAGCTTCCGCGAAGTGTTCGCGCGCAGCAACTACTTCGCGTTCGCGTGGAACTCGGTGCTGATCTCGGTCGGCGTCACGCTGCTGTGCCTGATCCTCGCGGTGCCTTGTGCGTACGCGATGGCGTTCTTCCCGACGCACCGCACGCAGAAGGTGCTGCTGTGGATGCTGTCGACGAAGATGATGCCGTCGGTCGGCGTGCTGGTGCCGATCTATCTGCTGTGGAAAAACAGCGGCCTGCTCGATACGGTGTCGGGTCTGATCATCGTCTACACGCTGATCAATCTGCCGATCGCGGTCTGGATGGCGTTCACGTACTTCGCCGAAATTCCGCGCGACATTCTCGAAGCCGGGCGCATCGACGGCGCGGCGACATGGCAGGAGATCGTCTATCTGCTGATGCCGATGGCGCTGCCCGGACTCGCGTCGACCGCGCTGCTGCTCGTGATTCTCGCGTGGAACGAGGCGTTCTGGAGCATCAACCTGTCGAGCTCGAACGCCGCGCCATTGACCGTGTTCATCGCATCGTATTCGAGTCCTGAAGGATTGTTCTGGGCGAAGTTGTCGGCTGCTTCGTTGCTGGCGGTCGCGCCGATCCTGATCGTCGGCTGGCTGTCGCAGAAGCAGCTGGTGCGCGGCCTCACGTTCGGGGCGGTCAAGTGATGGCGGACCCGACGGCGGGTCCGGGCATCGCGCGATATGCGTTGATCTGCGATTGCGACGGCGTGCTGATCGACAGCGAAGCGGTGGCTGCGCGCATGCTGGTGCATGAGCTCGAGGCGCGCTGGCCCGGCGTCGACGTCGAGCCGGTCGTGCTGCCGCTGCTCGGGCTGCGCATCGAGCGCGTGTTGCAAGACACCGCGACGCAGCTCGGCCAGCAGCTCAGCGCCGACGATATCGATGCGATCCGCCGCGCGGTCGAAGCGGCGGCGATCGATGCGCCCGCGGTCGACGGCATCGAGATGGCGCTGACCCAGGTGCCCCTCGTCAAAGGCTGCGCGAGCAATAGCTTCCGGCCGTACGTCGAGACGGTACTGGCGCGCACGGGCCTGAAGCGGTTCTTCGGCGAGCGGCTGTTCTGCGCCGACGCGGTGCCGAATCCGAAGCCCGCGCCGGACGTGTATCTGGCGGCGGCGCAAGGCTTCGGGCTCGCGCCTGCCGCGTGCCTCGTCGTCGAGGACAGCGTGACGGGCGTCACGGCGGCGGCCACGGCGGGCATGGCGGTGCTGGGGTTTATCGGCGGCGGTCATGCGAGCGATGCGCAGATCGACCGTCTGCATGCGGCGGGCGCGCGTCATGTGTTCGACGATATGCGGCAGTTGCCCGACCTCGTCGCGCAATGGACACTGTCCGCGGCGGCCGCGGCGCCATGAGCGCGCGAACGAACGCGACACGACACGACATCAGGTAGCAGCACGAAGTAACGAGCAGCATCGAACGGCATTACACGGAGACACATCATGGCAAGCGTAACCTTGCGCAACATCAGAAAGGCCTACGACGACAACGAAGTGATGCGCGACATCAATCTCGACATCGCCGATGGCGAGTTCGTCGTGTTCGTCGGGCCGAGCGGTTGCGGCAAATCGACCCTGATGCGGATGATCGCGGGCCTCGAGGACATCACTGGCGGCGATCTGAACATCGACGCGGTGCGCATGAACGACGTGCCGCCGGCCAAGCGCGGCATCGCGATGGTGTTCCAGTCGTACGCGCTTTATCCGCACATGACCCTTTACGACAACATGGCGTTCGGCCTGAAGCTCGCCGGCGCGAAGAAGCCGGAGATCGACGCGGCCGTGCGCAACGCGGCGAAGATTCTGCATATCGACCATCTGCTCGATCGCAAGCCCAAGCAGTTGTCGGGCGGGCAGCGGCAGCGCGTCGCGATCGGCCGCGCGATCACGCGCAAGCCGAAGGTGTTTCTGTTCGACGAGCCGCTATCGAATCTCGACGCCGCGCTGCGCGTGAAGATGCGCCTCGAGTTCGCGCGCCTGCACGACGAGCTGAAGACGACGATGATCTACGTGACGCACGATCAGGTCGAGGCGATGACTTTGGCCGACAAGATCGTGGTGCTATCGGCGGGCAATCTGGAGCAGGTCGGCAGCCCGACGATGCTGTATCACGCGCCCGCGAACCGTTTCGTCGCAGGCTTCATCGGTTCGCCGAAGATGAACTTCATGGAAGGCGTCGTGCAGTCGGTGTCGCGCGATGGCGTCACGGTGCGTTACGAGACGGGCGAGACGCAGCGTGTGTCGGTCGAGCCCGGAGCGGCGAAGCAGGGCGACAAGGTGACGGTCGGCATTCGCCCCGAGCACCTGCACGTCAGCACGACCGAGGACGGTATCGAGGCACGCACGATGACGGTCGAATCGCTCGGCGATGCCGCATATCTGTACGCGGAGTCGAGCGTCGCGCCGGACGGATTGATCGCGCGGATTCCGCCGCTCGAACGTCATGCGAAGGGCAATACGCAGAAGCTCGGCGCGACGCCGGAGCATTGTCATCTGTTCGACAGCGACGGGAAGGCGTTCCAGCGCAAGATCGTTGAGGTGCTGGCGGCTTGATGAATGGTAAAGCGGCGCATGGGCGCCGCTTTACGCGATTGCGATGGTCGGCGTGCGCTATAGGCGTGACCTGCGCTTTTCCATGCACGCTCGCGTACCCTTGTTTTGTCACCTTGGAATTAACCGATGTTGTGCCGCCGCGCAGTCTGACTGTCGATCAGCGATAGCAGCGCTGCCGCGGCCCGGTATTGGCCGCCGGACAGCGCCTTCTTCTCCGAATCATTCATGACCCATAGCGGTCCGTTTTAGGACCAGCTTCGCGACCTTGGCGAACCTCAAGCGAACTTCTCGGCTTGACAATTGTTCGAACAATTTCAGAGTCTGGCTAATCGACGCTGTTAGCCGACCCGTCATAGTGTGGTGTACCCCAATCCTTTCAGGAGTGCACCGAGCCAATGACGAGCAACTCGGCACCACATAACCCGCACACCCCAAAACCACCGGCTCTCAAGCAACTGGCCTTTGCCTTTCCGTTTCTGCGCAAGGCGCAAGGCAATGCCAGTGCATCCACCCGTTTCACCGACGAGCACGACATTTACCGCCTTCTTGCCACGAACGAGCCGTCCGGCGCGTATCTCGTCAGCCGCAAGGGCATGTGGCACGGCGGCCTCCACATCACGGAGGCGGGCGCGGGGCAGGCGCTCGACCTCGACGCGGGACTACGCTGCATCGCGGACGGTGTGCTGATCGCGTATCGCGCCAACCAGGACTATCCGGTCAGCGAAGCAAGCGTGGACGGCAGTAACGTGCCGCTTCAGGCTCCGTACAGCACGGGCTTTGCCCTGGTGCGGCACGAGATGGAGTTTCCGCGCGGCACGCGGCTGACGTTCTATAGCCTGTACATGCACCTGATGTCCAACGCTGACTATGACAACTTCCCGAAGCGGCAGAAACCGGCGTACTGGTCGCGGCAGTGGCAGGTGACGCAGTTTGCGCAGGACAGGCCGCGGCCGGGTCGCGGTGGGCAGGTTGCGGATCCGTCGCAGGTGGGTCTGCCTGTGCGCAGGACGCCGAATGGCCCCATCGTTGGCATCGTGCCGCAGGGGGCAAGTGTCAGCATCGGCAAGACTGACACGGTGCATGGTGCAACGTGGGGCCAGCTAACGGACCTGAACGGAGCAACGCTGTATGCGCCCGAGGCGGGCGGCTACGTCGCAGCTTCCGCGGCGGTGGGCGGATGGATTTGCCTGGGCGCGCAGAATGGCGGGCCGGTCGCGAAAGAGCGCATGCCGGATTCGATGTTCGACCGGGTGATTGTCACGACCAACCGGACGTGCAGCGCGGGCGATCCGCAGGGGACCGCCGGTGGATTTCCCGTCAAGGCCGGTGACCTGATCGGCCACCCTGGCCGCTATGACTCGCTGAACGCGTGTACGAGCGGAACGCGGCTGGCGCACATCGAGGTGTTCTGCGACGGGGGCATCAGGCAGTTCATCAAGTCCGGACGCGACTGGGTTCGAGCCAACTGTGCGCACGAGGACCGGTGGAGCGAGCTGGGCCTGTCACCGGAGCCCACCATTCTGCGCGTGGCGCGTGGAACGACCCTCTACCATGACCATGCCAATGGGCGATCCGGCAAGGACCCGAAACAGACCGATGTGGTCCAGGCTTATCGCTTTGCCGCGCTGCCGCAGGATGACGGTCACAGGTTCATGGAAAAAGACCCAGGCAGCGACGGGACGAAACGGCGCTGGTGGAAGGTAGACAGCGCGGATGTGCGAGGCAACCCTATTCGCGGATGGGTACGTGAGCAGAGCTTCGAGGGCGGTCGCGTGACGCGGGAGTTTTCACAAAGCTGGGTTGACTTCGAGTGTCACGACGCAGACCACGATCCGACGCACACCATTTTTGCAACCACGGGCGACTATGTGGACTATGCGCTTCGCACTGAGGCATCCGGTGCGGGTTCACTTGGCAAGCTGAGCCCACTGATGGCCGCAATCTATCGCGTCCTGTATCCGGGCGGTGACGGTCTTTACGCGGCGGATGAGCTTTGCAGCGCGGGACAAAGCCCTCAGCGTTCCGGATTTCCGTGGGCCGCGTTTCGCGCATCGCGCCTCATCGCGAAACACGAAAGTGAATGGGCCAATCCGGCGAAGTGGCAGGCGCTGGTCAGTGCCATCGAAGAGCGCACCGGACACAGGCCTGAGCATGAAGAGGAGAAGAAGCGCATCGCGAAGCTGGTGTGGTGGGACGAGGTGGCGGCGGGCGTTCCTGGCTTCCCCGGATCGGATGTGTATCACATCAATCCGATTGGGCTGGTGGGGAATTTTATCAATACGCAATCATGTGGTTGTATCAACTATGATGCGATTTGGGTGCCTCACCCGGCGCCGGCATATAAAGATAATCAAATCGTGAGTTGGAGTCACTATCGACTCCCAATTGATATCTCGCCGGGTCGAATTGCCGGTAATAGCCGAAGGGGCGGAGATGCATCAAAAATCTCTCAAATTAAGGTCATAAATCTTTTGGTTCAAAAAGGTCGTCAGTATCGCTTGAGCAGGGACGATATTGCGATGGTTTTGGCAATGACTCGTCACGAATCTGGCTTCAATCCAGATGCTGCCGCAGGAACGACTTCCGCTTCAGGATTGGGTCAATTTGTTGACCGAACAGCAAGTGCCTATGGAATCGATACAAACAGTCAGCGTTTCGATGCAGAACAAGGTGCTGATGCGATGGTGAGGCATTATTTGGAAAATAAGCGACTTGCGATTGCCGCCGGGGCCATTGTGAGAAATGTTTTTGTGATGACCTACGCGTATCACCATGATGGCCCCAGTCTGGCTTATGGTGGAAAGGACATTTCGGAGGCCCATGTTATGCCAGTATTTGATCTTATCCTGGATAACATATGCTCTAACGTGGCGGACCGAGGTAGCCAATGAAAGCAATGCTGATAATTCTTGCGATGGTCTGTGCAAACTGTTTTGCATCCGCTTCCGAACCTCTTGCATCCGTGGAGAGTCAAGACCTTGGGCCGGTCCCTGAAGTAATTCGCTCAGCCATCGAATCAGACATCTCCTTCAGACCTTATGGGTCGCTGAATTGCAAAATGCAAGGGAAAAAAATTCCACTGTCATCGGATAGTTCGGTATCTACGTGGTTTGTCACGACTAGTCAGGCTTGTGGATGGGGGGCGGCACTGGGTCCCATATGGCTAGTGAAAAAAACGTCAACAGGCAATCCGTCACTCATGCTTTCGACTGGTGGCTATAGTGTGGCGATTGCCGCGAAATCACGCGGAGGCTTTGTCGGCATTTACATTGATTTCGGAACTGCCGAGGAGAGTGTTCGTAAGCGTTACTTTTTTGACGGAGAAAAATACGTAACGAGCACCAACTAACCAGTTGGAGTGCTTTCTTGCGGCGGAGATTGCGACGCAAAACAAACGGCTGAATATCGCTTATGCGAATGTCGTTAAAATCTCGCACCCGAGGATGAAACATATTTCGACAAGGTGCAGCACGAATGAATCACGTGGCGCGCGATGACAACTATACTTTTTCTCGCAGAACATGTGTCATGCTCTTTCGGTACTACGCGGGGAGCGAGCCTCGATTTCATGTTGCGGCGTTAGCAGCTGATTAAAACGATGAAGAAATTGCTTTTTTCTCCTTTGTGTCTTCTTGGGTAATTGCCTTTTCGGGCCCTTGTTGCGCAGCCCGGGTGGTGCCTTTTTGTGATCGGCAAACGCTAGAGGTGCTTTCGAGGGTCGATGCGATATGCGCGACCACCACTCATCCCCCTCAAGCCTCCAACGCCGCCCGCGCACACAACTCATCAGTCACGAGCCCCGACAACCACCCACCCTTGAGCACCGCGATCAACGCCTCACGCTTGCGCTGTCCGCCCGCAAACCCGATGGTCGGCCGGCGTGGCGGCGCGTCGAGCGCGATGCTCGTCACGCGCCGGCCGGTCGGCGATTCGACGTGCGCGCCGGCCGCATCGATCGGCAGGCCCAGCATTTCCGCGACCGCGCCGTTGTGCATCAACTCCTTCACCTCGCCTTCCGTGATGAAGCCGTCCTCGTGCAACGGACAGGTCATGCCGATGTTGCCGATGCCGACGAACGCGACGTCGGCCTGCGCGGACAGTGACTCGACGATCCGATAAAGACGGTGATTGCACCACTGCGCGCGCTCGGCCTCGCTGTCGGCGAGCAGCGGCGCGGGCAGCAGAAAATGCTTGCCACCGGTCTTTTCAGAAATATGCAGCGCGACGTCGTAGCGGTTCGAGGAGCCGTCCTGCGCGATCGCGCCGACCATCGATACCAACCGGTGCTGCGGACGGTCCAGCTGCGCGATCTGATCGACCGCGGCTTTCAGCGTGCGCCCGCTGCTGACCGCGACGACCATTGGCTTTTCCGCGGTCAGATAACGCTCCATCACCTGCGCGCCGGCCACCGCGAGCTTGCGGTCGAGTTCCTCGGGCGTATCGCCGTCGATCGGCACGACCTCGCACATGCTGAGGCCGTAGCGCTTCGACAGCTGATCGGCGAGCGACAAACAATCGGCGAGCTTGTGATCGACCCGCACGCGGATCAGGTTCTTTTCGACGGCGAATGCGACGAGCCGCTGCGCGACTGGCCGCGACACCTGCAGCTTCTCGGCGATTTCGTTCTGGGTGTTGCCCGCGACGTAGTAAAGCCACGCGGCGCGCGTGGCGAGATCGAGTTTTTCTGTGGACCTGGGCACGATGAGATTTCGCTTGAAGTGTGCCGATGATAGCGGCCGGCGGCGCGTCTGTCGCGCAGGCCGGCCGCGGATGACGCTCAGGCGAGCGGTACCCGCGCGGGATCGAACAGCGGCCGTACGTGGCGATACAGCGCGCGATACGCTTCGAGGCGCGTGCGCAATTCCGCGTGGCGACGCGGATTCGGCGTGAACTCCTTTTCGACGGGCGGCTTGGTAAGCACGGTGGCCGGCTCGCCACCTGCCGCGAGCCAGCCGAGACGCGCCGCGCCCAGCGCCGCGCCGGTTTCGCCGCCGCCATGCTTGACGGTGACGGTGTCGAGCGCATCGGCGAGCAACTGGGCCCAGTAATCGCTGCGTGCGCCGCCGCCGAGCAGCGACAGCACCTTCGCTTCGGTGCCGGCCGCGCGCAGCGCGTCGAGGCCGTCGGTCAGCGCGAGCGTCACGCCTTCGAGCACCGCGTAGCCCAGCAGCGCGCGGTCGGTGGCGTGAGTCATGCCGAAGAACACGCCTTGAGCGTAGGGGTCGTTGTGCGGCGTGCGCTCGCCAGACAGATACGGCAAAAAGAGCGGCGCGGTGGTCAAGGCCTCGGCGGGCAGCGCCTCGATTTCGGCGAGCAGCGTCGGCTCGTCGGTCGACGTGAGCTTGCAGACCCAGCGCAAACAACTCGCCGCCGACAGCACCACGCTCATCTGATGCCAGCGATCCGGGATCGCATGACAGAACGCGTGGACGGCGGAGGCCGGGTTCGGCCGGAAGCTGTCGCCGACCACGCACAGCACGCCCGACGTACCCAGCGATACGAAGCCGTCGCCCGGTTGCGTCGCGCCGATGCCGATCGCGCTAGTCGCATTGTCGCCGCCGCCGGCCGCGACGATCACGTCGTCGCGCAGGCCGAATTCGCGCGCGAGTTCCGGCAGCAGCGTGCCGGCCGGCGCGCTGCCTTCGCGCAGCGCCGGCATCTGCGCGCGCGTCATGTTGCAGGCTGCGAGCAGCGAATCCGACCAGTCGCGTTTCGCGACGTCGAGCCACAGCGTGCCGGCCGCGTCCGACGGATCGGACACCTTGCCGCCCGTCAGTTGCAGGCGCAGATAGTCTTTCGGCAGCAGCACGCAGGCGGTTTTCGCGAAGATCTCCGGTTCGTGACGCGCGACCCACAGCAGCTTCGGCGCGGTGAAACCGGGCATCGCCAGATTGCCGGCGACGCTGTGCAGATCCGGCGCGCGCTCGGTCAGCTCCGCGCATTCCTTGTCGCTCCGCATGTCGTTCCACAGGATCGCGGGCCGCAGCACGCGATTCTCCGCATCGAGCAGCACCGCGCCGTGCATCTGCCCCGACAGGCCGATGCCGCGAATCTGCGCGAACTCGTCGGGATGACGCGCGCGCAACGCGGCGAGCGCGCTGTGCGTGCCCGCCCACCAGTCTTCGGGATTCTGCTCGGCCCAGCGCTGGTGCGGACGCGAAACGGTGAACGGCGAGCCTGCGGTGCCGATCACGCGGCCATCGGAGGCGAGCAGCAGAACTTTCACTTCGGACGTGCCGAGGTCGATGCCTAGGTACATGGGAGCGAAACCTTCGTCGTTGGAGATGCGCTACTTTATCCGCACATCGCGCGCGCTGTCATGCGCATTAAGCCTGGCTCGTCAAGCCGCGCCGCGTTTCGCGAGCCATGCGTCGACACGCGCGAGCGCGCCCGCGAGCGCCGCTTCGAGTTCGGGCGTCTGCGCCATGCCGCCCCACAGCAGCCGGTCGGCCGCGAATGCGCGCAGCGGGTCGGGCGCCGTGAAAAAGCCGTGCGCGACGCGCTCGTCCATCACGCCGTCCTGATACGCATAGGGCAGCTTGCCTGTGTGCCAGCGCTCCAGAAAGCGGAAGAACAACGCGGGCAGCATCGCGGTCGCCGCCGGCGTAACGCCACGCTCGAAGCATTCGGCGAGTGTCGGCGCGATGAAGCCGGGCAGCTTCGAGAAGCCATCGGCGGCGACGCGCTGGTTCGTGTCGAGAATATGCGGATTGCTGAAGCGCTCGAGCACGACGTCGCGATAGCGTTCGAGATCGAGCGGGCTCGGTGTCAGAGACGGGATCACGTCCTCGGTCACGTAGTCGTACGCGAACTGGCGGATATCGGCGTCGAGCGTGCCTTCGTGGATATAGTTCAGACCGACCAGCGTGCCCGCCCACGCGATGCAGCTATGCGTCGCGTTGAGAATGCGGATCTTCGCTTCCTCGTACGGTAGTACCGAATCGACGAGTTCCGCGCCGACCTTCTCCCAGGCCGGCCGTCCCGCGATGAAGCGGTCTTCGATCACCCATTGGATGAACGCTTCGCCCATCACCGGACTCGCGTCGTCGACGCCGGTCGCGGCCTTCACGCGCTCGCGCACGTCGGGCGTCGGACGCGGCGTGATGCGATCGACCATCGAGCACGGGCACGAGGTGTTGTCATCGAACCATTGCGCGAGTTCGTTCGCACCGCGTCGTTCGAGAAACTCGCTCATGCCCGCATGAAAGCGCTCGCCGTTGCTGCGCAGGTTGTCGCAGGTCTGCAGCGTGACAGGGCCCGCGCCGCGTTTCACGCGCGCGTCGAGAATCGCCGCGAGCGCTCCGTAGATCGTCTTGTGGCCGCCGGCGAGGTCGGCGGCGAGATCGGGATTCGCGGTGTCGAGCCGGTCGTGTTCGTCGAGGTAGTAGCCGCCTTCGGTCACGGTGAACGCGATGATCTTGCAGGCCGGGTCGGAGCCCGCTTCGATCAGCCCGTCGAGGCTTTCGCTCCACGGCAATACGCGCTCGATCGAGCGGATCGTCTCGTACGCGCGCTGGCCTTGCGGCGTGACCGTTTCGAGCGTGTAGACGCCGTTCTGCGTGGCGAGCGCTTCCAGCACCGGGTTCATGTCGCCGCGAATATTGCCGACGGTCAGCGACCAGTGCGGCTCGCTGGCCGCGCTCGCTTCGTTCAGCCGATGCAGATACCACGCCTGATGCGCGCGATGAAACGATCCCGCGCCGATGTGCAGGATCACGTGTGCGGCCGCGCCGCTGCCTTGCCCGCTGTTCATGTCGTGTCTCCGGTGTCGGCCAGAGTTAGCGCTTCAGCGCTTGCTCTGGTCCCATGCAACGTAGTTGCAAACGTCCACCGCGCTCGTGGCGCGGGTTTTTGTGCGTTCAGAGCATTTGCTCTGTATGTGAGCGAATGATCGTACCCGGCGAAACGAAAGTCAAGGCAACGGAACGGGGTTTTGATGGCGCAGCGCGGCATGCGGGCTGCGGCAGCGACGGGCGTCCGAAGGTCGAAAACGCGCTGGGCCTCGCATATTGCATTGCATCAAATTTGACCTTGCGCGCGTCGGGATTAACCCCAGTGCAAAAAAGTATCGGTCCGCGGTTTCTTTTTAAGTGGTCGCCAACGCGTTTGGCGGTTACTTTTCGCTTTACAAGATCAAGATCGGCGGCGCCTCACCCGTGCCGCTCCATGGAGGCAGACAGTGCAACCTGATCTCGAAATCGTGGCCGTACGTCACGACGAGTCGTTCAAAGTGTGGTCGCATGGCTATCCGTATCGCACGGTGCGCTGGCACTTTCATCCGGAGTACGAGATCCATCTGATCGTCGCGACAACCGGCAAGATGTTCGTCGGCGATCACATCGGCAGCTTCGCGCCCGGCAATCTCGTGCTGATGGGGCCGAACCTGCCGCACAACTGGGTCAGCGACGTGCCCGAAGGCGAGAGCGTCGCGCAGCGCAATCTGGTCGTGCAGTTCGGCCAGGAGTTCGTATCGAACTGTCTCGAGAGTTTTCCGGAATGGCGGCAGGTCGAGGCGCTGCTCGCCGACGCGCGTCGCGGCCTGTCGTTCGGTCATGAGACCTCGGCGCAAATCAAGCCGCTCTTTCTCGAACTGCTCGCGGCGCGCGGACTGCGCCGGCTCGTGCTGTTCATGTCGATGCTCGAGATCCTGATGAACGCGTCGGATCGCGACACGCTCGCGAGTCCCGCGTATCAGGCCGACCCGACCAGCTTCGCGGCAACCCGCATCAATCATGTGCTCGCGTATATCGGCAAGAACCTCTCGAACGAATTGCGCGAGTCGGAGCTTGCGCAACTCGCCGGCCAGAGCGTCAGCGCTTTTTCGCGTTATTTCCGCCGCCATACCGGGCTGCCTTTCGTGCAGTACGTGAATCGCATGCGCATCAATCTCGCGTGCCAGTTGCTGACCGACGGCGAACTGAGCGTGACCGACATCTGCTTCAAGGCGGGCTTCAATAACCTGTCGAATTTCAACCGGCAGTTCCTCGCGATGAAGGGCATGGCGCCATCGACGTTCCGCCGTTATCAGCAACTCAACGATGCGAGCCGCGACGCTTCCGAGCAGGCGGCCGCGCGTGGCCGGGGCATCGACAACGCACCGGCGATCGTGCTCGCGCCGGGCTTGCCGCGTAGCGGCGTCGCGTATCCGGTCACCTAGTGCCCGCCCGGTAGTCCGCTGTTTTTGTCCACTCGCGTTTCAACACGCATCGATCGCGCTGTGCACCCGCAGCGCGAGGGGCGTGCTCACTTCAAAAAATGGAGACAACCATGAAGCCGTCTACTCTTTCGCTCAATCCTTCGATGATGGTCGCGCGCCGCGTCGCCGCGCTCGTGTTCGGCTTGTCGCTCGCCGCCGTGTCGGCTGCGCAGACCGCGCAGGCCGCGCCGCTGAAAATCGGCATGACGTTCCAGGAACTCAACAACCCGTACTTCGTGACGATGCAAAAAGCGCTGAACGACGCGGCCGCGTCGACCGGCGCGACGGTCGTCGTCACCGACGCGCATCACGACGTCAGCAAGCAGGTCAGCGACGTCGAAGACATGCTGCAAAAGAAGATCGACATCCTGCTCGTCAATCCGACCGACTCGACCGGCATCCAGTCGGCGGTCACGTCGGCGAAGAAGGCGGGCGTCGTCGTGGTCGCGGTCGATGCGAACGCGAACGGTCCGGTCGATTCGTTCGTCGGCTCGAAGAACTACGACGCGGGCGTGATGGCTTGCGACTACCTCGCGAAGTCGATCGGCGGCAGCGGCGAAGTGGCGATTCTCGACGGCATTCCGGTTGTGCCGATTCTCGAACGCGTGCGCGGCTGCAAGGCGGCACTCGCGAAGTCGCCGGGCGTGAAGCTCGTCGATACGCAGAACGGCAAGCAGGAACGCGCGACCGCGCTGTCCGTCACCGAGAACATGATCCAGGCGCATCCGAACCTGAAGGGCCTGTTCAGCGTGAATGACGGCGGCTCGATGGGTGCGCTGTCGGCGATCGAATCGTCGGGCAAGGACATCAAGCTGACGAGCGTCGACGGTGCGCCTGAAGCGATCGCCGCGATCCAGAAGCCGAATTCGAAATTCGTCGAGACCTCCGCGCAGTTCCCGGCCGACCAGGTGCGCATCGCGCTCGGCATCGCGCTCGCGAAGAAGTGGGGCGCCAATGTGCCGAAAGCGATTCCGGTCGACGTGAAAATGATCGACAGGAGCAACGCGAAGGGCTTCAGCTGGTAATGCAAACGCAGGCCGCCGCGCGTGACGATCATGCGCGGCGGAGCGCGGCAGAGGAACACGCGATGGACACGATTCTGAAGCTCGACAACATCAGCAAGAGCTTTCCCGGTGTGAAGGCGCTGCAAGGCATTCACCTCGAGATCGCGCGCGGCGAGATTCACGCGCTGCTCGGCGAGAACGGCGCGGGCAAGTCGACGCTGATGAAAATTCTGTGCGGCATCTATCAGCCGGACGAAGGCACGATCACGCTCGACGGCGAGCAACGCCACTTCGCGAACTATCACGACGCGGTGGCCGCAGGTGTCGGTATCGTGTTTCAGGAATTCAGCCTGATTCCGTATCTGAACGCGGTGGAGAACATGTTTCTCGGCCGTGAAATGCGCAACCGCTTCGGCCTGCTCGAACGCGCCAGGATGCGGCGCGCGGCGGCCGCGATATTTCAGCGGCTTGGCGTCGAGATCGATCTGTCGGTGCCGATCCGGGAACTGTCCGTTGCGCAGCAGCAGTTCGTCGAAATCGGCAAGGCGTTGTCGCTCGATGCGCGCGTGCTGATCCTCGACGAGCCGACCGCGACGCTGACGCCAGCCGAAGCAGCGCATCTGTTCACGATCATGCGCGAACTGAAGCAGCAGGGCGTCGCGATGATCTTCATCTCGCACCACCTCGAAGAGATTTTCGAGGTGTGCGACCGCATCACGGTGCTGCGCGACGGCCAGTACGTCGGCATGACCGAGGTCGTGCAATCCGACGTGAGCCGGCTCGTGCAGATGATGGTGGGACGCCGCATCGAAAGCAGCTTTCCGCCGAAGCCGGCGCCGCGCGCCGATGGGAAGATCGTGCTCGACGTCGTGCGCCTGCAGTTGTTCAAAGACAGCCCCGAGTTGAGCTTCACGCTGCGCGAAGGCGAGATTCTCGGCTTTGCGGGGCTCGTCGGCTCGGGGCGCACCGAGACCGCGCTCGCGGTGATCGGCGCGGAGCGCGCGTACGTGAAGGAAATTCGCGTGAACGGCACGGCCGCGAAGCTTGCAGATCCGGCCGATGCGCTGCGCGCGGGCGTCGGCATTCTGCCCGAGAGCCGCAAGACGGAAGGGCTCATTACGGACTTCTCGATCAAGCAGAACATCTCGATCAACAACCTCGGCAAGTACCGCTCGCTGCGTTTCTTCATCGACCAGCGCAGCGAGGCGCGCGCGACCGCCGACATCATGAAGCGCGTCGGCGTGAAGGCGCCGACGATGCACACCGAAGTCGCGACGCTGTCGGGCGGCAATCAGCAGAAGGTCGTGATCGCGCGGTGGCTCAATCACCACACCAACATCCTGATCTTCGACGAACCGACTCGCGGCATCGACGTCGGCGCGAAGGCCGAAATCTATCTGCTGATGCGCGAACTGACCTCGCGCGGCTACTCGATCATCATGATCTCGTCCGAGTTGCCGGAGATCGTGGGTATGTGCGACCGCGTCGCCGTGTTCCGGCAGGGCCGCATCGAAGCGCTGCTCGAAGGCGACGCGATCGAATCGAATGCCGTGATGACCTATGCGACCGCCGGTTCGCTTGGAGCTTCTCATGAACATGCCTAATCCTTCCTCTTCGCCGAAAACCTCGACCGTCAGCAGCGACACGCCGGGCGCGCCCGTGCGCTTCACGTGGGCCGCGCTGAAACGCTCGACGCTGTTCTATCCGTTCATCGGCCTGCTGGTGGTCTGCATCGTGATGGTGTTCGCGAGCGACAGTTTTCTGTCGGCCGCGAACATCGAGAACGTGCTGCGCCAGGTGTCGATCAACGCGATCATCGCGGTCGGCATGACCTGCGTAATCCTGACGGGCGGCATCGATCTGTCGGTCGGCTCGGTGATGGCGCTCGCGGGCACGCTGTCGGCCGGGTTGATGGTCGCGGGCATGAATGCGGTGGCCGCGCTGGCGGTCGGGCTCGCGGTCGGTCTCGGCTTCGGCGCGGCCAACGGTTTCTTCGTCGCGTTCGCCGGCATGCCGCCGATCATCGTCACGCTCGCGACGATGGGTATCGCCCGCGGCCTCGCGCTGATCTACACCGGCGGCTACCCGATCGACGGTCTGCCCGACTGGGTCAGCTTCTTCGGCAGCGGCAAGATTCTCGGCATCCAGGCGCCCGTCGTGATCATGGCGGTGATCTATGTGATCGCGTGGGTGCTGCTCGAACGGATGCCGTTCGGCCGCTATGTGTATGCGATCGGCGGCAACGAGCAGGCGACGCGCTTGTCCGGCGTGCGTGTCGCGCGCGTGAAGATGATCGTCTACACGCTCGCCGGCTTGACGTCCGCGTTCGCCGCGATCGTGCTGACCGCGCGTCTGATGAGCGGCCAGCCGAACGCCGGCGTCGGCTTCGAACTCGACGCAATCGCCGCCGTCGTGATGGGCGGCACATCTATCTCCGGTGGACGCGGCTCGATCATCGGCACGCTGATCGGCGCGCTGTTACTCGGTGTGCTGAATAACGGCCTGAACATGGTCGGCGTCAATCCATACGTGCAGAACGTGATCAAGGGCGGAATCATTCTGCTCGCGATCTATATCAGCCGCGACCGCAGAAAGTAACGCTCACTTCCCCACATCCTTCTTTTCGCAGGACCATGCAATGACGACTCCATCCGACCAGCAGAACATGACCGCCATCGTCTGTCATGCGCCGAAAGACTATCGCGTCGAGCAGGTGCAGAAGCCACGCGCCCGCGCGCACGAACTGGTGATCCGCATCGCCGCGTGCGGCATCTGCGCGAGCGACTGCAAATGCCATTCGGGCGCGAAGATGTTCTGGGGCGGCCCGAGCCCGTGGGTCAAGGCGCCGGTGATTCCGGGCCACGAGTTCTTTGGCTATGTCGAGGAACTGGGCGAGGGCGCGGCCGAGCACTTCGGCGTGCAAAAAGGCGAGCGCGTGATCGCCGAGCAGATCGTGCCGTGCGGCAAGTGCCGCTACTGCAAATCCGGCCAGTACTGGATGTGCGAAGTGCACAACATCTTCGGCTTTCAGCGCGAGGTCGCGGACGGCGGCATGGCGGAGTACATGCGCATTCCGCCGACCGCGATCGTCCACAAGATTCCCGACGGCATCTCGCTCGAAGACGCCGCGATCATCGAGCCGCTCGCCTGCGCGATTCACACGGTCAATCGCGGCGATCTGCAACTGGACGACGTCGTCGTGATCGCGGGCGCGGGGCCGCTCGGTCTGATGATGACGCAGGTCGCGCATCTGAAGACGCCGAAGAAGCTCGTCGTGATCGATCTCGTCGAAGAGCGGCTCGCGCTCGCGCGCGAATACGGCGCGGACGTGACGATCAATCCTCAGAAGGACGACGCGCTCGCGATCATTCGTTCACTGACTGACGGCTACGGTTGCGACGTCTATATTGAAACGACCGGCGCGCCGATCGGCGTGAACCAGGGGATGGACCTGATCCGCAAGCTCGGACGCTTCGTCGAATTTTCGGTGTTCGGCGCGGATACGACACTCGATTGGTCGGTGATCGGCGATCGCAAGGAGCTCGATGTGCGCGGCGCGCATCTTGGACCCTATTGCTATCCGATCGCGATCGATCTGCTCGCGCGTGGACTCGTTACGTCGAAGGGCATCGTCACGCACGGCTTTTCGTTGGAAGAATGGGACGAAGCGATCAGGATCGCGAACTCGCTCGACTCGATCAAGGTGCTGATGAAGCCGCGCGCGTAAATCGCGTGCGTGGCTATTCAACGGAGACTCTATGAACTACGTCATCGGCGTCGATATCGGCACGCAGAGCACGAAGGCGTTGCTGGTCGACGAGCACGGTGCGATCGTCGCGCAGCATGCGTCGAGCTATCAACCCGACACGCCGAAGCCGTTGTGGGCCGAGCAGTGGCCCGCAGTGTGGCTTAAGGCCGTGGTCGAATGCGTGGCCGCGTGCGTCGGCGATGCGAAGGCGGCCGGCATCGCGCCGCGTGCGATCAAGGCGCTGTGCGTGAGCAGCCTGTACGGCGGCTCGGGCATCCCGGTCGACAACGACATGCGGCCGCTCGCGCCGTGCCTGATCTGGATGGACCGGCGCGCGACCGCAGAGGTCGACTGGGTGCGCGAGAACGTCGATCTCGAACGGCTCTATTCGATCACCGGTAATGGGGTAGACAGCTACTACGGCTACACGAAGATGCTGTGGCTGCGCGAGAACGAGCCGGACGTGTGGGCGCATACGCGCTATTTCCTGCCGCCGAACGCGTACGTGATCTACATGCTGACCGGCGAGGTCGCCGTTGATCACAGCTCGGCTGGCAATATCGGCGGCGTCTACGATATCGCGCGGCGCGACTGGTCGGACGAAGCGCTCGATATGCTCGGCATTCCCGCGACGATGATGCCGGAGCGGCTCGTCGAATCGTCGGAGGTGGTGGGCGGCTTGTTGTCGCAATGGACCGCGCAGCTCGGACTGGAAGCGGGCACCGCGATCGTCGCGGGCGGCGTCGATGCGGCGATGGCGACGTTCGCGGCCGGCGTCACGCGCGCGGGACAGCACGTCGCGATGATCGGCACCAGCATGTGCTGGGGTTACATCAATCAGCGTGTCGACGCGCGACACGGTTTGGTCAGCATGCCGCACGTTTTCAACGGGCAGCACGATATCTACGTATTCGGCGGCGCGATTACCGCGGGCGCGTCGGTCAGCTGGTATCGCGAGCAGTTCTGTCAGGCGGAGATCGAGGCCGCGCGCGCGACACCGCATGGCGATCCGCATCGGCTGCTCGAAGAAGCGGCCGCGCAAGTGCCGGCGGGCGCCGACGGCGTGCTGTTCCTGCCGTATCTGATGGGCGAGCGAAGTCCGGTGTGGGATGCGAAGGCGAGCGGCGCGTTCGTCGGATTGTCGCTGTTTCATACGCGCGCGCATCTGTATCGCGCGGTGCTCGAAGGGGTGTCGTTCGCGCTGAAACACAACATCGAGGCGGGGCGCAAAGGCGCGCAATCGCTCGACGACAAGTTGATCGTCGTGGGCGGCGCCGCGCATTCGGACCTGTGGATGCAGATGATCGCCGATGTCACCGGCTATCCGGTCTACACGATCGAGCAGGACGTCGAAGCCGCGATGGGCGCGGCGTTGCTCGCCGCGGTCGGCGTCGGCCTCGTGTCGCGCGAAGCGGCGCAAGACGGCTGGGTCACGCTGATCGAGCGCGCGCAGCCCGACGCACGGCGCATGGCGTTATACGAGCAGCGCTTCGGCGTGTACGTGGATCTCTATCCGGCGTTGAAGCCGGTCATGCATCGCTTGCAATCATCATGAACGCTACTTTCGATTTTTCCGGTCGCTCGATTCTGGTGACGGGCGCCTCCAGCGGCATCGGCCGCGCGACGGTCGAGGCGCTGTGCGCGAGCGGCGCATCGGTCGTCGCGGCCGCGCGCAACGTGAACGAGCTCGCGCGGCTCGCCGAGGAAACCGGCTGCGAGCCGTTGCAGCTCGACGTCAGCGACGAAGCCGCGATCGACGAAGCATTCGCGTCGCTCGAACCGTTCGACGGTCTCGTCAATTGCGCGGGCATCGCGTTGCTCGAACGCGCGGTGGATACCACGGCCGCGAGCTTCGATCGCGTGATGGCGGTGAATACGCGCGGCGCGGTGCTGGTCGCGAAGCACGTCGCGCGTGGCATGCTCGACGCGGGTCGCGCGGGCAGCATCGTCAACGTGTCGAGCCAGGCCGCGCTCGTCGCGCTCGACGATCATCTGAGCTATTCGGCGTCGAAGGCGGCGCTCGATGCGGTCACGCGCGCGTTGTGCATCGAACTGGGGCCGCACGGGATCCGCGTGAATAGCGTGAACCCGACGGTCACGCTGACGCCGATGGCGGTGCTGGCGTGGAGCGATCCTGTCAAACGCGATCCTGCGTTGCAGGCGATTCCGCTCAGGCGCTTTGCTGAATCCGCCGAGGTCGCGGCGCCGATCCTGTTTTTGTTGAGCGATGCGGCGTCGATGGTTAGCGGGGTGTGTTTGCCGATTGATGGTGGGTATACCGCACGCTAGGGGGTGTCAAGCGCCGTCGGTTGCCTGGTGAAATGAAAGTAGACGGAAGCCCCGCCAGACGGCGGGGCCGTCCGGCGGGCGGAAGTGCAGGCTACTCACTCAGAAGAAGACGTTTAAGCCCATCAAGAAAAGATTCGGCGGTGCGACCCCACAGCGTCGGAACGAACTGGCTGCCGAATTCCTCTTCGAAGGCAGCGCCGAGATTTCCAGCGTGATCTCTCTTGAACCGATCTATGTCGGCCACCTTTGCGTTAATCATTTCTGGCGTGCATCCGCTTGCACAAGCCCGCACCAACTCTTCAATTGTGTTTCCCCAGTAGTCGGAAGCCTCATTGAAGTAGACACCGATCAATTGATCCAGATCGTCGTATGTCATGTATCGCCGTCCAGTGCGAGGAAAATCAGGCTACTCGCTCAGGAGAAGACTCTTAAGTTTGTCGAGAAAAGCCTCGGTGGTTTGCTCCCACACAGTCGGATCGCACTGGTAGCCAAAATTTTCCTCAAACGCGGCGTCGAGATTCCGAGCATGATCGCTCTTGAATCGGTCTATCTCGGCCACCGTCGCATTAATCTCTTCCGGTGTGCACTCGCATGTAAAAGACAAGACCAATTCCTCGATTGTGTTGCCAAAAAGGTCGAAGTCTTCATGGAAGCGGCCACAAATCAATTGATACAAATTTTCGTATCTCATATATCAATATCCATGTGAAATTCAGCCTTCGATCATAGCCGTGAGAATGTAGTAGGGCATCCCGTTGTACGTCCCGTACTTCAAGATGACCTTCACTTTACTGCTGTCCACTAGGGTGTCAGTCTTCTTGGTCAATACATAGCCTACTTTTCTTCCAACATCCTTCTCGAGCGTCAGAGTTCGTTTTGATGTTGTTGTCCATTTTCGGATCTTTGATGCATTTGCAAGCATCGTTTCTGATATGGCCCACTCCGCCTCCTGAAGATTTGCGAAAGACGATACTTCAGTTCTTTTCGGCTCCAGCCTGAGCCTCTCCCGCAACTGCGCTTCAGTCCGACCGACATGTTTCAAAAGCGTATGTCCACCAATCCGGCTTCCCGCCTTCGCCTCATGCATGTTCAGCCTGATCCGGCCCATCGTGACGCGCGCAGCGCGTGCCGCCCTAATAGAGCCAGCAAAGCCGAACGGCACGGCGATATCGAGGGACAGGCCGATATTGTTCGCCATGTCAGGGCTCGCCCGCATCGCTTCAGCGAGTTTCGTCGCGCCCCGCTGGGTCAGCGTGGCGGTGTCCCGACCAGTCCAGACCTGCCGCAGGCCAGCCGCCGCCGAGTCCGAGCCATGTACCCCGAACACGACACACCCGGCTTTGCTCGCCATCGTCGGATCTGGCAAAGCGCACAGCACACCTGCGCCGACCATTTCCAGCACGCCGCCGACGACCTGTAACCCGCCCCAAAGCCGGTTGGAAAGCATTTCCGACTGGCTGATCGACTGACGAGATAGCACGGCCGCGAGTTGCGGGGCACTCAGTACAACCTTCACTCCTTCGGCGTTATCGACACCGGGCATATCGAAACCCTCTGATGTTTTTTATGGGGTTCCGATGCTGGCATGCTGACCATCTCTCAAGATTCGGAGAACTCCGAACTTTCCTCAGCCCGATGAACGGTGCCTGTTCTGCAACGAGCGGGAACAACCGCGGCATCATGCTTGCCGTGATTTCCGGTCATTCCCTGTCTGACACGCGCCAACCGTTACAACATCGTCCGCACATGCCACAACTCCGGGAACAGCACGACATCGAGCATCTTGCGCAGATACGGCGCGCCGCTGGTGCCGCCGGTGCCCTGCTTGAAGCCGATGATGCGCTCGACGGTCGTCACGTGGCGGAAGCGCCATTGGCGGAACGCATCCTCGAGATCGACGAGTTCTTCCGCCATCTCGTACAGCTCCCAATGCTCGGACGGATTGCGATACACCTCGAGCCACGCGGCCTCCACCGACGCATCATGTTCGGTCGGCCTGGTCCAGTCGCGTTCGAGCCGCGCGGGTGAAATCTTGAAGCCGCGGCGCGCAAGCAGCCGCACCACTTCGTCGTAGAACGACGGCGCTTCGAGCGATGCCTTCACTTGCTCGTACACGTCGGCGCGATGCGCGTGCGGCTTCAGCATCTGCTCGTTCTTGTTGCCGAGCAGGAATTCGATCTGCCGATACTGATACGACTGGAAGCCCGACGAACTGCCGAGGTACGGCCGCATCGCCGTGTATTCAGACGGCGTCATCGTCGCGAGCACACTCCACGCCTGCACCAGTTGCTCCATGATCCGCGACACGCGTGCGAGCATCTTGAACGCGGGCGGCAGCTCATCGCGATGCACGGCCGCGAGCGCCGCGCGCAACTCGTACAACGCGAGCTTCATCCAAAGCTCGCTCGTCTGATGCTGGATGATGAACAGCATCTCGTTGTGATCCGGCGACAACGGATGCTGCGCGTCCAGCACCGTGCCGAGCGTCAGATAGTCGCCGTAGCTCATCGACGCCGAGAAGTCGAGCTGCGCGTCGTGCCAGCCGCTATCGGCCGTGCTCGCGGAGGCGGTCGTGGCACTAGCGGCCGGCGCCGAAGCCGTCCGTCCGTGCCCGAACGGGCAGCCCTGTGCCGCCGGTTCTTCTGGCAAGCCCGGCGTGTGCATGTGATCGGTCATTCTGTCGTCCTCAGGTAACGGCGCCGCGCTGGGCGAATTCAGGAGCTTTCCAGGCCTCGCGGGTGAGCACGTCGCGCAAGGTTTCGACGGCGTCCCATACGTCGACGAAGCGCGTGTACAGCGGCGTGAATCCAAAGCGCAGCACGTGCGGCTCGCGATAGTCGCCGATCACGCCACGCGCGATCAGCGCCTGCATCACCTCGTAGCCGTGCGGATGTTCGAAGCTCGCATGCGAGCCGCGCTGCGCGTGCTCGCGCGGCGTCACGAGCTTCAGTGGAAATTCGCTGCAACGCGTCTCGACCAGTTCGATGAACAGATCGGTCAGCGCGAGCGACTTCTCGCGAACCGCCTGCATGTTGGTTTGCAGGAACACGTCGAGCCCGCATTCGACGAGCGCCATCGACACCATCGGCTGCGTGCCGCACAGGAAGCGGCCCACGCCGTCGTCGGGCTGATACGTCGGATTCATCTCGAACGGCGCGCGATGCCCCCACCAGCCCGACAGCGGTTGCGCGAACTCGTTCTGGTGGCGCTTGGGCACCCACACGAACGCGGGCGAACCGGGGCCGCCGTTCAGATACTTGTAGGTGCAGCCGACCGCGTAGTCGGCGCCGGCGCCGTTCAGATCGACCGGCACCGCGCCCGCCGAATGCGCGAGGTCCCATAGCGCGAGCGCGCCCCTGTCGTGAATCAGCTTCGTCAGCGCGGCCATGTCGTGCATGTAGCCGGTGCGATAGTTCACGTGGGTGATCATCGCGATCGCGGTGTCCGCGCCGATCGCGTCGGGCAGCTCGGACGGATCGTCGACGAGGCGCAGCTCGTAGCCGCGATCGAGCTGCTCGATCAAACCCTGCGCGATATACAGATCGCTCGGGAAGTTCGAGCGCTCGGACACGATCACGCGACGCTGCGGATCGCGTGCATTCGCAAGCCGCAGCGCGGCCGACAGCAGCTTGAACAGGTTGATCGAGATCGTGTCGGTGATCACGACTTCGTCTTGGGCCGCGCCGATCAACGGCGCGAGCTTGTTGCCGAGCCGGCGCGGCAGCACGAACCAGCCGGATTTGTTCCAGCTGCGGATCAGCCCTTCGCCCCATTCGGCGGCGATCACGGTTTGCGCGCGCTGCGCCGCGGCGGCCGGCGGTACGCCGAGCGAGTTGCCGTCGAGATAGATGGTCGTCGGCGACAGCGCGAACTGGTCGCGCAGCGCTGCGAGCGGGTCGGCGCTGTCGAGCGCCACGGCTTCGTCACGATGGTTCATGGTGGTTCGATGGTTGGGTTGTCGGGTTGTTGGCTCGCCGAGTCGCGTGGCTTAGCGAGAGCCGTGCAGTGCGCGCAGCACCGCGCGTACCGGGCTTGCGTCGAGCGTGGTCAGCTTCAGCGGCAGCGCGATCAGCTCGTAGTCGCCGGGTTCGACCGCGTCGAGCACGATGCCTTCGAGAATCGCCATCCGGTGCGCGCGAATGCGGTGATGCGCGTCCATCGTCTTCGATTCCTGCGGATCGAGCGATGGCGTATCGATGCCGATCAGCTTCACGCCGCGCGCGGCGAGCAGATCGACGGTCTCGGGCGCGACCGCGCAGAACGCGCTATCCCACTCGCGCGTCGGCGCATTTCTGTAAGTGCGCAGTAAGACTCGCGGCGGCAGATCGTCGAGCGAGCCGGTCAGGTGTTGTGGCGTCACAACAGGCGACGCGCCGATACAGTCGATCACTCTGCACAAACCGAGATACGCGTCGAGCGGCACGTCGCCGATCGCGGCGCCTTCGGCGTCGTAGTGCAGCGGCGCGTCGGTATGCGCGCCGGTGTGCGGCGACATCGTCAGACGCGCGACATTGACCGGCGAGCCAGCCTCCATGCGCCAGACGCGCTCGATGCCGACCGGCGTGTCGCCCGGCCAGACGGGCGTGGCGGGATCGACGGCGGGGGTGATGTCCCAGAGTGCTCGCATGACGGTTTCGACGGAAGGTGACTATCTCTAAATGATAGAGGTCAAGCCGTGAAATGTGATTGCGAAAAAATCTCCTAACCAGCCGTGTCTTGGAACATAATTTGAGCCAAACAGGAAAGGGAGACCGAATATGAACGCGATCTCGCTCGACGCCACCGATTGCCGTATCTTGACGGTGCTTCAGCAGGAAGGACGGATCAGCAATCTCGACCTGGCGGAGCGTATCTCGCTGTCGCCATCAGCCTGTCTGCGGCGCCTGCGTCTGCTGGAGGAGCAGGGCGTCATCGAACACTACCGCGCGTGTCTGAACCGCGAAGTTTTGGGGTTCGAGCTGGAAGCGTTCGTGCAGGTATCGATGCGCAACGACCAGCAGAACTGGCACGAGCGCTTTGCCGAGGCGTTGCGCGACTGGCCCGAAGTGGTCGGCGCGTTCGTCGTGACCGGCGAAACCCACTATCTGCTGCGCGTGCTCGCGCACAACCTCAAGCACTATTCGGATTTCGTGCTCAACCGCCTGTACAAGGCGCCGGGCGTGATGGACATCCGCTCGAACATCGTGCTCGAAACGCTGAAGGAAGACTCGGGCGTGCCGGTGTCACTGGTGAAGAAGAGCAGCGGGCACGGGGCCACGCATAGCGACCGTTGAGGCTGACGAGGGGCGCGCCATTTCCGGCGCGTCAGACCGACCCGCACTACCGGCGCGAGGGACGCGCCGCGCCGCTCAAAGCGGCTTCAGGCCGTGGAACTGTCCGCTCTGGAACACCAGCGGCAGCATGTCCGCGGCATTTTCGTGCACGCCGCAGCGCTCCACTTCACCGACGAAAATCACGTGGTCGCCTTCGTCGTAGCGGCTGCGGTTATGACATTCGAACCACGCAAGCGCGCCGTCGAGCACCGGCATCCCGGTGTCGCCCGCCGCGTGCGACACCCCCTCGAAGCGGTCGCCCTTCACGGTCGCGAAGCGCTTGCACAGATCGAGCTGCGTCGAAGACAGCACGTTGATCACGTAGTGACTGTTGGCGCGGAACACCGGCATCGACGCCGAGCGCGTCGCGAGACTCCACAGCACGAGTGGCGGAGAGAGCGAAACCGAGTTGAACGAACTGGCCGTGATGCCGATCAACTGGCCGGACGCGGCGCGTGTCGTGATCACGGTGACGCCGGTCGCGAACTGGCTGAGCGCCTGTCTGAACGCGGACTGGTCGAAGTTGGGTGGGCTCGCGCTCTTCATCGGGGCAGGGTCCCCGGCGCGCGCCGTGTGAAAGACGGACTAAAGCGCGAATCGAGGCGCGGATAACAACGCGGATATGTGCGGCTGGCAGCGGATGTTTCGAAAGTCATGGTGAAAATCATCGATTTCCGCCAATTTTAACTGTAATCGCCGCGTGCGCCGCACGGCGTTGCGTACGGTGCGTGCTCCGGCGTCAGCTCGCTCACAGTCCAGCACGGACCGGCCGCAGTGTTTCGTGCGGACACGCCGATCGTCATGCCTCGTCTCGCCGCATTTTTCGCTTCGCTTCGCTGAGCATGCGATCGAGTGGGCGCGGCGCTTGCTGTTGTGCTGCATGGTTATTCACCCGTCACGCGACGGCCTTTCTATACTCGATATCTGCACTGCGGGATTCGCGTGGAATTGCGCGACGCGTTGCAAGCGGCGCCGCGCGACGGGTGCATCGGTTGTGCCTTTTAGTCCGCGTTTTCGGCCATATATTCGGATGCGGTGGCAGACCCGGCGGCGCTACGCAGGCCGACTGCCGATCATTGTGTGGATCTGATCCTGGGGTGAAGCGTATGAACGAGACGGCAACGCTCGGCGGTGGATGTTTCTGGTGCCTCGAAGCGGTGTATCTGGACGTCGAGGGCGTCAATGCGGTGGAGTCGGGGTACGCGGGCGGTCATACGCGCCGTCCGAGCTACGAGCAGGTCTGCGACGGCGACACCGGTCACGCGGAAGTGGTCAAGGTCGACTTCGATCCGGCGAAGATCAGCTATCGCGAGATTCTCGACATCTTCTTCGCAATCCACGATCCGACCCAGGTGAACCGGCAGGGCAACGACGTCGGCACGCAATACCGCTCGGTGATCTTCACGCATTCCGATGCGCAGCGCGAAACCGCGCTGCAGGCGATTCGCGAGATCGGCGAACAGGGCATCTACGACGGCAAGATCGTGACCGAGGTGCTGCCGCTCGGCGACAATTACTGGCCCGCCGAGGCTTACCACCAGAACTATTTCGCGCAGCATCCGAATCAGGGCTACTGCTCGTTCGTGGTCGCGCCGAAGGTCGCGAAATTCCGCCAGAAGTTCGCGCATCGGATCAAGGCGGGCTAACGGCGCAGCGCGAGGATCGGAGTCGGCAGCGGGCGGATACGCATGGCCGCCGGCTGCTGTTCGTCACTGCGGTTCCTGTGCCTGCGATCGCGCATCATCAGCGCCAGCGCCACTATTCCCGCGTCCCTGAGTGACACGCACACAGGCTTCGACGATCTCTTCGGCCAGCTTCACGCAGCTGAGCGGCGCCGATCCTTCCGCCTTGTTGTTGACCGCGATCACCACCGGCTGGCCGGCGAGCGCGTAGCGCGCGGCCAGTTCGGCGAGCGACGCGCGGGTCGCCGGGTCTTCGTCGACCAGCTGGTTGAACGGCTCGTACTTCGCTTTCGCCTGTTCGTATTTGAAGCCGCCGTGCAGGCTCCAGCGCACGATCAGCGGACCGGCCGGCTCGCCGTCGAGCAGCGCGAGCGCCGCGGCCTGGCGCAGCGGATCGGGCATCCGCGCATGAATGCCGACGCAGTAGCGCACGCCTGCCGTCTTCAGCATGCGGATGAAGCGTGGCGTGAGCAGGCTCGCGTCACGAATCTCGACCGCATAGCAACTGCCGTCGGGCAGCCTCGGCAGCGCGCCGAAAAACTCTCCCAGACGCTCGATGAACACCGCCGGCTGCGCGAGCATCTGATCCGGCAGCGGCGAGAACTGGAACACCAGCGCGCCGGCCTTTGCACCGAGGCCTTCGACACAGGGCGTGACGAAATCGTCGATCGCCATCTGCGCGTTCAGGAAGCACGGGTTCAGCGACACCGGCTCGCCACGCTCGGCGCGCACGGTGGCGTCGGTGATCGTCATCGGCGCCTTGACGATGAAGCGGAAGTGCTCGGGCACCTGCTGCGCGTAGCGCAGGTATTCGGTGACCGTCAGCGCCTGGTAGAACGAGCGGTCGATGCTGACCGTCTTCAGCAGCGGATGCGCGCCGTACGCGCTCAAGCCCTCGCGCGACAGTTTGCTGTTGCTGTAGTTGTCGCCATAGACGATGCCGCTCCAGCCCGGGAACGACCATGTCGACGTGCCGAGATGGATCTGCGGCGGCAATTGCGCCGCAAGCGCGAGCAATTCGGGCGACGGCGGCGCGGCGAGCACGTCGCGGCCGCGGCGTTTTTTCGGGGCGTCGGTGGCGGCGGGTGCGGAGGCTGGTTCAGCAGCGGGGCTGTCGGGCGCGGCGTCGTCTTCGAACAGCGACGCGGCGGCGTTTGCTTTTGCGGTTTTCGGCGCGCGCTTGCGCTCTGGCTGCGCGGCAGTGCTCGCGATGGAATCGGCCTCGCTCGTGGACATGGCCGGCGCTTCTGCCGCAGCCTCGACCGGCATCCCGAACAGATCGAACTGCTGCGTGGCGTCGTGCGCCGCATCGTCCGCGCTGCCGTTCTTGCCGTTCAACGGCTTTTCAATGTCACTCGTCCTGCTGTGGTCCATCAATGTCCGGCCTGCTGTTGATCAGAATTGCGCCGCGGCGCGCGCTTCATGCACGCCGCCGCGGCGCAACCGGTCACGGCACGGTCACAGCGGTTTTTCGTACATGTAGCGGCGCGACCACGGCAGGGTTTTCGCGCTGCGGCCGGCTTTGCGGCACACCACCTGGAAGATCGACACGTCGTCGTTTTCGAACGCATAGGCGCAGCCGGCCAGATACACGCGCCAGATGCGGAATTTTTCGTCGTCGACGAGCTTGCGCGCCTGATCCGCGTGGGCTTCGAAATTTTCCGCCCAGATGTCGAGCGTGTGCGCATAGTGACGGCGCAGGCTTTCGACGTCAATCGGTTCGAGTCCGCCGCGCTGCATCGATTCGAGCGCGAGGCTGATATGCGGCAGCTCGCCGTCCGGGAACACGTAGCGGTCGATGAACTCGCCGCCGCCGAGCGCGGTTTCGCCGCTGTCGGCGTCGCTCGACGTGATGCCGTGGTTCATCGCGATGCCGTCGTCGGCGAGCAGATCATGGATCTTCTGGAAATAGCCGGGCAGGTTCTTGCGGCCGACGTGCTCGAACATGCCGACGCTCGTGATGCGGTCGAACTGCCCCGGGATGTCGCGATAGTCCTGCAGGCGGATTTCGATCTGGTTCTCGAGCCCGGCCGCTTTGACGCGCGCGGTGGCGAGATCGAACTGGTTCTGCGACAGCGTGACGCCGACGCACTTCGCGCCGAACTTCTGCGCGGCGCGCAGCACGAGTGCACCCCAGCCACAGCCGATGTCGAGCAGACGCTGGCCGGGCTGCAACTGGATTTTGGTCAGAATGTGATCGATTTTCTTCAGCTGCGCGGTCGCGAGGTCTTCGGTGCCGGTCTCGAAGTACGCGCACGAGTAGACCATGTTCTCGTCGAGCCACAGCTTGTAGAACTCGTTCGACACGTCGTAGTGGTACTGAATGGCTTTCTTATCCGACGTCTTCGAATGATTGAAGTAGCGCCGCACGCGCGCGAGCTTGCCGGCGCTCGTTACGGTACTGCGCGCGAGCTGATAGCCGATATTGATGATGTCCGACAGCTTGCCCTCGATGTCGATCTTGCCTTTGACATAGGCTTCGCCAAGATTGTCGAGGCTCGGTTCGAGCAGGTAGGGCAGCGCGGTTGCGCTCTTCACGTGTAGCGTGACCTGGGGCGCGGCGAACTGCCCGAAGTCGTGTTGCTGACCGTCCCACAGCACGAGGCGTGCGGGCAGGTTAGCTGTGCTTTTGACATCTTCAACCCACTGCGCCAGCTTTTTCTCCCAGAACATGTGATCTCTCCGTGTTCGTTGATTTAAAGCAAAGCTATGTGGATCGCGACAGCGTGCGGCGCATTCCGCGGGCCGCGCAACGCAATCCCGCCGACGCACGCCGCTACGATGGCGGCGCGGCCGGCGTCATTCGTCCCAGCATCGTCCGGTCAGGGTTGCAGGCGTGCGATCAGCCAGTTCGCGCTATGTTCCGCGCGCGTATAAAGCAGACGATCGTGCAGCCGCGATGGCCGCCCCTGCCAGAATTCGATCGCGTCGGGCACCAGACGGTAGCCACCCCAGTGCGGCGGACGCGGAGGATTTTCGCCGTATTGCAGGCTGATTTCGCGTTCGCGTACTTCGAGCTGCGAGCGGCTTTCAATTACCTGACTCTGATTCGATGCCCATGCGCCGATCCGCGAGCCGAGCGGACGCGATGCGAAATACGCGTCACTTTCTGCCTCGCTCGTTTTGACGACGCGGCCCTCGATGCGCACCTGGCGTTCGAGTTCGATCCAGTGAAACAGCAGGCTCGCGTAGGGGTTCGCGCTCAGTTCGCGGCCCTTGCGGCTTTCGTAGTTGGTGAAGAACACGAAACCACGCTCGTCGACGCCCTTGATGAGCACGATGCGTGCCGAAGGCCGGCCGCGCGCGTCGACCGTGGCAAGCGTCATCGCATTCGGCTCGGGCAGCTTGGCGTCGATGGCCTGCTGGAACCACGTGTCGAATTGACGGAACGGATCGTGGTTGACGTCGGCAACGTCCAGTGAGCCTAGCGAGTAGTTTTTCCGAAGCTCGGCGAGTGAGATCATGTTCTTATGCGAACGCTACAGTGGGCCAAGTATAGCTAAGGCGCCGGGTTTTTGCGCGCGAGCGGATCAACGTATGGCGGCCGCATGTTGCGAGCGCCAGGCCTGCAACGTTGGGTCGCGGCTCGGGGTCCTGCGCGGCTGCCTTCACGTGTTAAGGCAAAATACGGGCTGCGCGCCAGATTGGCCAAAGCGAATTGCCAATGCGCCGCCGCCTGTTACTTTCCGCCTGTGTTTTCGAGCCCTGCCATCATGTCCAGCACCACCGCGCAATCCGATCTTACTACCAGCCTCGACGCGAACGAAACCGCCGACCGCGCCCGCCGGTTCGGCGGCATCGCCCGTCTGTATGGCGCGCCCGCGCTCGCCGCGTTCGAGGGTGCGCACGTCGCGGTGATCGGCATCGGCGGGGTGGGGTCGTGGGTCGCGGAGGCGCTTGCGCGCAGCGCGCTCGGCACGCTGACGCTGATCGATCTGGACAACGTCGCGGAAAGCAACACTAACCGGCAGATTCACGCGCTCGACGGCAACTACGGAAAACCGAAGGTCGAAGCGATGGCCGAGCGCATCAAGGCGATCAATCCGTACTGCGACGTGCGCCTGATCGAAGACTTCGTCGAGCCGGACAATTTCGCGGCGACGCTCGGCGGCGGTTTCGACTATGTGATCGACGCGATCGACAGCGTGCGCACGAAGACCGCGCTGATCGCGTGGTGCGTCGAGCGCAAGCAGCCGCTGATCACGGTCGGCGGGGCGGGCGGTCAGCTCGACCCGACGCGTATCCGCATCGACGATCTGGCGCTGACGATCCAGGACCCGCTGCTGTCGAAGGTGCGCGGGCAGTTGCGCAAGCAGCACGGCTTTCCGCGCGGGCCGAAAGCGAAGTTCAAGGTGAGCGCCGTGTATTCCGACGAGCCGCTGATCTATCCGGAAGCGGCCGTTTGCGATATCGATGAAGAAGCCGAGCACGTGAGCACGTCGCCCGGACATACGGGGCCGGTCGGCTTGAACTGCGCGGGGTTTGGATCGAGCGTGTGTGTGACCGCGAGCTTTGGTTTCGCGGCCGCGGCGTATGTGTTGCGGGAGCTGGCGAAGAAGGCGACGGTTTAGGTGACAGCCTGGGCGACGGTTTCAACCGCTCCGACCCAGGCCGCCATCGGGGCAAAACATCGCAAACGATCAGTTCAACGAGGCGCTCAGCTTGCGCCGCCACTGCGCCACCAGCTCCGGCTGATGCGCGGCGAGATCGAACACCGACAACATCGTCTTGCGGCCGATATCTTCGCGGAACCCGCGGTCGCGCTGCACGATCGCAAGCAGATGTTCGAGCGCCTGCGCATATTTGTGCCGCGCGATAAACGCATTCGCGAGATCGAAGCGCGCTTCGAGATCGTCGGGATTGCCCGCGACGCGCGCTTCGAGCGCATCGGTGGGCGGCAGGTCCGCGGCGGCGTCCACCGCGTCGAGCCTGGTTTTGATCGCGTTGAAACGCGCGTCGATGCCTTGCGTGGTTTTCGGCGACAGCAGATCGACTTCGTTGCGCGCCTCGTCGATGCGGTTGTCTTCGAGCAGCAACTCGATGCGGTCCATGCGCGCGTCGTCGAAGCCCGGGTCGTACGCGAGCGCCGCTTGCAGCAGGTCGTAGGCGTCGTCGCGGCGGCCTTCGGCGAGCGCGGTTTGCGCTTCGATGCGCGCCCCCGGCGCGCCCTGCGGCACGAGCCGGTCGAGGAACTCGCGCAGCTGTCCTTCCGTCAGCACGCCGATGAACTGATCGACGGCCTGGCCGTCGGCGAACGCGATCACGTGCGGAATGCTGCGCACCTGGAAGTGCGCGGCCAGTTCGTGGTTCTCGTCCACGTTGACCTTCACGAGCTTCCATTTGCCGGCGGCTTCGGCCTCGAGCTTTTCGAGCATCGGGCCGAGACTCTTGCAGGGGCCGCACCACGGCGCCCAGAAATCGACCAGCACCGGGGCCAGTATCGACGCCTTGATGACGTCCTGTTCGAAAGTGGCCAGAGTGGTGTCCATTGCGTCCTCGTCGATAGAAACGGTTTGTGGCTAGCTGGGGCCGAATCGCGCGATTTCAATGCGGTCCTGCGCGTGCGGCCCGGGCGCCGTTACTTGCGCTGCGGCAGCGGAACCCATTCGGTTTCGCCGGGCACGTGGCCCATTTCCTGATTCGTCCACGCGAGCTTCGCGGCTTCGATCTTCTCGCGTGAACTCGCGACGAAATTCCATTCGATGAAGCGCTCGCCGTCTAGCTTCTCGCCGCCGAGCAGCATCACGCGCGCGCCGTGGGTGCTCGCGAGCGTGACGGTTTCGTCCAGCGCGAGCACGGCCATCTGGCCGGCTTCGAGCGTGGTGCCGTCGATCTCCAGATCGCCTTCCACCAGATATACGCCGCGCTCCTCGTGCTCCGGTTCGAGCGCGAACGCGCTGCCCGGCGTGAAGTCGGCGGCCACGTACAGCGTGCCCGAGAACGTCGCGACCGGCGACACCGCGCCGAACGCGGTGCCCGCGATCACATGCAGCATCACGCCATTGCGCTCGACGACCGGCAAGGTCGCCGCCGCATGATGCGCGAACGACGGCTCGGCGTCTTCATCGGCGAGCGGCAGCGCGACCCAGGTCTGGATGCCGTGAATTCTCTGGCCGCGTGCGCGGTCTTCGGCCGGCGTGCGCTCCGAATGGACGATGCCGCGCCCGGCCGTCATCCAGTTGACGTCGCCGGGGACGATCTTCTGCTCGGAGCCGAGACTGTCCCGATGCATGATCGCGCCGTCGAACAGATAGGTGACGGTCGCGAGGCCGATATGCGGATGCGGGCGCACGTCGAGGCCGGTGCCGGGTTCGAGGGTTGCTGGGCCCATGTGGTCGAAGAAGATGAACGGGCCGACGAGGCGCGCCGCCATCGCCGGCAGTACGCGCCGCACGGCCAGATTGCCGATGTCGCGTACGTGCGGTGTGAGGACGGCTTTGATCGAGGAGGTCATGGGCAGGCTCGACGTGAAAGTGGAAGAAGAAAGCTGGAATGGACGATTCTACTGCGCGTCGCGCGCGGCCGACGGCAACGGTGCACGCTCGCCATCAGCGGGCGCGATGAACCGGGATCGCAGGCTCGGCTACACTGCCGGATCGAACCATTTCACTGGAGACCTGGATGTCGCCCAGGGACTTGCTGCTCGCGCTGATCGTCGTGGTCGCGTGGGGTGTCAATTTCGTCGTGATCAAGGTCGGCCTGCATGGTGTGCCGCCGATGCTGCTCGGCGCGCTGCGCTTTGCGCTCGCTGCGGTGCCGGCGGTGTTTTTCGTCAAGCGGCCGCAGATGCCGTGGCGGTGGCTGTTCGCCTACGGCGCGACGATCTCGTTCGGGCAATTCGCGTTCCTGTTCTCGGCGATGTATGTCGGCATGCCGGCGGGGCTCGCGTCGCTGGTACTGCAGGCGCAGGCGTTTTTCACGCTGATTTTCGCGGCGCTGTTTCTGCACGAACGCTTCCGATTGCCGAATGTCGCGGGTCTGCTGATCGCCGCGGCGGGGCTCGCGGTGATCGGTCTGCAAGGCGGCCACACGATGTCGCTGGTCGGATTCCTGCTGACGCTGTGCGCCGCGTGCATGTGGGCGCTCGGCAATATCGTCACGAAGAAGGTCGGCACGGTCGATCTGGTCGGACTCGTCGTGTGGGGCAGCCTGATTCCGCCGCTGCCATTTTTCGCGGCGTCGTTCGTGTTCGAGGGGCCGCGCGAGATTGCCGCCGCGCTGACCGGTATTAGCGCGCTGTCGATCTTCGCGATCGTCTATCTGGCGTTTATCGCGACCCTGGTCGGCTATGGCTTGTGGAGCCGTCTGCTGTCGCGCTATCCGGCGAGCCAGGTCGCGCCGTTCTCGCTGCTGGTGCCGATCGTCGGACTCGCGTCGGCTTCGTTGCTGCTCGGCGAGCAATTGTCGGCAATGCAGGTCGCGGGCGCATTGCTCGTGATGGCGGGGCTCGCGGTCAACGTGTTCGGCGGCTGGGTCGTGCAGCGCTTTATGCCGGCGCGCTGAGCAACTGTTGGGCCAGCGGCAGCGTACGGCGGCGTCTGCTACCCGCAAGCCAGGCACACGCTCCGGAAGCGCTGAGCTTGATCCGCGCGTTCCACACCAATCAGTGCGAAATGGCTTGGGCGGACGTGACACGCTGATACGGCAAACTGCCCGCGTGGCTCAAACGCTTGCGTGCGCGGCTCAAGCAACTTCCCAATGAAAACCGGCCCGGACGCACCTGTGCCCGGACCGTCCGCGGGGCTTCTTCATGCGAAAAAGACCGCGCCGTATCAGGCCTCCCGATCTTCGCCAGGCGTCGGCGCGACTCCATCAGAGGCTTCACGCGGCGAGAGCCGGCATTTCATCATTCCAGCCAACGCCAATACGTGCTGGAGGCGGTGAGTGCGTGCCGACATCACGTCATGCGGCTCTTCGCGAGCGGCGGATTCGCCGCGAAATAGCGCTTGATGCCGGTCAGAATCGCGTTGGCCATCTTGTCGCGATACGCGTCGTCGTTCAGGCGGCGCTCTTCATCCGGATTGCTGATGAACGCGGTCTCGACGAGGATCGACGGAATGTCCGGCGCCTTCAGCACCGCGAAGCCGGCCTGCTCGACCGAGCCCTTGTGCAGCTTGTTGATGTCGCCGATCTCCTTGAGCACGAAGTTGCCGTAGCGCATCGAGTCGCGAATCTGCGCGGTGGTCGACATGTCGAATAGCGCGCGGTTCACGGTGGCGTCGTCGGATTTGATGTTGATGCCGCCGATCAGGTCCGACGAGTTCTCTTTGTTCGCCATCCAGCGCGCGGCCGCGCTCGACGCGCCGTGCTCCGACAGCGCGAACACCGACGAACCCTTCGCCTCGGGCGTCGTGAACGCGTCCGCGTGGATCGACACGAACAGGTCCGCGCCGACGCGCCGCGCCTTCTGCACGCGCACGTTCAGCGGCACGAAGAAGTCGGCGTCGCGCGTCATCATCGCGCGCATGTTCGGCTGCGCGTCGATCTTCGCGCGCAGCTTCTTCGCGATGTCGAGCGCGACGTGCTTCTCGTAGGTGCCTGAGCCGCCGATCGCGCCCGGGTCTTCGCCGCCGTGACCCGGATCGATCGCGACGGTGAGCAGTCGCACGGTGTTGCTGCGGCCCGACTTCGGCGTGGTGAATGCGTAGGTGTCGCCGTTCTCGCCGAGGTTGTCGTTGTTGCTGTCGAGGCCGCGTGCGGTGCTGTTGCTATTGGCGTTGCCACCCTTGTTGCGGGCGATCGCGCTCGGCGGCGCGGACGGCGCAGAGGGTGTGGGCTGCCTGCCGGCAATCGCCGGCGCTGACGGCGCCGGCGTGCCACGCGCGGGCGGACGAGGTACGCCCGCGGCGCCGTTGCCTGCGCCACTACCCGCGCCACCGTTCTGCGCGTAATGCTCGAAGAACGCCTCGCTGTTGTCGACGGGCGGCGGCGTACTGGGGCCGGACAGCGTCGCGGGCGGCGCGCTGTTTTCTTCGTTGAGCGCCTGCTGTTTGCGCTCGGTCTGCGCGAGCAGGTCCATCAGCGGGTCGGGCGCGACAGCGGGATACAGGTCGAACACCAGCCGGTACTTGTACGCGCCGACCGGCGGCAGCGCGAACACTTGCGGCTTCACCGAGCCCTTCAGGTCGAACACCATGCGCACCACGTGCGGCTGATACTGCCCGACCCGCACCGACGAAATCTGCGGATCGTTCGGCGTGATCTTCGACACCAGTTCCTTGAGCGCCTGATCGAGATCGAGGCCGTTCAGATCGACGACGAGCCGGTCCGGTCCCTGCAGCAGTTGCTGCGTGTTCTGCAGCGGCTGATCGGATTCGATCGTCACGCGCGTGTAGTCGCGCGCGGGCCACACGCGCACGCCGAGCACCGAGCTCGCAAACGCGAGACGCGGCGCGACGAGGCCGAGCACGAGCGTCGACGCGCCCGCGCGCAGGATCTGCCGGCGCCGCCAGTTATGCGTTGCGCCCGCTGCCGATTCGATCGAATGGAACGGTTTGATTAACATCTTTCGAGACATGCCTTTCCTGATTCGCTATAAGCGCGTGCGACGAGTACGCGTGCGTCCGCGTTTGCGTCCATGTTGCCGACGAGCCCGAGCGAGAAGACGAGATCCGGTACGCCGAGCAGCGGTCCCGCGCGTTGCGGCCATTCGACGAGACAGACGGCGCCGCTATCGAAATATTCGCGAAAGCCCGCGTCGGCCCATTCGGCCGGATCGGAGAATCTGTACAGATCGAAGTGATAGAGCGCGAGTTCCCCAGCGGGCCGCGCGAGCACATACGGTTCGACGAGCGTGTAGGTCGGACTGCGCACGCGGCCGGTGTGGCCGAGGCCGCGCAAGGTCGCGCGCACGAGCGTGGTTTTGCCGGCGCCGAGATCGCCGACGAGTTGGACTTGCAGGCCGTGGAATGCGAGGTCGCTTGCGGCGCCGGGCTGTGCTGACTGCGCCTGCTGCGAGGCCGCGCGCACGCTTTCGATCGCCTGTGCGAAGCGCGCGCCGAACGTCTGCGTCGCGGCTTCGTCCGCGAGCGCGAAAGAGCGTTCGAGCAGCACCGGGGCGGACGGTAGGGTCGCGTGATCGGGATTGACGGGCATTCTCGTAAAATGACGTGATGAACCGAAGTCCGAAGTCCCCTGTTTCCTGCACGCCCGCATCGGCCGATGATGCCGTGCGAGCTTCTGATGCAACGTCCCGTTTCGATGAGGCGGCGCTTCGTGCGCTCGCGCTCGACATCAAGACGTGGGGCCGTGAACTCGGTTTCGGGGCGATCGGCATTAGCGATACCGATCTGTCGGCCGCCGAAGCGCCGCTTGCAGCATGGCTCGAAGCGGGGTGCCACGGCGAGATGGATTATATGGCCAAACACGGCATGAAACGCGCGAGGCCCGCCGAGCTTGTGGCCGGCACGCGACGCGTGATCACCGTGCGCATCGCCTATTTGCCTGCGCGGACGCTGGAAGGTGAGGTGGCCAAGGGTGCGTATGAAGGGGCGCATGAAGCCGCCCCTGAAAGCATGCCGCAAGACGCAACGCCACCTGTCTCACGCGCGACGCCCCGCGCGCGCGACTGGCGCGCGGCCGAGCATGCGAGGCTCGCGGACCCATCGACGGCGGTCGTATCGATCTATGCGCGCGGCCGCGACTATCACAAGGTGATGCGTCAGCGCCTGCAACAACTCGCCGACCGGATCGAAGCGGCGACCGGGCCGTTCGGCTATCGCGTGTTCACCGATTCGGCGCCAGTGCTCGAAGTCGAACTCGCGCAGAAGGCCGGCATCGGCTGGCGCGGCAAGCACACCTTGCTTTTGCAGCGCGACGCCGGCTCGCTGTTTTTCCTCGGCGAGATCTATGTCGACATCCCGCTGCCGACCGACGCCGAAATCTCGCCCGAGGTCGCGCCCGAAACGCCGGGCTCGCATTGCGGCAGCTGCGCGCGCTGCATCGGCGCCTGTCCGACCGGCGCGATCGTCGCGCCGTATAAGGTCGACGCGCGGCGCTGCATCTCGTATCTGACGATCGAGCTGAAGGGCAGCATTCCGCTCGAGCTGCGGCCGCTGATCGGCAATCGGGTGTATGGCTGTGATGATTGCCAGCTCGTGTGTCCGTGGAACAAGTTCGCGCAGGCCGCACCGGTCGCCGATTTCGATGTGCGGCACGGGCTCGATCGCGCGTCGCTGGTCGAACTGTTCGCGTGGAGCGCGCAGGAGTTCGATACGCGCATGCAGGGCAGCGCGATTCGCCGCATCGGCTACGAGTGCTGGCTGCGCAATCTCGCGGTCGGCATGGGCAACGCGTTGCGCGCCGCGCCCGGAGCTCTCGACGCCGATGCGCGCGACGCGATCGTGCGGGCGTTGAAGCAGCGAGCCGACGATCCGTCGGCGCTCGTGCGCGAGCATGTGGAGTGGGCGCTGGAAGCGGCGTAAAGTCGTGGCAATTCGGTGCCGGCAATCCGGCACGCTAGAGGAGCAGGCAATCATGTTCAACGCAGTGATCGATGCGCCGTTCGGCAAGGTCGGCATCCGGCTCGAAGGCGAGGCGGTGCGCGAGATCGTCTATCTGCCCGACTCGACGCGCAACGTCGCGCCCGAGACGCCGCTCGCACGCGAGGCGGCCGAGCAGATCGAGCGTTACTTCGAGAGTGCGTCCGCGAAGTTCGAGCTGCCGCTCGCCGTGTGCGGCACTGCGTTCCAGCGGCGCGTGTGGCAGGCGATCTGCGACATCCCGCCCGGTGTCGTGCTGACTTACGGACAACTCGCGAAGCAGCTCGGCAGCGTGCCGCGCGCGGTCGGCCAGGCGTGCGGCGCGAATTTCTTTCCGATCGTGATTCCGTGTCACCGCGTGGTGAGTGCGAGCGGCATCGGCGGCTTCGCGCACGATGGCGGCGATGGCTTCTTTCGCGACGTGAAGCGCTGGCTGCTCGCGCATGAAGGTGTGCCGTACGTATGAGCACGACCCCCGATACCGCTGAACACGTCGAAGACACAGCCGCCGTATCGCCGCTGCTGCTGACCAGCGCCGCATCGATCGACGCCTTTTGCGACGCGCTGTGGCTCGAACACGGCCTGTCGCGCAACACGCTCGACGCGTATCGCCGCGACTTGCGCCTGTTCTGCGAATGGCTCGCGCACACGCGCAATGCGTCACTCGACACCGCGACCGAAGCCGACCTGAGCGCCTACAGCGCGGCGCGGCAAAAGGACAAGGCGACCTCGGCGAACCGCCGGCTGTCGGTGTTTCGCCGCTATTACGCGTGGGCGGTGCGCGAGCATCGCGCGGCCGCCGATCCCACGTTGCGCATCCGCTCGGCGAAGCAGCCGCCGCGTTTTCCGTCGACCTTGAGCGAAGCGCAGGTCGAAGCGCTGCTCGGCGCGCCCGACCTCGGCACGCCGCTCGGCTTGCGCGATCGCACGATGCTCGAACTGATGTACGCGAGCGGCTTGCGCGTGACCGAACTGGTCACGCTGAAGACCGTCGAGGTGGGACTCAACGAAGGCGTCGTGCGCGTCACCGGCAAGGGCTCGAAGGAGCGGTTGGTGCCGTTCGGCGAAGAGGCGCACGCGTGGATCGAGCGCTATCTTCGCGAGGCGCGCCCGGCGCTGCTCGGCCCGCGCGCGGCCGACGCGCTATTCGTGACGGCACGCGCCGAAGGCATGACGCGCCAGCAGTTCTGGAACATCATCAAGCGACACGCGCAGGCGGCGGGTGTGCATGCGCCGTTGTCGCCGCATACGTTGCGGCATGCGTTCGCGACGCATCTGCTCAATCACGGTGCCGATCTGCGGGTCGTGCAATTGCTGCTCGGCCACACCGATATCTCGACGACGCAGATCTACACGCACGTCGCGCGAGAACGTCTGAAATCGCTGCACGCGCAGCATCATCCGCGCGGCTGAGCACGGTGTGAAGCGCGCGGGCCTGCGCTCGCTTCACACCAACTCGCGCAACCGGTGCTTGAGAATCTTGCCGGTCGATGCGGCCGGCAGCGACGCGAGCACCTTCACCTCGGCAGGCCGCTTATACGGCGCGAGCCGCTCGCCGCACCACGCGATCAACTCCGCGGGCGCGACTGCGGCGCCGGCAATCAGCTCGACGAACGCGATCACCTCCTCGTTGCCCTCGACCGCGCGCCCGATCACCGCCGACTGCACGACCTGCGGATGCGCGTTCAGCACGTGCTCGACCTCGGCCGGATACACGTTGAAGCCCGAGCGGATGATCAGTTCCTTGCTGCGCCCGACGATATGCAATGCACCGTCCGCGTCCCGGCGCGCGAGGTCGCCGGTCTTCAGCCAGCCATTCTCGGTGACGGTCGCGCGGGTCTGCTCGGGGTTGCGGTAGTAGCCGAGCATCACGTTCGGGCCGCGCACCCACAGCTCGCCGATCTCGCCCGGCGCGGCTTCGACTCCGTCGAGTCCGACGAACTTCACTTCGACGCCCGGAATGACTTCGCCGACCGAGCAATCGGCGCGCGGTGCGTCGACCATCGTCTGTGACACGGTCGGGCTGCTTTCGGTCATGCCGTAGCCGTTGTGCAGCGGCAGACCGTACACGGTTTCTGCCTGCGACTTCAACGCGGCGTCGAGCGGCGAGCCGCCCGAGTACGCGAAGCGCAGTTGCGGCGCGGACCATGCGTGGCCGTGCGTGTGCAGATGTTCGAGCAGCTTCGCGTGCATCGCCGGCACGCCCTGGAAGATCGACACGTGCTCGTCGGCGAGGGCGCGGCGCACCGCTTCCGGCACGAAGCGCGGCGCGAGCCGCAACGTCGCGCCCGCATGCAGGCTGCCGAGGCATACCGATGCGAAGCCGTACACATGCGAGATCGGCAGCACCGCATAGACGACGTCTTCAGGTCCGACCTGGCGCAGCCGGCTCGACACGGCCGCGATGTACAGCAGATTGCGATGCGACAGCATCACGCCCTTCGGTGCGCCGGTGGTGCCGGTCGTGTAGATCAGCGCCGCGCATTGGTGGTCGCTGGCGGCTTCGACCGCTTCGGCCTGCACGCTGCCGTCCAACGCGTATGACCATGCGCCGATGTTCGGCGACAGCGCAGGTGCCGGTGTCGCTCGATGACGCTCAGCCTGCTGGCGCGCGTCGGGCGAGCTTTCGACCGCATACGCGACGACGCGCGGTTGTGCATGCGCGCGGATCGAATCGAGTTCGGCGGCCGACAGGCGCGCGTTCGATACCAGCGCCCACGCGTCGAGCCTGGCGGTCGCGAACAGCAGCACGACCTGCGCGATGCTGTTCTCCGCGACGATCATCACGCGATCGCCGCCGCGCACGCCCCATTCGCGCAGCAGCGCGGCGGCGGCATCGACGGCCTCTAGCAGTTGCTCGTTGGTCAGGCGGCGCGCATCTTCGATCAGCGCGACATGCCGCGGATCGCGTGCGGCGGCGAGCACCGGAATGTCGCTGATGCGCGCGGGTAGGGCGGCGAGCAGCGCGGGGATGTCGATCGTGGAACGGATGGATGAAGCCTGGTTCAACGCTACCTCCTCTGGTCCCATGCAATTGGTTGCAAGACTAAATTCGTAGCTCTGCGCGCACGATTTCGCACCCTGCCGGCATAATTTCGAACGATCGTGCCACAAGCGTCGAACCCGCACAATTGCCGGTTTGGCAAATAGCCGTTGTGCAATCTCGCCATTACAATGCGCCGATGAGCAAATCCAGACACGTGTCCGAAACCCCCGCCACGCAGCTGCTGCGCCGTCACGGCGTCACGTTCGGCGAACATCCTTACGACTACGTCGAGCATGGCGGTACCGCGGAATCGGCGCGCCAGCTCGGTGTCGACGAGCATCATGTCGTGAAGACGCTGGTAATGGAAGACGAGCACGCGAAGCCGTTGATCGTGCTGATGCATGGCGATCGCACCGTCAGCACCAAGAACCTCGCGCGGCAGATCGGCGCGAAGCGCGTCGAGCCGTGCAAGCCCGAAGTCGCGAACCGGCATTCGGGTTATCTGATCGGCGGCACCTCGCCGTTCGGCACGCGCAAGCAGATGCCGGTGTATGTCGAGTCGACCATTCTCGAGATGGACAAAATCTGGTTGAACGGAGGGCGGCGCGGCTTTCTTGTCAGCATCGAGCCGAAAGTGCTCACGGATCTGCTCGCGGCGAAGCCGGTGCAGTGCGCGAGCGTGGACTGACGCCGACGGGCGAGTTGACGTTTGCCTGAATGTTTTTCGCGCGGACTCATTCGGTAAAATGTGCGCCGCCTCGTTTCGACGGGCGTACCCTGTTGCGGTTGGGGTATCGAATGTCAGACCGCGATCCTTATAAGAGTCCTAGATGCAAAACCTGATCGTCGCTGTCGTTGCCTATCTGATCGGTTCGTTGTCGTTTGCCGTGATCGTGAGCGCCGCGATGGGTCTCGACGACCCGCGCTCGTACGGCTCGGGCAACCCGGGCGCCACCAATGTGCTGCGCAGCGGCAGCAAGAAGGCCGCGATTCTGACGCTGATCGGCGACGCCTTCAAGGGCTGGCTGCCGGTGTGGCTGGTCGTGCAATTCGGTGCACGCTACGGGCTCGACGAGCGCTCGATCGCGATTGCGTCGCTCGCGGTGTTTCTCGGTCACCTGTATCCGGTCTTCTTCCGCTTCAAGGGCGGCAAGGGTGTCGCGACCGCTGCGGGCGTGCTGCTCGCGATCAACCCGACGCTCGGCGTCGCGACCTTGCTGACCTGGATCATCGTCGCGTTCTTCACGCGCTATTCGTCGCTGGCGGCGCTGTGCTCGGCGCTGTTCGCGCCGCTTTTCTACGTGTTCCTGTTCGGGCCGCGCATCGTTGCGCTCGCGGTTCTGGTGATGAGCCTGCTGCTCGTGTGGCGCCATCGCGGCAACATCGCGAAGCTGATGAAGGGGCAGGAGAGCCGTATCGGCGACAAAAAGAAGGCCGCCAGTCCGGCGGCCGGCAACGATCTTTGAAGTGGGCTGAGCCGCATCGCCCGGCCTGAGGCGAAGCGGCTCGAAGACTGTGTGCGCGGCGCAGCGCACCGCGTTGCAAGCCTCGCGCGCCGTACTGCTTAGTCGCGGAAGTTGTTGAAGTCGAGGGGCGTGTCGGTCACGTCCTTGCGCAGCATCGCGATCACGCTTTGCAGATCGTCGCGCTTCGCACCGGTGATGCGCACCGCGTCGCCCTGAATGCTCGCCTGAACCTTGATCTTGCTGTCCTTCACCAGACGCACGATTTTCTTCGACAGATCGCCCGACACGCCCTTCTTGATCTTGATGACCTGCTTGACCTTGTCGCCGCCGATCTTCTCGATCTTGCCGTAGTCGAGGAAGCGCACGTCGACGTTGCGCTTGGCCATTTTCGACAGCAGCACGTCCTTCACCTGGCCGAGCTTGAAGTCGTCGTCGGCGTACGCGGTGATTTCGTTTTCCTTGTGCTCGACGCGCGCGTCGGACCCCTTGAAGTCGAAACGCGTCGAAATTTCCTTGTTGGACTGCTCGATCGCGTTCTTGACTTCGATCATGTTCGCTTCGCAGACGACGTCAAACGATGGCATTGCTTTCTCCCAATAGTGCGGCAGTGCGCGACGCGGCCGGACGGCTGCGCGCGAGGCACTCGCTATAATCACGGACCGGACGTCATTTTACCGACGCCGCTCTCTTTTGCCCAAGGCCGCCGCGCGGCGCTGCTCGTGTAGTCAGGCGCGGTATTGGTCGTTTTTCGTTGTTTGCTGTTGCTTCCCGTTGTTGCCCTGTTGCCATTCCGATGCCCCAATCCGCTCTTGCCGCTCCCGTCGTCGCGTCTCTCATGGCCGGCTATTCGCTGAAGGCCCACAACACGTTCGGCTTCGACGTGCGCGCGCAGTTCGCGTGCCTGATCGAGCGTGAGGAGCAACTACCCGCTGCGGTGCGCGATCCGCGCGTCGCGGGCCTGCCGCGCCTCGTGCTCGGTGGCGGCAGCAACGTCGTGCTGACCGGCGACTTCGCCGGGCTCGTGCTGCTGGTGGCGCTGCGCGGCCGCCGCGTGGTGCGCGAGGATCAGCATGCGTGGTATGTCGAGGCGGCCGGCGGCGAGCCGTGGCACGAGTTCGTCGCGTGGACGTTGGCCCAGGGCATGCCCGGCCTCGAGAATCTCGCGCTGATACCGGGCACGGTCGGCGCGGCGCCGATCCAGAACATCGGCGCGTACGGGCTCGAAATCTGCGAACGCTTCGCATCGCTGAGGGCGATCGAGCTCGCGACCGGCAACGCCGTCGAACTCGACGCCGATGCATGCCGGTTCGGCTATCGCGACAGTTTTTTCAAGCGGGAAGGGCGCGAGCGCTTCGTGATCACGTCGGTCACGTTCCGTTTGCCAAAGGCGTGGCAGCCGCGCGCGGGCTACGCGGATCTCGCCCGTGAGCTGGCGGCGCGCGGTCCCGCGGCAAGCCAACTGGAAGCCGATGGTGCGGCCCTGCAGCCGACCGCGCAGGCCATTTTCGATGCGGTCGTCGCCGTGCGGCGCGCGAAGCTGCCCGATCCGCTCGAACTGGGCAATGCGGGGAGCTTCTTCAAAAATCCGGTGATCGAGGCCGCGCAGTTCGAGGCGCTGAAGCGCCGCGAGCCGGAAATCGTGTCGTACGCACAAGCGGATGGCCGGGTCAAGCTGGCGGCCGGCTGGCTGATCGACCGATGCGGCTGGAAGGGCCGCGCGATGGGCGCGGCCGCCGTGCATGAACGCCAGGCGCTGGTGCTGGTGAATCGCGGTGGCGCGAGCGGCACGGAAGTGCTGGCGCTGGCGCGGGCGATCCAGCACGAAGTGTTCGAGCAATTTGGCGTGGAGCTGGAGGCGGAGCCGGTTTGCCTGTGAGCGGAAGTGCGCTCTATGCGCGCTGACGTGCGGCGCTGAGTTTCACCACCGACGAATGCAAAAAGGCGCCGGGAGTTTCCTCCCGGCGCCTTTTTTTGTACCGTAGTCCCGGCGAGTGCCTGGTCAGCGGCCCGCTCAGTGATTGAGCTTGCCGAGCAGCAGGTATTCCATCAACGCCTTCTGCACGTGCAGACGGTTTTCCGCTTCATCCCACACGACGCTCTGCGGTCCGTCGATCACTTCCGCGCTGACCTCCTCGCCGCGATGGGCGGGCAGGCAGTGCATGAAGAGCGCGTCGGGATTCGCGCGCGCCATCATGTCGGCGTCCACGCACCAGTCGGCGAAGGCCTTCTTGCGCGCTTCGTTCTCGGCCTCGAAGCCCATGCTGGTCCACACGTCGGTGGTGACGAGATCGGCGCCCGCGCAGGCTTCGTTCGGGTCGTCGAACTCCTCGTAGAACGGCGCGCTTTCCGCCGCGACGAGCGCGCGGTCGAGCTTGTAGCCGGGCGGCGTGGACAGGCGCAGCTTGAAGCCGAGGATCTGCGCGGCTTCGATCCATGTGTACAGCATGTTGTTTGCGTCGCCGACCCACGCGACCGTCTTGTCGCGGATCGGACCGCGATGTTCGAAGTACGTGAAGATGTCCGCGAGCACCTGGCACGGGTGATACTCGTTCGTGAGCCCGTTGATCACCGGCACGCGCGAATTTTCGGCGAAGCGCTGAATGATGTCCTGGCCGAACGTGCGGATCATGATGATGTCCACCATGCGCGAGATGACCTGGGCGGCGTCTTCGATCGGCTCGCCGCGGCCGAGCTGCGTGTCGCGCGTGCTCATGAACACCGCGTGGCCGCCCAACTGGAAGATGCCGGCTTCGAACGACAGGCGCGTGCGCGTCGAATTCTTTTCGAAGATCATCGCCAGCGTGCGGTCATGCAGCGGGTGATAGGTCTCGTAGTTCTTGAATTTGCGTTTCAGGATGCGCGCGCGTTCCAGCACGTACTCGTAGTCTTCCAGCGAGAAGTCCTTGAACTGCAGGTAGTGGCGAATTTTCTTGGCGGTCATGAAACAAATACGGCGGTCTCACCCGGCAGGGTTGCCGGACTGCGCCGCCGTCGGTTTGGTGGTAACTCAATCCAGCATAAAGGATTTCGCCCTGTTTGACGAGTCAGCTGGAAGGCTGTGAAAGCTATTAGAAAGCTAATAGAAGGCGTTGTGTCGGGCTGCGCGAGGTCATCGGAGGGCACTTGTGTGCGCTGCGGAAAAGGGCCCGCTGCGCTATAATTTAAGGGTTATCCCATAGCCCAGCAGGCCGGCGTTTCGCATCAAGAAACGCGGCTAGCGCGGCGCGGAAAGTCCGTCATGGCGTGGCCGTCATGACAGGCGCCAGAGCGGTTCAGCCGGTTCGCCGCAGCGGTTCTCGTGGTGCGGCTCGTCATTGTTGCGTTAGCGCCAGGTCCCACGCACGTCGCAGGTGGCTGCAAGCGCTCGCCGTGCATGCCGCTTGCAGTGAATTCGAGCGTGCAATCGGTGTCGCCGGTTGGTCGTCAGTCCGCTGGGCAGTCACACAGGTATTTCTACATGGCCGAAGCAGCTCCAATCGAATATTTCATTCAGGGCATTACGTCGACCGGGAAAAGATTTCGGCCGAGCGACTGGTCGGAGCGGCTCGCGGGCGTCATGTCGTCGTTCGGGCCCGGCGTGAGGAAGGGGCCGAACGCCTATATGCAGTACTCGCTGTACGTGCGGCCAACCATGATCGGCGATCTCAAATGCGTGATTCTCGATTCGCGGCTGCGCGACATCGAGCCAATGGCCTTCGATTTCGTTCTGAACTTCGCGAAAGACAACGACCTCCTCGTCACCGAGGCGTGCGAACTAGAACTCGAGCATGCGCCTGCGCCGGAAGCCAAACGGCATGCGATCTGACGCAAGCTGGCCGGATCGGCAAAAGCAAAAACAAAAACCCGCAAGCAGCGGGTTTTTTTGTGGCTGGTCACCGAGCCAAAACAAAAAAGCCCGCCAAAGCGGGCTTCTTGTGCAGCGGAAACAGGAGGTAGCCCACCGAAGCGGGCCGACCGGAATTACTGCGCTGCGGGCGCTTGCAGACCCTTGATGGCTGCAGCGAGGCGGCTCTTGTGGCGAGCTGCCTTGTTCTTGTGAATGATGTTCTTGTCGGCGATGATGTCGATGGTCTTCGACGATGCCTTGAAGATTTCGGCGGCCTTGGCCTGGTCGCCTGCGTCGATTGCCTTGCGGACAGCCTTGATAGCCGTGCGGAACTTCGAGCGCAGTGCCGAGTTGTGCGAGTTTGCCTTCGCGGCCTGGCGGGCGCGCTTGCGTGCTTGTGCGGAGTTAGCCATGACGGTTCCTTATCCTGTTCCTGTTTCCAGTACCCGACCTTCAACGATGAGGCGAGGTGCTGCTTCTCGATCCGAACCCTTGGAAGCGATTGCCCAAGGGCGCAAAAGTGTCGAAAAAATCGATCGAACTACGCGAAGGCGGGCCCGTGTTTCAAGGCTTCGGATGTATTGACAGGCGGCGCTGCGCCAACCTGAGAATCCCGTCCGAAGACCGTGCGAAAACTGAGCAAGCTTCGAAACCGATGATTATAGCAACAAAATCAGGCACGTGACAACGGGAAACGCGCGACCGCGTCACAGTAAGGGGAGCGGCGTCATGATGACGCTGACGTGCTGGCACAGCACGGAAAGCCGCTGAAAAGACAAAAATCGCACTTTTCAGCCGATTGCGGCGAACGTCCGCGCAGCAAATCGGTCCGAATCGCGTCCCGGCTCGTCGCCCGCATTAGCGGGACCCGTATAATAAGCGCCCCATGAATCTATTCCGAGCCCTGCTGACGGTCAGCGGCTTCACGCTGCTGTCGCGCGTGACCGGACTGGCCCGTGAAACGCTGATCGCCCGTGCGTTCGGCGCCAGTCAATACACCGACGCTTTCTACGTCGCCTTTCGCATTCCGAACCTGCTGCGCCGCATTTCCGCCGAAGGCGCGTTCTCGCAGGCCTTCGTGCCGATCCTCGCCGAGTTCAAGAACCAGCAAGGCCACGACGCCACCAAGGCGCTCGTCGACGCGACCTCGACCGTGCTCGCGTGGGCGCTCGCCGTGCTGTCGGTGATCGGCGTGGTCGGCGCGTCGGGCGTCGTGTTCGTCGTCGCGTCGGGCCTTGCGCGCGAGGGCCATGCATACCAGCTCGCGGTCACGATGACGCGCATCATGTTCCCGTACATCATTTTCATTTCGCTGACGTCGCTGGCGTCGGGCGTGCTGAATACGTACCGGAACTTTTCGTTGCCCGCATTCGCGCCCGTGCTGTTGAACGTTTCGTTCATCGTCTCTGCGCTGTTTCTCGCGCCGCGCCTGCAAACGCCGGTCTATGCGCTCGCGTGGGCGGTGATCATCGGTGGCGTGCTGCAATTCGCGGTGCAGCTGCCGGGCCTCAAGAAGATCGACATGGTGCCGCGCATCGGCCTGAACCCGCTGCACGCGCTCGCGCATCGCGGCGTAAAGCGGGTCCTCGCGAAGATGGTGCCGGCGATGTTCGCGGTCTCGGTCGCGCAGATCAGCCTGATCATCAACACCAACATTGCATCGCACATCGGCCCCGGCGCGGTGTCGTGGATCAACTACGCCGACCGGCTGATGGAGTTTCCGACTGCGCTGCTCGGCGTCGCGCTGGGCACGATCCTGCTTCCGAGCCTGTCGAAGGCGCATGTCGATGCCGATTCGCACGAGTATTCGTCGCTGCTCGACTGGGGACTGCGCGTCACGTTCCTGCTCGCCGCACCAAGCGCGATCGCGCTGTTCTTTTTCGCCCAGCCGCTGACGGCGGTGCTGTTCAACTACGGCAAGTTCGACGGCACCGCGGTCGTGATGGTGAGCCGCGCGCTCGCCGCGTACGGCGTTGGCCTGATCGGCCTGATCCTGATCAAGATCCTTGCGCCGGGCTTCTACGCGAAGCAGGACATCAAGACGCCGGTGAAGATCGGCATCGGCGTGCTGGTCGTCACGCAGCTGTGCAACTACGCGTTCGTGCCGGTGTTCGCGCACGCGGGCCTCACGCTGAGCGTCGGGCTCGGCGCTTGCGTGAATGCGTTGCTTCTGTTCATCGGTCTGCGCAAACGCGGCATTTATACGCCGTCGAGCGGCTGGCTCAAGTTTTTCGTGCAGTTGCTCGGTGCGTGCTTAGTGCTCGCCGGCGTGATGCGCTGGCTTGCAATCAGCTTCGACTGGGTCGGCATGCATACCCAGCCGGTTAGCCGCATGGTGTTGCTCGGTGCGTGTCTCGTACTGTTCGCCGCGCTATATTTCGGTATGCTTTGGCTGATGGGCTTCAAGTACGCGTATTTCAAAAGGCGAGTGAAGTGATCACCATGTCGCGGGTTCTCGATTATTTCAGTACGCTCGTCGCCGAAGACGAGAGCCTGCCGCTGACCGAGACGGCGCTCTCGCTCGCGCAGGACGCCTATCCCGACCTCGATCTGCAGTCGGTGCTCGCCGAGATCGACGAGCTGGTGCTGCGGCTGCGCCGCCGCATGCCAGACGATGCCGACATCCGTCAGAAGGTTGGCATCCTCAATCGGTTCTTTTTCCGTGAACTCGGTTTCGCGAGCAATCTGAACGATTACTACGACCCCGACAACAGTCATCTGAACGTCGTACTCAAACGTCGCCGCGGGATTCCGATTTCACTCGCGGTGCTCTATCTGGAGATGGCCGAGCAATTCGGCGTTCCGGTGCGCGGGGTGTCGTTTCCGGGCCACTTCCTGCTGCGCGTGACGACGCCCGACGGCGACGTGATGCTCGATCCGACCACCGGTCATTCGCTGTCCGAAGCGCAGATGGTCGAGATGCTCGAACCGTACGTCGCGTCGGCTGGCGATTCGGTCGGCCGCGCGTTGCGCATGCTGCTGCAACCGGCCACGCGTCGCGAGATCGTCGCGCGGATGCTGCGCAACCTGAAGGCGATCTATCTGCAAACCGAGCGTTGGCAACGTCTGCTCGCCGTGCAGCAGCGGCTCGTCATTCTGCTGCCGGACAATATCGAGGAAGTGCGTGATCGCGGTTTCGCGTATGCGCGGCTCGATTATCTGCGGCCCGCGCTCGAGGACCTCGAAAGCTACCTTGGGGATCGCCCCGATGCGGAAGATGCCACCGTGGTCGAATCGCAACTGCATGAATTGCGGCAGCGCACGCGGCACGACGGCGGCGAATAGCGCCGCGCTTTCGCGCTGCATAAAAAGCAAACGCCTGCACATGTCGCACATGTACAGGCGTTTTTTTATCGCCACGCGCCTCACTTCGGCTGCATACGGATCGCGCCGTCCAGCCGGATCACCTCGCCGTTCAGCATCGGATTGTCGAAGATCTGCTTGGCGAGCATCGCGTATTCGGCCGGTTTGCCGAGGCGCGGGGGGAACGGCACCATCGCGCCGAGTGCGTCCTGCACTTCCTGCGGCATGCCGAGCAGCATCGGCGTTTCGAAGATGCCGGGAGCGATCGTCATCACGCGGATCGCGTTGCGCGACAGGTCGCGCGCGATCGGCAGCGTCATGCCGACCACGCCGCCTTTCGACGCGGAGTAGGCCGCCTGGCCGATCTGGCCGTCGAACGCGGCGACCGATGCGGTGTTGATGATCACGCCGCGTTCGCCACTGACGTTCGGCTCGTTCTTCGACATCTGCACGGCGGCGAGCCGGATCATGTTGAACGTGCCGATCAAGTTGATCGAGATCGTGCGCGTGAACAGATCGAGCGAATGAGGGCCATCCTTGCCGACGGTCTTCGCGGCCGGCGCGACGCCCGCGCAGTTGACGAGTCCGCGCAGCGTGCCGAGCTTCGTCGCGGCTTCGACGGCTCGTTGCGCGTCCTCTTCGCGGCTCACGTCGCATTTGACGAATACGCCGCCGAGTTCCTTGGCGAGCGCCTCGCCTGCGTCCAGATTCAGGTCGGCGAGCACGACCTTGCCGCCGTGCTCGACCAGCAGGCGCGCGGTGGCAGCGCCGAGCCCTGATGCACCGCCGGTGATCAGGAACACGTTGTCACGAATTTCCATGTCTTCTCCTTCGCTACGGTTGTTCAGTGCATTCTGGATCGAAGCGTTTTTCGACGATCGATTGTAGCGGCTGTGCTGCGCTGCGGAAAGCGACGGAGGCGGCGGACATGCGAGCGCTATGCAAGACCAACCGGTTCTGCTGGACGTTCCGTGCACAGCGCTTGCCGTTGCGGTTAGCGCGCTGAGCCAATAAAAAACCCGCCCAATGTGGGCGGGTTTCGGTCGAACGCAAACAGCGGAAATTTTAGATCAATCCAGCTTACTTCAGCGCGTCGAACGCACGGGCGCGAATTTCATCGACGCTGCCGAGGCCCGAAATGCGGCGATATTGGGGCGCTTTCACCGAGCTCGACGCATCGCCGTTCTTCGCCCAGCTGTTGTAGTACTCGATCAGCGGCTTGGTTTGCGATTCGTACACTTCCAGACGCTTCTTGACCGTTTCTTCCTTGTCGTCGTCGCGCTGGATCAGCGGCTCGCCCGTCACGTCGTCGATGCCCTCGACCTTCGGCGGGTTGAACGTCACGTGATACGTGCGGCCCGACGCAGGGTGCGAGCGGCGGCCGCTCATGCGCACGATGATCTCGTCGAACGGCACGTCGATCTCGAGCACGTAGTCGATCGCGACACCGGCCTGCTTCATTGCTTCGGCTTGCGGAATCGTGCGCGGGAAGCCGTCGAACAGGTAGCCGTTCGCGCAGTCCGGCTGTTGCAGACGTTCCTTCACGAGGTTGATGATCAGCTCATCCGTGACGAGCTCGCCGGCATCCATGAAGCGCTTTGCTTCGAGGCCGAGCGGCGTACCAGCCTTGACGGCCGCGCGCAGCATGTCGCCGGTCGAAATTTGCGGGATGCCGAACTTTTCCTTGATGAAGTTGGCCTGAGTGCCTTTGCCAGCACCCGGTGCACCCAACAGGATCAAACGCATGGATATCTCCAGATCTATGTGAATTCTTTGTTTGCGCAGCAGGCTTCCCGGCGATTCTCGCAGGTTCCGCATCGGCTACCGTTGGCTAGCTCGCGCTGCACGTCGGGACGACGGCGCTGCAAGATCCGCACAGCGCGACCGGGATAACCCGAGTGTCGCCTACGCTGGGAGGTGCGCATAACCGTTCGATTATGCCACGGCTTCCCGCGCTCAAGACCCGAATAAAGCCCGTACGCGCGCGAGATCGGCGGGGGTATCGACGCCCGGCAACGGCACCTCATGCGTGACCAGTACCGCGATGCGCTCGCCATGCCACATCGCGCGCAGCTGTTCGAGCGCTTCGACCTGCTCGATCGGCGAGATCGCGAGGCTCGGGTACGTGCGCAGAAATTTCGCGCGGTACGCGTACAGGCCAATGTGCCGGTATACGGCGGCGGGCGCGGGCGGCGCCGGCATCGACGCGACGTTGGGCCAGTGCGGCTGCCATGCGTCGCGCGCCCACGGGATCGGCGCGCGCGAGAAATACAGGGCGACGCCGCGCGCATCGGGCACGACCTTGACGACGTTCGGATTGAAAATTTCGGCGGGATCGGTGATCGGATGGGCGGCCGTCGCGATCGCGCAGTCGTCCGTCGTTGCCAGATGCGCGGCGACGCCGCGCACCAGCGCCGGGTCGATCAGCGGCTCGTCGCCCTGCACGTTGACGATGATCGTGTCGTCGCTCCAGCCGAAGCGCGTCGCCACTTCCGCGAGGCGGTCGGTGCCCGACGGATGGTCGGCGCGCGTGAGTACTGCGTCGAAGCCGTGGTCGTGCGCCGCGTCGAGCACTTCCTGCGCGTCCGACGCGACCAGCACCTGCTGCGCGCCCGATTCGCGCGCGCGCTCCGCGACGCGCACGACCATCGGTTTGCCGCCGATGTCCGCGAGCGGCTTGTTGGGCAGACGCGTCGACGCCAGACGGGCCGGCACGACAGCGATAAACGGATGAGGGGTGGTGTGGATCATCGGATCGGGAACGGGCGGCAATCAGGCCGGAGGAAGGGGCTGCGCGCGCGATGCGCACGCAGAGTCGGACATAAGCCGGAGCGGCAGAAACGGCTACGGATCGATCGTGGAGCACATACGGGCGGGCATTGGCGTTGACGAAGCTTTGCCCGGTGACCCGCGAGCGAGCGAGACGTCACGGCGCCGCGGTGCAGCGCCGCGCCGGGTCAGGCGACCGAGCCGGGATTCAGATCGACCGGCGTGCCTTCGACGGTCTGCCGCGCTTCATCGACGAGCATCACGGGAATGCCGTCGCGGATCGGATAGGCGAGCTTGTCCGCGTTGCAGATCAGTTCCTGCGCGGCGCGGTCGTAGCTGAGCGGGCCCTTGCAGATCGGGCAAACGAGGATTTCAAGCAGGCGAGCGTCCACGGACTTTCTCCACAACTAATGCAGTGAGGCGGTGATCAAGCGCGGCTTCGACCGGGACTACCCAGATGCGCGCGTCGTGCCAGGCCCCCAATTTTACCGCATCCTTTTCGGTAGTCAGGATCGCGTCGGCGTCGACGTCGGTGAACGGATTGCGCTCGAACGCGTAGTGGTCGGGCAGTGCGCGCGTCGTGGGCGTGATGCCGGCCGCGCGCACTGTCGCGAAAAAGCGTTCCGGCGCGCCGATGCCGGCCGCGGCCAGTACGCGTTGACCGGCGAATTGCGCGAGCGGGCGGCGCAGCGCGGGATTGTCGAGATGCCACGCGTCGGCGGGCGCGAGCTGCAGTGCGAACGTGTTCGGCCACGCGGGCAGGGTGCGCGCGTACGGATCATTGATCAGCGTCGCGTCCCGGCGGCGCGACAACGGCTCGCGCAGTGGCCCGGCCGGCAGCAGGAAGCCGTTGCCGCCGAGCCGGTGATCGAACACGACGAGTTCGACGTCGCGCGCGAGGCGATAGTGCTGCAAGCCGTCGTCGCTGACGATCACGTCGACGTCGCGATGGGCGGCGCAGAGCGCCTGCGCGGCGGCGACGCGATCCGGACAGACCCATACGGGTGCGCCGGTGCGGCGCGCGATCAGCAACGGCTCATCTCCGCCGACGCGCGCCGACGAACCGGGCGTGACCTGGGTCGGCGTGCTCACGCGCGCGCCGTAGCCGCGCGACACGATGCCAGGCGTGAAGCCCGCGGTGCGCAACGCTTCGACGAGCGCTATGACGGTCGGCGTCTTGCCGGTGCCCCCCACCGTCACGTTGCCGACCACCACCACCGGCACGCCGACGCGCACCGACTTCAGCCAGCCTTGCGAAAACGCGGCGCGGCGCGCGGCCGCGACCGCGCCGAACACGCAGGCGAGCGGCGTCAGCGCCCAGGCGAGCGGGCCGCGTTGCTGCCATTCGCGCGCGAGGCGCGCTGCGAGACGGTCGCTGAGTTCGCTCATGGGCGGGTTGCGGGCAAGGACTGCATGCCGTGCGCACTACGCGGGGTCAACATCAACGCGGTTCTCCGGGCAATCGAATGCGAATACGGTCGAAAAATGAGGTGCAAACCGCGCGGCGAAAGGGCTCGTGCTTATCGGCCTCAGGCCGGCCAGCTCCCCGGCGCACCGCGCGATCGGCATGCCGTCGAACCCGCAACTCTAGCGCGCGAGCGTCCCGGCCGGCAAGTCGCGCAGGGCTTGATGGACGCCGGTCCATGCTATGTGCGGTCGCCCACAGTCTGTGGATAACTTTGTGGAGAACCTACCATCCGATCGTCCGGGAGGGCCATTCCGTGCGCTTTGGATCGAAGTGCTCGCTCTCTATTGAGATGCAAACGCCATATAAATCAAGGGTCTGCCAGGAATCTATTGGCGTTGGCGGGCGTTCTGGCGGAATTCGTCAGGCGGTTCCCGCCATGTGGACACTTTTAACAATCCTGCGATTCCGGCTGGACGCCGCTCGTCGCTCGGTCTATCGTCTGTCCGGCCAGCGCTATTTATTCCTCGCATGAACCCCGAAAATCCTTTTGCTTCGGCGGCCACACCAGGCGGTGAGGTCGTCGTTCCCGTCTCCGCGCTCAATCGCGCGATCGGCACGATGCTCGAACGCTCGTTTCCACTCGTTTGGGTTGCGGGCGAAGTGTCGAACTTCACGCGCGCCGCGAGTGGTCACTGGTATTTCTCGATCAAGGACGCGCAGGCGCAGATGCGCTGTGTGATGTTCCGTGGTCGCGCGCAGTACGCCGAATTCATGCCGCGCGAAGGCGATCGCATCGAAGTGCGCGCCCTCGTGACGATGTACGAACCGCGCGGTGAATTGCAACTGAATGTCGAAGCGGTGCGCCGTACCGGTCAGGGGCGTCTGTATGAAGCGTTTCTGCGGTTGAAGGCGCAGCTCGAAGCCGAAGGGTTGTTCGCCGCCGAGCGCAAACGCGCGCTGCCGACGCATCCGCGCGCGATCGGTATTGTCACGTCGTTGCAGGCGGCCGCATTGCGCGACGTGCTGACGACGCTCTCGCGCCGCGCGCCGCATATTCCGGTGATCGTTTATCCGGCGCCGGTGCAGGGCGCGGGTGTCAGCGCGAAGCTGGCGGCGATGGTCGAGACGGCTGGCGCGCGCCGCGAGGTCGACGTGCTGATCGTGTGTCGCGGCGGCGGCTCGATCGAAGATCTGTGGGCGTTCAACGAAGAAGTGCTCGCGCGCGCGATTGCCGAAAGCGTGATACCCGTGGTGAGCGGCGTCGGCCACGAGACCGATTTCACGATTGCCGATTTCGCCGCCGACGTACGTGCGCCGACGCCGACCGGGGCCGCCGAACTCGTGAGTCCGCAGCGCGTCATGCTGCTGCGCGAACTCGATCATCGGCACGCGACGCTCGCGCGCGGGTTCGGCCGCATGATGGAGCGGCGCGCGCAGCAGCTCGACTGGCTGACGCGCCGGCTCGTGTCGCCAGCCGAGCGGCTCGCGCGGCAGCGCACGCATTTGCAGCAACTGCGCGTGCGGCTCGCGTCAGCGGGCGCGCGGCCGGTGCGCGACGCCCGAGCCCGATTCTCGCTCTTGCAGATGCGCTGGCAACGCTGGCGGCCGGATCTCGCGGCCGAGCGCACGCGCATCCACACGCTGGCGCAACGCCTGAATGCAGCGCTGTCGCGCCAGCATGAACGTCAGGTCGCGCGCATCGACATGCTCGGCGCGCGACTCGAAGTGCTGAGTCCGCAGCGCACGCTCGAGCGCGGCTATGCGGCCGTGCTCGATGCGCAAAGCGGTCGGGCGATTCGCACGCCGTCGTCGCTGAAACCCGGACGTCGTTTGACGATGCATCTCGCCGAAGGCTCGGCCGACGTCGCGCTCGCCGACGTGCAAGCACGTCTGACTGACGGCTTCTGACGTTTTGCCGGGTGGGCGCGTGGCGCCTATCTCCTGTCATGTCCTGCCTGCCGACGACCCGGGCACGCGCCATGCGCGCCCTTCCGAAGGGCCTTGCGCACGGCGTGTTCGACATGCCGGACATAAAGGCCGGTCGTTTGCGGGGTTATTCCAACTCGCCTACAATCGAGTGCTCGATAGCGTCATCCGCAGACTCCCCACAACAGATATAGAGAAGGAAAGCACCATGGAACATACGCTCCCGCCGCTGCCGTTTGCGAAAAACGCGCTCGCTCCGCACATGTCGGAAGAGACGCTCGAGTTTCACTATGGCAAGCATCACCAGACCTATGTGACCAACCTGAACAATCTGATCAAGGGCACGGAGTTCGAGAACCTGTCGCTGGAAGAGATCGTCAAGAAGTCGTCGGGCGGTATCTTCAACAATTCGGCTCAGGTGTGGAATCACACGTTCTTCTGGAACAGCCTTTCGCCGCAAGGTGGCGGTGCACCGACCGGCGCGCTCGCTGACGCGATCAACGCGAAGTGGGGTTCGTTCGACAAGTTCAAGGAAGAGTTTGCGAAGACCGCGGTCGGCACGTTCGGCTCGGGCTGGGCATGGCTCGTGAAGAAGGCCGATGGTTCGCTCGACCTCGTGTCGACGAGCAACGCCGCCACGCCGCTCACCACCGACGCCAAGGCGCTGCTGACGATCGACGTTTGGGAGCACGCTTACTACATCGACTATCGCAATGCGCGTCCGAAGTTCGTCGAAGCGTACTGGAACATCGTCAACTGGGACTTCGCAGCGAAGAACTTCGCTTGAGATTGCCGGTTGCAGCTCGTCGTCTGATGTCGTGATCCTTGCGGTCGCGATTGAAGATGGTAGCTAGAGACGAAGGCCCTCCATCGCGAGGGCTTTTTCTTTTTCTGCGGCGGATTGGAACGGTAGGGATCGCTTCTGAAAGAAGTTTGTCACAGTTGGTAACCGCGGTTTCGCGGGGCGCTAAGTGGACCTCGACGGCCGCCCGTCGACTTCGCCGGGCTGGCGGGGGCGGGCGCGCCGCAGGCAATGCGAGCCGCTGCGGCGGCGAGAATGAACCGGTTGATTGAGGCGGCCTCCGCGCGGTCGATTGGCTTGGGCGGCGGGGACCGTTTGACACTAGTGTGGGCGGCGGTCCCTGTCGATATAACCTACCCAACGCCGCGACGATGCGCAGCCGGGGCGAGGCTCGGCGGCCGTGCAAAAACTTTCTGTAACTAAGCCGTAACCACGGAATTTCGCGATTAGCCTAACGTTTGAATTCCAATCCTCTGAAGTGCACCACCATGATTTCCAGCAATAAAACGATCAGCCTGGCGATTCCCGCCGCAGTCATCGCGCTCGCGTTAGGCGGTTGCGCAGTGGCGCCCCCGAGCGGCCCGAGCATAGCCGCGATGCCGCGCAGCGGCGAGCCGCTCAGCCAGTTCCAGCAGAACGACTACGAGTGCCGCGACTACGCGAATCAAACGACGAATCCGTCCGGCGCTGCGCAGGCAGCCACCACGAACAGCGTGAACAGCGCGGCACTCGGCACGCTCGGCGGCGCGGCGGTTGGCGCGCTGCTCGGCGCCGCGGCGGGCAACGCCGGCGCGGGTGCGGCGATCGGGGCGGGCAGCGGTCTGCTGATCGGCGGCGCGAACGGCGCGAACGGCGCCCAGTACTCGGCGGCCGGCTTGCAGGCACGCTATGACACCGCCTACGCCCAGTGCATGACCTCGAAGGGCGAGACGATCGCTCAGCCGCAGCCTTACTATTCGACGCAGCCGGTGTATGTTGCGCCCCGTCCTTACTACTACGCACCGCCTCCGCCCGTCATGTATGCGCCTTATCCGGCCTACTGAACGGTGATAGTGGGGGGCCGGCCGGCTTGCTTGTCTTGCATTGTCGGCCGGTAGCTTGTAGCGACGACCGTCGAATCCGTGCCGCTGTTTACTCCGTGCTGTCCGTCGACGCCGCTTTGCGCGGACGACGGCTGCGAGACGCCGTTTTACGGGTGACCTTCCTGGTGGCCTCAGGTCCTTCTTCCGAGTTGACTGCCGGAGCAGCGGCCTCGGCCGGCGCCGCGATCTCAGGGACTTCCTCGATCGTGCGCGGTGTACTTTTTTTCACTTTCTTCGCGGCCGTTTTGCGCGAAGCGCGCTTTTTGACGCTTTCACGCTGTGCGGGGTGGTCGCTGTCGAGGGTTTGCTCGATTTCTTGACCGAAGACGACTTGTTCGGCGGCTGTATCCGCTGCCGCTGTTACAGCGCGAGCTTCGCTGTTTTCACCTATCGGTTCAGTGACGAACTCGTCTTGGAGCGGCGCGCGTTCACGCGGCTCCTGCCGCGGGGCAGACTCGGCGGGCTCCGCCTGTTCGGTGAGAGCCGGAGCGCCAGCCGCAGGTTCTTCATCAGCCGTTTCGTGGTGCCCCCGCTTGCCGTGCACAGCCTCCTGACCCCGGGCCGCCTTGCGGTTGCCGCGCTCCTTACGACGCGACTTATGCTTACCGCCCGACTCGGACGCGGCCGCTTGCGCGGCCTGCGCTTGATACGAATGTTCGGCCGCCTGTTCGGCCGACGCCGACTCAGCCGACCCCGTTTCAGCAGACTCCGCCGCGGTTTCGCCGATATTTTCACTGGCCGCTTCACTCGCGACGTTCACGGCCGTGCTTCGATAAACGTACGCGCCTGACTTTTCATCGCGGCCGAATTCGAGTAGCCCGCGCGCCTGCGCTTCTTCCAGCAGATTGCCGAAAGCGCGAAACCCGTAATACGTTTCGTTGAAATCCGGTTTGCGCCGTTTGATCGCGTTCTTCAGCACGGACGCCCAGATCTTGCCGCTGTCGCCACGTTCGGAAGCGAGTGCGTCGAACGTCTGCACCGCAATTTCAACAGCCTTGCTGCGACGCTTCTCCAGATCTTCCTTCGGCGGGGCTTTCTCTTCATCAGCCGCACGTTTGGCTGCCTGCTGCGCGCTCTGCTGCTGGCGCGACGATTCGCGCCTCGCGACTGCGCGCTGACTTTCGCGTACGAGATCGTCGTAAAAGAAGAACTCGTCGCAGTTCGCAATCAGCAAATCCGACGTGGACTGCTGCACACCGACGCCGATGACCTGTTTGGCGTTCTCGCGCAGTTTCGACACGAGCGGCGAAAAATCGGAATCACCACTGATGATGACGAACGTATTGACGTGCGATTTCGTATAACAGAGATCGAGCGCATCGACGACGAGCCGAATGTCGGCGGAATTTTTGCCCGATTGGCGCACGTGCGGAATTTCGATCAACTCGAAATTGGCCTCATGCATGGCCCCTTTGAAACTCTTGTAGCGATCCCAGTCGCAATACGCCTTCTTGACGACGATGCTGCCCTTCAGCAGCAGGCGCTCGAGTACAAGCTTGATATCGAACTTGTCGTATTTCGCGTCGCGCACGCCAAGCGCGACGTTCTCGAAGTCGCAGAACAGCGCCATGCTGACGTTTTCGTTGGATGACGCCATGTGTATCTCCATTGAAGCGGTCGTCGAAGTAGACGAATCGCGACATGATAGCGATTCCAGCGAAGGTGAGCAGCTTTTGTGGTGCGCTCGCACCGATAGTTGGATGGGAATTTGCAGCAAGCGGTTTGTCCGGCCGCCCAGCGAGCGGCTCCATGTCAGTGCCGTTACAGAGTGTCGCGACGACCTGCGTTGTTCCACGTCGCGCGAGCTTCCAGCACGTCGTCGATCAATCCGTATTCCCTCGCTTCGAGCGCCGACATGAAGTTGTCGCGGTCGGTATCGCGCGCGATATCTTCGATGCTGCGTCCGGTGCGTTCGGCCATCATCGCATTCAGACGCGCTCGCACATACAGCACCTCCTTCGCCTGAATTTCGATGTCCGCCGCGGTGCCCTGACCACCGCCGGACGGCTGGTGAATCATGATGCGCGCATTCGGTAGCGCATACCGTTTGCCGCGTTGACCCGCGGTGAGCAGAAAGGTGCCCATGCTCGCGGCAAAGCCCGTGCACAAGGTCGAGACCTCCGGCTTGATGAACTGCATGGTGTCGTAAATCGCGAGGCCGTCATACACCGAGCCGCCGGGCGAGTTGATGTAAAAAGAAATATCCTTGTCGGGGTTCTCCGATTCGAGAAACAGCAATTGTGCGACGATCAGACTGGCTGACTGCTCGTTCACGGGCCCGACAAGAAACACGATGCGCTCGCGCAGCAGGCGGGAGTAGATGTCATAGGCGCGCTCGCCCCGGCCGGATTGTTCGATCACCGTGGGCACGAGGCCCAGGGCGGAGACAGACGGGTAACTGGAAGGCATGGATTCCTCGTTCAGGATGGATAGCACGGGCATTCGGGGATGCGCAGCCCGCCTCGGATCAGAAGCCGCGTGACATGCGCGGGTTGTTGCTCATTTGACGAAGCAGCGACCGGCGTTGTGACAGAAATTTTTTTGCGCCGAGCTGTCACATCAACCGTTGCCCACGCGTCAAGCTCAGGAATACCGAACACGACGCGCGCCTGAGCCATGCCACTGGGTGTACAGCCGCTTTTTCACGACGCAATATCGGGAGGTCTACGCATGACGGAACAGGGAATCGACAAGGCATCCAGTTTCGAGGCCGCGCGCGCCCGTCTGCTGGCGCTCGCATATCGGATGCTTGGCAGTCGTGCGGAGGCCGAAGACGTGGTGCAGGACGTCTGGCTCAAATGGCATCTTGCCGATACGCAGGCGGTGCAAACGCCGGTCGCGTGGCTTACCACGCTCACCACGCGCGCGGCGATCGACCGTCTGCGGCACGCGCAGCGCGAGCGCGCGTCGCAGGCTAGCGGCTGGTTGCCGGAGCCGTGGCTCGACGAGGTCGCACCGTCGGCGGAGGAGTTGGCATTGCGCGCGGCCGATATGTCATATGGCGTGATGTTGCTGCTCGAACATCTCAAGCCAGACGAACGCGCGGCGTTCGTCCTGCATGAAGCGTTCGAATGCGGTTATGCGGAAATCGCGTCGATTCTCGAGCGCACACCGGCCGCTTGCCGGCAAATGGTTCATCGCGCCAAGGAGCGTCTGAAACGGGCGGGCGCGCCATTGGAGCGGCCCGATCCAGCGGCGCACGGGCGCATCGTCGAGCGATTGCGCGCGGCGCTCGAAGCGCAAGACCGGGCGGGCTTGCTGCAGCTTTTCAACGACGCGCCGCAACTGATCAGCGACGTACCTCTGTACGCTACACCCACTCCAATCCCCACGGCCAACCTGGCCCTTCGCGCACAAGGGCCGACACCTGGAGCCGAAGCGCAGGGCGCCCCCGAACCCGGTTCAGGTCAGAAGTGGATCGCTGTGGTTACATCGCTCGCGCAACAGGCGAGCTATACCGAGGTGGTGTCGATGGCGGGCGCGGTGTGTATCGCACTGTTCTGCGACGGCGACATCGTCGGGCTAATCGACGTGGTGACGGATGGCGCAACGGACCTTTCGGCGAGAATCGTCTCACTGCGCATCGTGACCAGCGCCGCGCATTTGCGGGCGGCCAACCGAATGCTGGGCCGTGACGCGGTCAGGGAACTGCTTGCCCGCATCAAGGGCCCTCGGGGCGTGTCAGTTGCGGTGAGCCGCGACTTCCCAGTTGATGTCGACGCATAGCACCTGCGTACCATGCGAGTTATGCGCGGCAATCGAGGCCGTGACGCACAGATGCGCTTCGTTGATCGACAGATACGGCGGCGTTAGATGAACCCGCCCCGGTTGACGCATCGCCTGAATGAAGTACGGGCGGCGCTCCCAACTGGCGCCTTCGGAGTGCAGCAGCGGGCTGAAGCGCTTTGCACGTTGCGATGTGCGGCCCGGTGGCAGCACGTTGTCGCCGATCTGCCGGCCCGAACCGTCCAGGACAAAGCAGCGTGCCGTTTCTCCGAGCGCGAGCAGAGGTGCGGTCGCCTGCGCGATCGATTCCCCGGCAATCAGCTGCGCTGCGGCGGCCTCGAGCGCGGTGACATACGGTGCGAGCCGCGCGGATTGCGGTTTCTCTCGAGCGGCAACGCGTTCGCGCAGCGAGGCGGAGAGCGAATCCATCAGGCCAGCGGCAACTTGTGGCTTGACGGGTTCGACGCTCGGGCCTGCGAAAAATGCGCCCTGGACGAAATCTACGTTGCATTCGAGCGCGATCAGCGCGTCACGCTCGGTGCTCAGACCGCCCATCAGTACCAGTTGCCCGGACTCGTGCAACAGAGAGACGAGGCCCGGCAAGACACGCTCGATGTGCGAGTGTTCACTCGCTTGCGCGAGGATGCAGCGGTCGAGCGTCACGATGTCCGGCCGCAGATTCCACACGCGGTCGATGTTCGAATGCTTGGCGCCAAAGCCGTCGAGCGCGATCAGAAAACCGGACTTGCGCAGCGAATCGACGATTTCGGCGAAGCGCGTGGTTTCGCCGCCGGCCTGTTCGGATACTTCGAGCACCACGCGTTGCGGCGGCAGACCGAGCGTCTTCAGGCTGGCAAGCAGCGCGTCGCCGTAGCTGGTGTCCATCAGTGCGGCCGGATGCAGGCTGAGGAAGAGCCATTCGTCGTGGCTGTCGAACGCGTTGAAGTTGCCGAGGTGCAGCGATTCGGCCAGCCGCCCGAGTTCCAGCAGGTCGCCGCGTCGCGCGGCCTGCGTAAAGACTTCGTGCGACGGCACTTGCTGCTCATGCTCGTCGTGCACGCGCAGCGACGCGTGATACCCGATCGCGCGCCGGTGCGATACCGAGAAGACCGGTTGAAACACGCTGAAAACGGTGTAGCCGCCATACAGAACGGTACGGCGCGAGCCTTCGTCGCCGGCCATCGGGCGTGGTGGCTGGAAGCCGGGAGGATCGAGTTCGATCATGCTCATCATGTCGGTCGTGTGGAAATGGCGGCGCTTGCAGGGCTCGGCAGGAGTTTGCACGCGCAGACTAAGAGTTTACAGGATAGTCGAGCAAGAACTATGCGCGTGTACCGACAAAGCTCGAGCGCCCACCAGCAATGCTCCGAGCCAAACATCGTGCGCCCGCTCCGGTACGAAGGCGATGACACGCACTTCACTGGTGCGGGACGCGCCCTGTTGCGGATCGGTGACGCTGTTCAGGGATGCGGCGTGCGGGGCCGCATGGAGCGGTGCCAGGAAATCCGTTTGAAGCGCGCGAGGATGCGTCGTCCCGGCCCGCGCGGATTTCAGGTGCGCTCCGACGGATCGGTCTTTTTCGCCGGCGTGCGGATCTCCGGCGACAGCTGCGCAAAGATCCACGACGAACATGCGGTAATGATGCCGACACACAGGAACGTCGCATGAAACGCGGGCAGCGAATTTGCGGCAGTCACGCGCTGCATGATGCCGGTAAAGGTCGTCAGCAACGCACCGGCCACGGTCACGCCGAGACTCATCGAAAGCATCTGCACGAGCGAAAACAGGCTATTGCCGCTGCTGGCGCCGCCGGTGCCGAGGTCCTTCAGCGTCAACGTGTTCATCGCGGTGAACTGCATCGAGTTTACGCCGCCGAAGATCGCCAGTTGCACGAGCCGCAGCCACAGCGGCTGATTCGTGCTCGTAAGCGCGAAGCTCGCCATCATCAGGCCGACCAGAATCGTGTTCGCCATCAGCACGCGCCGGTAGCTGTACCTCAGAATCAGCGTCGTCACGAGACGCTTCGTTGCCATACCCGCGGCTGCCACGGGCAGCATCATCAGCCCGGCTTCGAATGCGCTATAGCCGAGGCTCACCTGCAACAGCAAAGGAATCAGGTAGGGCATCGAGCCGCTGCCGATCCGCGCGAACAGATTGCCGAGCAGTCCGACGCTAAACGTGTGGATTTTGAACAGATCGAGCGGAAAAATCGGCGCGGGCTCGCGCACCGCGTGCAGACCATAGGCAACGAAGCACGCCATGCTCAGAATCAGCAGCACCAGCACCGTCGCATGTTGGATGCCGAACTCGGTGCGGCCGTCGAGCGCGAACGAAATTGCCACCATGCCCACCACCAGCAGCAGGTAGCCGCCGAGGTCGAATTTGCCCGTGTGTTCATTGCGGCTATCCGGCATGAAGATAAACGTGGCAATGCAGCCCACGATGCCCACCGGCACGTTGATCAGAAAGATCCAGTGCCACGACGCGATTTTGACGAGCCAGCCACCGAGCGTCGGGCCGATCAACGGTCCGATCAGGCCTGGGATCGCCACGAACGACAACGCCGGCAGATAGCGCTCCGCCGGAAAGGTACGCAGCACCGCGAGCCGCCCAACCGGCAGCAGCATCGCGCCGCCCACGCCTTGCAGAATGCGGAAGAGCACCAGTTGATTCAGCGTGTGCGCGTTCGCGCACAGCAGCGAGCCCACCGCGAACACGAGGATCGCACTGAAGAACACGCGCCGCGTGCCGAGTTTGTCGGCGAGCCAGCCAGATACGGGGATCATCACCGCCATCGTCAGCGAGTAGGCGATCACCACCGATTGCATGCGCAGCGGCAGCTCGCCGAGGCTCGTCGCCATCGCGGGGAGCGCGGTGTTGACGATCGTCGAATCGAGCGTCTGCATGAAAAAGCCGGTGGCGACCAGCCACAGCATCACCGTCAGTGCGCGGGGCGAAGGGCCAGAGGGGATGTCGGGAGCGAGGGCGGGCGGAGTCGGCGTCGTGGACATATGAAGCGGCTGGGCGCGCTCGGTCGGGCTGGGACTCGCTATTTTAGGGAAAAGCGGGTCCCGGCGCAGCGAGCGGCGCAGTCTTGCGCAGGTGCCAGCGCTGCGTCGCGGCGGCGCTGTGCGCGATGTTCACGCATCAGCCGGCAACTGCGCCGCCGCATGAAAAAACGCCTGCGCCCGTGGATCGTTGCCAAACGCTACATGAATCCTGATCCACGGGCTCGGCTCCCGGTTCGGCCTGAAGTGTTGTCCAGGCAGCACCGTCACACCGAGCGGCACACCGCATTCAACGAGTCGCTCGGCGTCCGCGACATGAGGCACGCGCGCCCACACGAACTTGCCGCCCGCCGGTTCTTCGAAAATCTCCCAGCCGGCATCTTCGAGTGTCTGGACGGTCGAGCCGAGCGCGCCGCGCATCTGGCGGCGCAGTCGCTCCAGATACTTGCGATACGCGCCGCGTTCCAGCATCGACACCGCCACCGCTTCGGCAAACCGCGAGCCGCCGATGCTCGTCAGCATCTTGATATCGACCAGATCCTTGATGATCGCGTGATTCGCAACCACGCAGCCGATCCGTAGCGACGACGACAGCGTCTTCGACAATCCGCCGATGTAGATCACCTGTTCGAGTTGGTCGAGTGTCGCGAGGCGATCGGTGAGGTCGGTCTGAAAATCCGCGTAGATGTCGTCTTCGACAATATGGAAGCCATGCTCACGCGCCATTTGCAGCAAACGGAACGCGACCTGCGGTGCGACCGTGGTGCCGGTCGGATTGTGGAACACGGTGTTGATGAGCAGCAGTCTAGGCCGGTGCAGCTTCAGTTGCGCCTGCATCACGTCGAGGTCGGGACCGCTGCCGGTGCGCGGAATGCCGATCAGCTTCATGCCGTGCAGTCGCAACAGGCCGTACAGGTTGTAGTAACCGGGGTCCTCGACAAAGATCGTGTCGCCAGGCTTCAGCATGTAGCGCACCAGCAGATCGAACGCCTGGCTCGCGCCATTGGTGATCAGAATCTGCGACGCGTCCGCCTGGATGCCCAACTGCCCAATGCGGCCGCGCAACTGCTCGCGCAAGACGGGATTGCCGAGCGGCGTCGCGTACTCGACCATGCTCGCCGGATCGGTTCGCGACACATGGCGGATCGCCTGCGCAATGCCGTCGATGTCGCGCCAGCTTTCGGGAATAAAACCGGTGCTGAGCTTCAGCGTCTCGCCCGGAAAGTTGAATTGTTCGAGCAAATGGTCCGATTCGACATCGGCGCGGCGCGGGTCCGACGTGCCCTGACAGCGCATGTCCGTCGGCTGGCGATCGGCGACGTAAAAGCCGGAGCCGTGGCGCGAGTCGACATAGCCGAGCGACACCAGCCGGTCGTATGCCTCGATCACCGGAAAGCGGCTTACGCCGAAGTCGGCGGCGAACTGGCGAATCGACGGCAGCTTCGAGCCAGGATGCGCATTGCGCGAACGGATCCACGCCGAAACGCCCATGACGATCTGCTCGGTAAGCGGTACGCCGTTGTCCCGATCGAGCTGGATTTCGAGTTTCATACGCTTGCCTTGTGTCGCCGGCTGGCGAGCCCACAAGCTTTTAACCTGCGTCGCGCGAGCCATGCCAACTGTTCGGTTTTTTGACTGAACAGTTCCGATGAAAGTGTTCGGAGCTGTGCATGGGTTTCCGATTATCGCACGCCAATAATCGGTACAACAGATAGTTCTTCGAGGAGAACGGCGATGCGAGAAGTGCGAGTTTTCGAACTGGAACATGGCGAGCCCGTCACGGCCTGGCGGGTTACGCGTCCGTCGATTTTCAAGATGATCAGCGGCAACATCTGGCTGACCGTCGAGGGCGAGTATGCAGATCACTGGCTGGCGGCAGGGCAGTCGATCGAGTTGGCGCGTGGATCGGTGGCATGGATCAGCGCGGGGCGGGAAGGGGCGCGTTTCGCGCTGGCGAGCGGCTCGCAGCGCAAGCTGCCGACGCTGCTACTCGGCTGGCCGATACCGGCCTGGCTGGCGCGTCGGCCGAGCGTAGTCTGATGCGGGGCAACCGGCGAGCCGCCGCTTTGCAGGCCGGACGTAGCCCGTAAGCAGCCCCTAAGCAGCCCCTAAGCAGCCCCTCCCGCCTCATACTCCCCGATATACCGCGCTCGCGGCCGGATCAACCGGCCATCGCGCGTCTGCTCCATCGCGTGCGCGATCCAGCCGACCACCCGCCCGAGCGCAAACAGCGTGAATGCGGCGCCGGTCGGCAAGCCGAGCACGCGCTCGATCGCCGCAAGCGCGAAATCCACCGTCGGCTCCGCGCCGGTCGTGTCGCGCACCGCTCGCGCAAGCTGCAGCACCTCGTTGAGCGGCGAGCGGGCCGGCGCGCAGTCGGCGAGCATCGTCAGCAACAACCGCGCGCGCGGATCGCCGTCCGGATAGAGCGGATGACCGAAGCCCGACAGCACCGGACCTTGCGCGCCGTGCTCGTGCCGCGCGAGCCGGTTCGCCAGATAGCGGTCCAGATCGGGCGAGCGCGACGCTTCATCGAGCAGCGCGGCAATGCGCACGGTTTCGCCGCCGTGACGCGGCCCGGAGAGCGCCGCGAGGCCGCCCGCGACCGCGCCGAACAAATGCGTGCCCGTCGATGTAATGCAGCGCACCGTGAACGTCGACGCGTTCAGCTCGTGATCCGCGCACGCGACCAGCGCCGCGCGCAGCAGCCCGCTTTGTTGCCGGCTGCGCACCCGCCAGGCCGTCGCGATCTGCCGATGCAGCGGTTCGTTCGACGTTGCCGCCGGCAGCATCGCGGCGGCCAGCAGCCGCATCACGGCGCACGCGGTGTCGAGTTGCGCGTCGCGGCCAAGCGCCCACACGCGCGGCATCTGCGCGGCGGCGGCCGGCAGCAGCACGAGCGCGCGATCGAGCGGCGTGCTGTCACTCCACAGCTTGAGCCACGCCGCCCATTGCGCGGGGGCGAGCGGCACGGCGGGCGCATCGGCGATGCGCCGCGCGCTGCATTGCCACAGCAGCGCCGCGACGTCTTCGAGTGACGCACTGCGTGCGAGCTCGATCGCATCGTGCCCACGATACAGCAGCCGACCGTCCGCGACCAGCGTGATCGACGATTCGAGCACCGGCACGCCCCAGTCGAGCACCTTCTGCGCGACCTTGCCGGCGCGCTTGCCGTCCGCCTTGCGACGCGCGAGGCGGCGCACCTCGGCGGCATCGTAGAGGCGATGTCTGCCTTGCGCATCGGGCGACGAGCCGAGCATGCCGCGGCTCACGTACGCGTACAAGGTCGGCAGGCTGACGCCGAGCGTCGCGGCCGCTTCGGCGGCGGTCAGGTAAATCGGGGCTGACATGAAAGCGCGTGAAAACCGAAGAAATCAATATATATTGATTATCATAATCAAGATTGATTCCAGCAAGGCGTAAATTTAGACTCGGTGCACCTGCTTCCTGTCCGCGGTCAACGCGCCCGATCCCATGACACCCGAACTCGCCCTCAAGCACATCTGGACCCTCGCCGGCTGCGATCCGGTCCCGCTGCACGCCGTGTCGCTCGCCGGCGCGGACCCCGGCTTGCCGTCGGTCTATCACGTCGGCAGCCTCGCGTCGTCGACCATCGCGGCGACAGGCCTCGCGGCCGCCGAATACTGGCGCCTGCGCAGCGGACGCAGGCAACGGGTGTCGGTGCAGATGCGTCGCGCGCTGGCGGCGTTTCGCAGCGAACGCTATCTGCGGATCGACGATGGGCCACCGCCCGCGCTGCGCGATCCGGTCACAGGCTTCTACGAAACGGGCGACGGCCGCTGGATCCAGCTGCACGCGAATTTTGCGCATCACTTGAAGGGCGTGCTCGACGTGCTCGGCTGTGACAACGGCCGGGAATCGGTGGCGGCCGCGATTCGCGGCTGGGAGGGCGCGACGCTCGATCAAACGCTCGCCGACGCGGGCCTATGCGCCGCCTTGATTCGCACGCCAGACGAATGGGCCGCGCTCGAGCAGGCCAAAGCGATCGCGCGCTTGCCGCTGTTCGAGATCGAGCGCATCGGCGACGCGCCGGCCGAGCCGCCGCGCCATGCCGATGCCGACGCCGCGCCCGGCATCGACCGTCCGCTCGCGTGCGTGCGGGTGCTGGATCTGTCGCGGATCATCGCGGGACCGGTGGCCGGTCGCGCGCTCGCGCATCATGGCGCGGACGTGATGACGATCAACGGGCCGCATCTGCCGAACATCGCGCCGCTCGTGATCGACAACGGACGCGGCAAGCGTTCGGCGCTCGTCGATCTGCGCGACGCCGCTGGCTGCGACACGTTGCGCGGACTCGCGCGCGATGCCGACGTGTTCCTCCAAGCCTATCGTCCGGGCGCGCTCGCGGCACGCGGCTTCGGGCCGGACGAGCTGGCGCGGCTGCGGCCTGGCATCGTCTATGTGTCGGTTTGCGCGTACGGGTACACGGGGCCGTGGGCGCAGCGACGCGGCTTCGACAGTCTGGTGCAGTCGGCGAGCGGCATCGCGTGGACGGAGCGTGCGGCGGCGGGTTCGGCCGAGCCGCGGCATCTGCCGTGTCAGGCGCTCGATCACGCGACCGGCTATCTGGCCGCGTTCGGCGCGATTGTCGCGCTCGCGCGGCGGGCACGCGAGGGTGGCAGCTGGCATGTGAAGGTGTCGCTTGCGCAGACCGGGCGCTGGCTGCAGTCGTTCGGGTTGCTGGCCGATGGACCGCAGGTGCCGGAAATGTCGCTCGACCATGTGCGCGATTGCGTCGCGAGCGTGCAATCGGAGTTTGGGTGTGTGCTCGGCGTTCAGCCCGCCGAAGAACTGGAACAGACGCCGGCGTTTTATGCGCTGCCGCCGGCGCGCATCGGCGCACACGAAGCCCGGTGGACTTAACAGGGTAGCGTGCGCCGCGGTGGAGTTTGAACCGCGGCGCGCCCGGCCGTCCGACCATTCACCGAGTCGCAGCCTACTTCCTCAACTCCGCCACGAAGTCGTAGTAATCGTTGCGGCAGTACGTATCCGTCAACTCGATCGCGCGCTGATCCGCGGTATAGCCCACGCGCGTGATCAACAACAACGCCTCGTTCGGCGCGATGCTCATCTGCTGCGCGATCTCGTCACTCGCGTTCACCGCGCGAAAATGCTGCAACGCGCGCACGATCGTCAGTCCGCGATTCTCCAGATACGTGTACAGCGAGTCGCCGATTGCCTGCGGATCGGGAATCACAGCGGCCGGGAATGTGGAATTCTCGACCGCCATCACGATGCCGTCGGCGAGTCTCAGTCGTCGCAGCCGCGTGACCGCGGCGGCCGGCGACAGCCCCAACTGGATCACTTCATCGCGATTGGCCGGCGAGATTTCGCGCGACAGCCACTTCGAACTCGGCGTGAAGCCGCGCCGCCGCAGCATTTCGCTGAAGCTCGACAGGCGCGACAACGGATCTTCATAGCGCGGCGTGATGAAGCTGCCCGCGCCTTGGGTGCGGCGGATCAAACCCTGCTCGACGAGCAGAGCGATCGCCTTACGCGACGTGATGCGCGATACGCCGAGCGCCTCCGACAGCACCCGCTCCGAGGGGAGCGCTTCACCGGCGTTCCAGCGGTTTTCGTGGATCGCGCTGCCGAGCTTGCGGGCAAGTTGCAGATAGAGCGGCGTGTCGTTTTCCGGGTCCGGGCGCAGGTCGCGCCAGCGGTCTTCCGAGGCAGAGGTCATGGGGCTCACGCAAGATGGGCAAGCGGCAATTTTAAAACATCGGCGCGCCCCGTTATAGCGGGCTTTTGCCTGGCGCGCCGTCGTGAGGCCGCGGAGCCGCTAAACTCGTCTCCAGGTTTTTCGTAGCATGCGTTGCGCGGTGAGGTCTCGCGCAATTGCATCGCATCCGGATCGAGCCACTTTCGAAGGAGTCAGCATGACGAGCGAGATCGCAAGCGTGAGCTTGCCGGACGGCGAGCGCATTCCGGCGCTGGGGCAGGGCACGTGGGAGATGGGCGAGCAGCGGGCACGGCGCGCGGCGGAAATCGATGCGCTGCGCTGCGGCATCGAACTCGGCATGACGCTGATCGACACCGCCGAAATGTACGGCGACGGCGCGACCGAGTCGCTGCTCGGCGAAGCGCTCGCCGGTTTGCGCGACAAGGTGTTTCTGGTCAGCAAGGTGTATCCGCACAACGCTAGCCGACGCGGCGTGATCGCCGCGTGCGAGCAGAGCCTGAAGCGTCTGAAGACGGACCGGCTCGATCTGTATCTGCTGCACTGGCGTGGCTCGGTGCCGCTCGCGGACACCGTCGATGGCTTCGAGGCGCTGCGGCGCGCGGGCAAGATCCGTCACTGGGGCGTGAGCAACTTCGATACCGACGACATGGAAGAACTCGTCGCGACGCCAGGCGGCGACGCGTGCGCGACCAACCAGATTCTGTACAACGTGGCGCGGCGCGGGCCGGAGTTCGATCTGCTGCCATGGCTCGGCGCGCGCGACATGCCGGCGATGGCGTACAGCCCGGTCGATCATGCGCGGCTGCCGAAACGCTCGCCGCTCGACGACATCGCCGACGCGCGCGGCGTCTCCGTGTTTCAGGTGGCGCTCGCGTGGGTGTTGGGCAAGCCCAATGTGTGCGCGATTCCGAAGGCGGCGCGGGTCGAGCATGTGCGCGACAACCATCGCGCGTCGCAACTGGTGCTGGAAGCGGGCGAACTCGCCGCGCTCGACGCGTATTTCAAGCCGCCGCGCGGCAAGCGTGCGCTGGAGATGTTGTAAGCGCTGGCGCGGCCGCCGTCCGTTGCGGAGCGGCGGCGCGCGAGGCCCGAAGCGCTGTGGACGCCCGCTGACGCGGCGCTCAGGTGCAGGGGTGGTGCTGATGCACGGAGCCGAGCACGGCGACTTCGGCGGGGGTGTGCTGCAGCGCGTCGTCCGGTACCTGGGCGGCATCGGCGAGGAAGTCGTCGACGATCGACGACACCGGCACGTCGCGCAGGCATAGCGACACGCGCTGGGTTTCGTTGACGGGGAAGGTGGTGCGTTGCGCGAGGAACAGCACGCCGTACTGATAACCGTGGATGATGCCGCGGATCGCGCCGACGCATTGCCCTTGCGCGACGTTGTCGTGGCGCTGTTTGCAACTCTGTACGAGCGAGTAGGCGGAGAAGCTCGGATCGACCGGTGGCGCCGCTTGCGACAAGGTTTGCGCCATTGGCTGCGCGGGTGTTTGCGCATTGGCGAGCGATGCGAGGCCCAGGGCGCTAGCCATCAGCACGGCGGCTGCCGTGCGGGTCGCGGAGGGGGGGGCACTTCTATGCATGTTGTGGGCCCTCATATCGAACGATGAATTTGATATGAGGCGGTCGTTTCGGATTGGTTCCATAACACTCACACGCAGTGGAGGTTGTGTTCCCGCCGCTCGCGGTGCGGTTCGCGCGACGATGCGAGGCGCGGCTCGCGCGCGCTCCAGGCGATTCCGTCAGCGCGCGCCGCAGGCGGGCGGGCCGCTCCGGCCGGCCTGCGGCGGTGACGCCCGACCGGGGGATCGGGACGCCACCGCCGTTGCCAGCGGATAGCGGACAGTATGCCGGGACATGTCGCCGGCGGGTAGGGCGCGGGCTCCCTACCCAAGGCAACGGGCGACGCCTAGTGCCCGTTCCCGCCACCGTTGCCACTGCCGCCGCTGCCGCCACCCTTGGCTCCGTGACCGCCGCCGAAGCCTCCGCCAAAGCCTCCGCCGAACCCGCCACCGAAGCCACCGCCAAACCCGCCGCCAAAGCCTCCACCATGCGCGCCGCCGAAACCACCACTCGGGCCACCGCTTGAGCCTCCGCAACCGCAGCTGCCGCTCCCGCTGCCGCCGCTGCTTCCGCTTCCACTTCCACTTCCACTTCCACCGCCACCGCCACCGCCACCGCCACCGCCACCGCCACCGCCACCGCCGCTTGCGCCTCCACCGCTTGCGCCTCCACCGCTTCCACCGCCTCCACTGCCACCCCCACCATTTCAGCCACCACTACTGCTACCACCATTACTTCCGCCGCCGCTATTTCCCTTACCGCCCGTGCCCGCACCGCCACTCCCACTTCCGCTCCCTGAACCCGCCGCCCCGGCGCCGCTGTTACCGTTTGCGCCAGCCCCGCTATTGCTCGAACCCGCCGCGCCGCCACTACCGCTGCCGTTGCCACTGCCGCCGCCGAGCCGGCCGCAGCCCGGACCGCCAAGCCCGCCGCAGCCTACCGGCGCGAACACCGAGGCGGCATCGTCGGCGGCCGTGGCGGCGGTCGCCGCGTCGTCGTTCTGCGCGAGCAGCAGCGGCGCTGAATCTCCGGTTTGCGCCGGCGACGCGTCGGCCATCACCATCGAGCGAGCGATCACGTCCGTCGACGCCCCGTACGCGGCCTCGCCCGCCAGCACCGCCGCCCCCGCGACCACCGCTGCGCGGCGCATCATTGCGCAGCAATGCCGATCTGATTTTCTGATTTTCATCGCGCGTCTCCAGCTGCCACAGCGGCGGCCGACCTGTCTGCACGCGGGTCTTGTCGAACCCCGAGTCCGTCGTGCCGAAGTTGCCCGCGCGTCGCTGCCGTGCTGATCGCTTGAGGTCGCGTCATCGCGTGGTGACGCTCGTCGTGCGGATGTGCGCGGCGTTGCGCGCCCGGGTTGGCTTCGAATCTCTGGCCGCAAATTTAGCGATATCCATGCCACGCATCGCCGAGCCTTGAAGCGACGCGGGCGATCTCGGAATGTGCGATGCGCACGCCGGAAAAACGCCCGAAAACGTTGCGACGATGAAACGCGCGGACGCAAAAGCGTGTTTCCGACGCGGGATTCGTTAAGGGGGCGCTGTGCTGGATGACGCCGCGTCACGCGACGTCGATGAGGTTCGAATTGACGCTAGCTGGCGTTTTCCGACGCGTCGTCGGAAGCTGCGCCGTTCGTCGTGTTGCCCGCGTTGTCGTCGCGCGGCTCGCATTGCAGCTCGCGCAGAGTGGCGACCGGAATATGGCAGCGAATCCGGTGGGCGGAAGGCGAGTCAGCGGCGCCGCCGGCTTCGAGGAACGGCGGGTCCTGCTGCTCGCAGATCGCGCCGAGCTTGCGCGGACAGCGCGTGTGAAAGACGCAGCCCGACGGCATCGCGCCGGGCCCGGGCAACTCGCCCGTCAGATGGATGCGCGTACGTTGATGCACCTCGCCGGTTGCACCGTCGCCCGGCAGCGTCGGCACGGCGGACAACAGCGCCTCGGTATACGGATGCTGCGGCCCATCGAACACGGCCGCCGCCGGGCCGATTTCGAGCAGCCGGCCGAGATAGAGCACCGCGATGCGATCCGACACATAGCGCACCACGTGCAGATCGTGCGAGATGAACACGTAGCTGACGCCGCGCTCGCGCTGCAGATCGGCGAGCAGATTCAGGATCGCGGCCTGCACCGACACGTCGAGCGATGAAGTCGGCTCATCGCACACGACGACGCGTGGTTCGCCGGCAAACGCGCGCGCAATCGCGACGCGCTGCTTGAGTCCACCCGATAGCTGGCGCGACCGTGCGTCGAGATAGCGCTCGGGCAGCCGCACGGCGTCCGTCAGCGTGCCGAGCCTGTCGTCGATCTGGCGTCCGCGCAGCGCGGTGAAGCGCGCGAGCGCACGACCGATCAGCCGCTTGACCGAATGCGCGCGATTGAGCGCCGAGTCCGGATTCTGGAACACGATCTGCAGCGACTTCAGCTGCTCGTCGCTGCGTCGCGTGACGCGCGCGGCGAGCGGTGCGCCGTCGAGTTCGAGCACGCCGCCGGCATCGGGTGCGAGCAGGCCGAGCATCAGCCGCGCGAGCGTCGTCTTGCCGCTACCCGATTCGCCGACGAGGCCGAGCGTCTCGCCGCTCGCGAGTTCGAGCGACACGTCATCGACCGCGCGCAGCGGCGCGCCGGATACGTGGAATGTTTTCGACAGGTTGCGAGCGCGCAAGACCGGCGCGGAGGACGCGCGCGCTGCCGCGTTGGATGATGCGGCCACCACCGGCGCCTCGCTCGATGCCGCCCGCGGCAATTCGATCGCGCGCTCGTGATAGTGGCAGCGCGCCATCTGATCGCCATGCGCGGCGCCGAGCCGATAGGGCGGCGGCGCGTCGCGCCGGCAGCGCTCGTCGGCGAGACGGCAGCGCTCCGCGTAGATACAGCCCTGCGTGACCGAGCCCGGCAACGGCAGGCCGCCCGCGATCGTATCGAGCCGCTCGCGGTCCTTGCTGCGTCCGGCGCTAGGCAGGCAGCGCAGCAGCCCGACCGTGTACGGATGACGCGGCCGCGCGAACACGTCCTGGGTCGCGCCTTCCTCGACCAGCTTGCCCGCGTACAGCACGCCGACGCGTTCGCACATGCGGCCGATCACCGCGAGGTTGTGGCTGATGAACAGCACCGCGGTGCCGAGCTCCTCGCGCAATTGTGCGACGAGGTCGAGCACTTCCGCTTCAACGGTCGCGTCGAGGCCGGTGGTCGGTTCGTCGAGAATCAGCAGCGCGGGGTTCGACGCGAGCGCCATCGCGATCACGACGCGTTGCTGCATGCCGCCCGACAATTGATGCGGATAGCTGTCCATCACGCGCTCGGGCGCCGCGATACGCACGCGCTGCAACATCTCGAGCGTGCGATGCAACGCTTCGTCGCGTGCGACGCCGGCCGCCTCGAATGCTTCGGATATCTGGCGGGCAATCGTCAGCGACGGGTTCAGCGCGCGCCCAGGGTCCTGATAGACCATCGAGACGGTCGTCGCCCGCATGCTGCGCAGCGCATCGGCGCCGAGCTTCTGCACGTCCGCGCCGGCGATCGCGATCTTGCCGGCCTTCACCTTGCCGTTGCGCGGCAGGTAGCGCAGCGTCGCCATCGCGACGGTCGACTTGCCGCAGCCCGATTCGCCGACGAGTCCATACGCCTCGCCGCGCCGCACGCGAAACGACACGTCTTGCAGCACTTCGCGATCGCGTCCGCGAATCCGGTAGGTGACCGTCAGGCCGACCACGGTCAGCGCATCGGTGCGATCGCTCTTCGACACGTCGAACGCGGCGAACGAGGAGGGCGGCGCGCCGTTCATCGGTCGAGCACTCCCTGCACGCTGTCGGCGATCAGATTGACGCCGACCACCAGCGACGCGATCGCGCCCGCCGCGAACACGACGGTCCACCACGCGCCGCCCGCCATCAGCGTGTACGACTCGGACAGCGCGAGCCCCCAGTCGGCCGACGGCGGCTGGATGCCGAAGCCGAGAAACGACAGCGTCGCGACCGCGAAGATCGCATAGCCGAGCCGCACCGTTGCTTCGACGACGATCGGCGGCAGCACGTTCGGCAGGATCTCCACGAACATGATGTACGGGGCGCGTTCGCCGCGCAGCTGCGCGGCGGCCACGTAGTCGAGATGGCGCTCGGCGAATACGGCGGCGCGCACGGTGCGCGCGGTGATCGGCGTGAACGTGAGGCCGATCACGAGAATCACCGTGAGGTTCGACGCGCCGACCGCCGCGAGCGCGAGCAGCGCGATGATCACGAGCGGCAGCGCGAGTACCGCGTCGATCACGCGGCCGATCACGTCGTCGACCCACCCGTCGAAGTAGCCGACCAGCAGGCCGAGCGCGGTGCCCGCCGCGGTGCCGAGCAGCGTCGCGAGCGGCGCGATGGTCAGGATGTCGCGCGCGCCGACGATCACGCGTGAGAACACGTCGCGCCCGAGCTGATCGGTGCCGAACCAGTGCGTGCGATCGGGCGGCGTGAGCGAATTGAGCGGATCGGACGCGTACGGATCGAGATGCACGAACCAGGGCCCGGCGATCGCGCAGGCGATCCACCACGCGACGATCAGCGCGCCCACGATGAATGTCGGCGAACTCAGTAGCAGGAGCAGGCGCGGGAAGCGTGGCTCGGCGGGCGCGCGTGGCGCGGAGCCCGGTGCGCCCGGCGCGGGTACGCCCGGTGGCGTTGAAGAAGCCGGCGGCACGCTCGTATTCATTCTGCGGTCCTCACCCGCAGCCGCGGATTGAGCAGCACATGCAGCGCATCGGCGACCAGATTCGCGAGCGTATAGACGACGCCGATCGTCAGCACGCCCGCTTCGAGCATCGGAAAGTCCTTCGCCTTGGCGGCGTTGTAGATCAGCGAGCCGATGCCCTGGTAGTGGAACAGCGTCTCGACCACCACGAGTCCGCCGATCATGTAGCCGAGCTGGGTGGCGGCCACGGTGATCGTCGGCAGCAGCGCGTTGCGCAGCACGTGCCGCCAGATCACGACGTGGCGCGGCAGGCCCTTGAGGATCGCGGTGCGCGTGTAGTCGGCGTCGAGCGCTTCGACGGTGCCCGCGCGCGCCATCCGCGCGATATAGCCGAAGAATACGAAGACGAGCGGCAGCACCGGCAGCACCAGATGCCGCAGCTGTTCGAGCACGCTTGCATCGGGCGGGAACGAAGCTTCGATCGGCAGCCAGCGCAGCCACACGCCGAACACGAGGATCAGCACGATCGACGACACGAACTCCGGCACCACGGTCGCCGACAAACCGGCAATGCTGATCGTGCGATCGAGCCAGCGTCCCGCATGCATCGCCGACCACACGCCGCCCGCAATGCCGAGCGGCACGACGACGATGAACGCGAAGAGGCCGAGCTTCGCCGAATGTCCGAGCGCATCGGCGATGAAGGGCCCGACCGGTTCGCGATACGCGTACGACAGCCCCATGTTGCCGCGCACGAAGTGCGTGATCCAGTCGATGTATTGCGTGAGCAGCGGCCGATCGGCGCCGAGCTGATGGTTGAGCGCGGCGACCGCGCGCGCATCGGCGAGCGGCCCGAGCACCGCGCGGCCGATATCGCCGGGCAGCAGCTGGCCGCCCGCGAACACGATCAGCGACAGCAGCCACAGCGTGATCAGCGACAGACCCACGCGCGTCGCCAGAAAACGCGCGACGCGGCCTGCGTTGCCGTTCGTCGCGCGCGGCAAACGCGATGGGTTCGAGGCGGGAGCGGGCGCCGGAGCCGACATCGTGAGTTCTCGTGCGGAGGTGCGTTGAGCAGCGCGGTACCTACGCGCTCAGCGTCGCGCGATCGAAATACAGCTGCGCGAGCGCGGTGAAGCGCACGCCGTTCACGCCCTTGCGCATCGCGATCAGCTGATCGTAGAAGAACGGGATGATCAACGGCGTTTCGTCGAGCAGCAGCGTCTGGATCTGTCCGGAGAGTTTCTTCTGCGTGGCGAGGTCGATCGCCGCGACAAACTGCGCGACCAGTTGATCGTATTGCGGATTCTTGAAGTGCGCAGCATTCCACGTGCCGTTGCTCGTCAGCGTCGCGTTGAGGAACACGTTCGGCACGCCGCGATGACCGTAGTCGGTGATGCCGAGCGGCGCGTCGAGCCAGTCCGATTTGCCCGGCGTTCCCGCGCCGTAGTACAGCGACTGGCTCTCGACCTTCAGATTGATGCGCACGCCGATCGCCTTCGCGGCGTTCTGCACGACGACCGCGAGGTCTGGAATCTCCATGTATTTTTCGGTGGTCAGCGTGACATCGAAACCGTTCGGCACGCCGGCTTGCGCGAGCAACTGCTTCGCCTTCGCGACGTCGATCTTGCGTTGCGGCACGCCTGCATCCGACGACGGAAACACCGGCGCGAACGGGCTGTCGTTGCCGAGTTGCGCGCGACCCTTGAAGAGACCGCGCACGAGCACGTCGCGATCGAGCGACAACGCGAGCGCCTGGCGCACGCGTTTGTCCTTGAAGAGCGGGCTGTCGTTGCGCATGTGAATCTGCCGATGCGCGCTCGACTTCACGCCCACTGCCTTGTAGTCCGGATTGTTCAGGATGGCCGCGCCGCCCTGCACGGTGAAGGTGCCCATCACGTCGGCCTGGTGGCCTTGCAGCGCGAGCAGTTGCGCCTGTTCGTCCGCATAGAACGAAAACTGTACGCGTTGCGGTAACGCTTTGTCGCCCCAGTAGTCGGGATTGCGCACGAACGACGCACCGACCTTCGGCTGATACTTTTCGAGTTTGAACGGGCCGGTGCCGATGAAGCTCTTTTCGTAGTTGCCCGCGAAATTCGCGGGCAGGATTACCGCGTTGTAATTATCCGAGGATACGTAGTAGGGGAAATTGCCGATCGGCGCGTCGAGATGAAATTCGACCGTGTGTTCGTCGACGACCTTCGCACCGCCTTTGGACAGCACGCCCTTCAATACCGACAACGCGGCCGAGCCGCTCGCGGGATCGGCGAGACGGTCGAAGGTGGCGACCACGTCTTTCGCGCCGAAGCTCTGGCCGTCGTGGAATTTGACGTTGGGGCGCAGCTTGAAGGTCCACACGTCGCCCTTGTCGTTCGGCTTCCACGACAGCGCGAGCGCGGGTTTGAGCATCAGCTTCTCGCCGTCGTCGTCGATCAGGAATTCGCCGGTCTGGTTTAGCAGCGCGAGACTCGCGGCGTCGGTGACGGTTAGCGGATCGACGGCGCCCGCCGGCGTCAGATGCGCGACGCGAATGGTCTGGTTCGTCGGGTCCGGCGCACCTTGCGCCCTCGCTCGCGGCGCGCCGAGCAAGCCGCCGCCCGCGAGTGAAAGACCGATCACGCTCGCGTAACGCAGCAGTTCGCGGCGCGTGATCCGGCCGGCGAGGAACTCGTCGAGGGCGTGGTTGCCGTAGGCGTCGGCGGCGAGGCGGGCTTCGTTCAATGCATCAGGGGCGAGAAATCGGTCCGCTGGCGTTTTCATCGATGGCGTGTCCAGTCCGTTCTATTGCTGGTTCCGAAGCGTCGCGCGAGCGGCGCGACAGCGCGGAAGGCAGCGCGCTTCCCGATGGGCGGCGCGAGGTGACGGGGCCGCGGTCGCGAAGGCGCAACGCTGCGCAGAGCGGTTTCAGTGTAAGCGATTGCTCGCCGCTCTGGCGTGCCGCGTTAGCCGGTCCGCCGATAAATGAGGGGCGGTGTGTCGTCGTCACAACGTTTACCGGACACGTGCGCGCGAGAGGTGGTCGCGATTACGGAGGGAATGGCGGGACACTGGAAAAACCTGCTGACCTGCCGCTTCGGCGACAACGGGCCGTCTCCAGCGATGAAACAGCACCGAGCCGATCCAGCACGCCATGAAGGCGGCGACGATCGCATAGCCGAGCGCGCCGAAATGATCGTTGATGCGGGCGATCGCATCCAACACGCCGCCGCTCCAGCCGAAGCGGTCCGACAGTAGTCCCAACGCCTCGATGCCGCCGATCACGATCGCGACCACCGCCGACACGAACGTGATGCTCGCGTTGTAGTACAGCTTGCGCGTCGGGTCATCCATCGCCCAGCCGTACGCGTGCACCATCAGCACGTTATCGGTTGAATCGACGAGCGTCATGCCGGCCGTGAAGAGCGCGGGGAACACGAGGATCGAGTAGAGCGGCAGACCGGTGCTCGCCTGCGACGCGGCGATCGCGAGCAGGCCGATCTCGGTCGCGGTATCGAAGCCGAGCCCGAACAGCACGCCGACCGGGTACATGTGCCAGCTTTGGGTGACCAGCCGGAACAGCGGCCGCAACGCACGCGACAGCAGCCCGGCTGGGGCGAGCGAATCGGTTGACGCGGTGGCCGCCGCGCCAGCGTGTTGCGCGTGCCGGTAGCGACGCCACACATCGCGCAGGATCACGAGATTGACCGCCGCGAGCACCAGCAGGAACGTCGCGGAAACCAGCGTGCCGAGCGTGCCGCCGAGTTCCTTGAGGCTCTCGAAGCGCCCATGCAGCGAATGCGTGGTCCACGCGATGCCGATCGTCGCCGCGATCACGATCGTCGAGTGTCCGAGCGAAAACGCGAGCCCGATGCCGAGGGGGCGCTTGCCCGTTTGCATCAGCTTGCGCGTGACGGCGTCGATCGCCGCGATGTGGTCGGCGTCGACCGCATGACGCAGACCGAAGCCATACGCGAGCAGCGCGGTGCCGAGCAGCAGCGGGTAGTGGCGAAACGCGATCAGCGCCCACAGCCATGCGCCGAGGTTGGCGACGATCAGCACCGCGTAGAGCGTGGCGAGGCGACGGCGCAGCGAAGCGGTAGGCGTCATGTGGCGCGGGCGGGTCAGTCGGCAGGTGAATGAGCAGGCATGAGCGACTCAGTGATCGTGCGGATGCTTGTGGATCGGATCGACCCAGTAGACCGTTTCGGGCTGCTCGACCGCGTCGATGTTCAGATTGACGACGACCGCTTCGTTGTCGCTGCGTACGAGCACGCATTCGAGCGGCTCGTCGGTGCTCGCGTTGATCTCCTGATGCGGCACGTAGGGCGGCACGAAGATGAAGTCGCCGGGACCGGCCTCGGCGGTGAATTCCAGATGCTCGCCCCAGCGCATGCGCGCCTGGCCGCGCACCACGTAGATCACGCTTTCGAGCGCGCCGTGATGATGCGCGCCGGTCTTCGCGTTCGGATGGATCGTTACGGTGCCGGCCCAGATCTTCTGCGCGCCGACGCGCGCCGCGTTGATCGCAGCCGCGCGGTTCATGCCCGGCGTTTGCGCGGTGTTGGTGTCGAGCTGATCGCCGCGGATGACCTTCACGCCGTGCTCGCGCCAGTCGATCTGTCCGCCGGTTTCGGCGGCTTCGTGCTCGGCCCGGTAATGCGGATGTTCGTGATCCTGGCTCATCGTGTGTCCTCCTCGGCTTGGGTGCCGCGTACCTGTTCGACATTCTGGCACGTTCAAAAAACGGTTGTATGGCACGACGATGCCAACGGCGCCACGAAAAAAAAGCCCGCTCACAGGGAGCGGGCTTCGACTGATGACGCTCAGCGGCGCCGCGTCGGCGTCATTGCTTCTTCGCGTTGATCACGGCCTCGGCGACGTTGCTCGGAGTTTCGGCGTAGTGCTTGAACTCCATCGTATAAGTCGCGCGGCCCTGAGTGGCCGAGCGTAGCGACGTCGAGTAGCCGAACATCTCGGCGAGCGGCACCTCCGCACGCACCAGCTTGCCGCCGCCGCCCGCGATGTCTTGCATGCCTTGCACCATGCCGCGCCGGCTCGACAGGTCGCCCATCACGTTGCCCATGAAGTCTTCGGGGGTTTCCACCTCGACGGCCATCATCGGTTCGAGCAGCACGGGCTTCGCCTTGCGCATCGCCTCCTTGAACGCCATCGAGCCAGCCATGCGGAACGCGTTTTCGTTCGAGTCGACGTCGTGGTACGAACCGAAGGTCAGCGTGACCTTCACGTCGACGACCGGATAGCCCGCCAGTACGCCGGCTTTCAGCGTTTCCTGGATGCCCTTGTCGACGGCCGGGATGAATTCGCGCGGGATCACGCCGCCCTTGATCGCGTCGACGAACTCGTAGCCCTTGCCCTGTTCGGAAGGTTCGAGCGCGATTACCGCGTGACCGTACTGGCCGCGGCCGCCCGACTGCTTGACGAACTTGCCTTCGACGTCCTCGACCTTGTTGCGCACCGTCTCGCGATAGGCGACCTGCGGCTTGCCGACAGTTGCTTCGACGCCGAACTCGCGCTTCATCCGGTCGACCAGAATTTCCAGATGCAGCTCGCCCATGCCGGAGATGATCGTCTGTCCGGATTCCTCGTCGGTCTGCACGCGGAACGACGGGTCCTCCTGCGCGAGACGATTCAGCGCGATGCCCATCTTCTCCTGGTCGGCCTTGGTCTTCGGCTCGACGGCCTGCGAGATCACCGGGTCCGGGAAGATCATCTTTTCGAGGATGATCACATGATTCGGATCGCACAGCGTGTCGCCGGTGGTCGCTTCCTTCAGGCCGACGGCCGCGGCGATGTCGCCCGCGTAGACCTCCTTGATTTCCTTGCGCTCGTTCGCGTGCATCTGCAGGATGCGGCCGAGGCGCTCCTTCTTTTCCTTGGCCGCGTTGTAGACCGTGTCGCCCGAATTGACGACGCCCGAGTACACGCGGAAGAAAATCAACTGGCCGACGAACGGGTCGGTCATGATCTTGAAGGCGAGCGCCGAGAACGGATCGTCGTCGTTCGGATGGCGCTCGATCTCCTTGTCGTGCTCGTCGTGACCGGTGATCGCGGGCACGTCGACCGGCGACGGCAGATAGTCGATCACCGCGTCGAGCATCGCCTGCACGCCCTTGTTCTTGAATGCGCTGCCGCACAGCATCGGCACGATCTCATTGGCGATCGTGCGTGCGCGAATACCCTGCTTGATTTCTTCTTCGGTCAGATGATGCTCACCGCCCAGGTACTTTTCGAGCAGTGTCTCGTTCGCCTCGGCCGCGGCCTCGACCATCTTGTCGTGCCATTCCTTCGCCGTTGCGGCGAGTTCGGCCGGAATGTCGCGATATTCGAACTTGATGCCCTGGCTCGCGTCGTCCCAGTAGATCGCCTTCATCTTGACGAGGTCGACCACACCCTGGAAGTGCTCTTCCGCGCCGATCGGAATCTGGATCGGCACGGCGACGCCCTTCAGGCGTTCGCCGATCTGCCGCTGCACGCGGAAGAAGTCCGCGCCGACGCGATCCATCTTGTTGACGAACGCAATGCGCGGCACCTTGTACTTGTTCGCCTGGCGCCACACGGTTTCCGATTGTGGCTGCACGCCGCCGACCGAGTCGTACACCATGCACGCGCCGTCGAGCACGCGCATCGAGCGCTCGACTTCGATCGTGAAGTCGACGTGCCCGGGGGTGTCGATGATGTTGATCCGATGCTCGGGATAGTTGCCGGCCATGCCTTTCCAGAACGCGGTCGTGGCCGCCGACGTGATCGTGATGCCGCGCTCCTGCTCCTGTTCCATCCAGTCCATCGTCGCCGCACCGTCGTGAACCTCGCCGATCTTGTGGGTCACGCCGGTGTAGAACAGGATCCGTTCGGTGGTGGTGGTTTTGCCGGCATCGATGTGAGCGCTGATGCCGATATTCCGGTAGCGCTCGATGGGAGTCTTGCGGGGCACGTGAATCTCCTTGTAATGGCGCGCCTGAAACGCATGCCGGGCGACCGCGTAAGCCGTCCGGGGAGTCTGGGTGGTGCTTTATGTGGCGTTACCAAATCGAGATTACAAGGATAGCGCGTCGATTGGTCTTTTGCATGAATCCTGCCAGCCGGCGCGAAGGGCGGCCGCGCGGGGCTGCGCGGGCGGAAAAAAACCCGGCGCCTCGGGTTGAGGCGCCGGGTTTTTCTGGAAAGCGCGGCGGACGGTCGGGCTGGCTAGTGGCAACTTACGGGGACGCTCGGGTGGCCGTCTGCGGGCCGCGCAGGGGCGCAGCCTGCCGGTGACGGCTTTACTGCGTGATACCCGGCACCGGCGGCAAGCCCTGGATCTGCATGCCCGGCTTGATGCCCTTGGCCGTGAACCAGCCCTTGGGCATTTCCAGCGCGAACACGCCGTTGTGCGTCGGGCAGTGGTTGTTGGTGGTCTCGGCCTTCATCTCGTCGATATCGGTGATCGTGCCGTCGGCGCGCATGAACGCGATCGACAGCGGAATCAGCGTGTTCTTCATCCAGAAGCAGTGGCCCGCGTTCTCGTTGAACACGAACAGCATGCCTTCGTTCGGCCCGAGCTTCGTGCGATACATCAAGCCCTGTTCGCGATCCGCGTCGTTGGCGGCGACGGCCGCGTCGATCACGAACATGCCGGCGGTCAGCTTGACCCGCGGAAACTCGCTCGGCTGCTTGGCGCCTGGCGGTATCTGCTGCGCCAGGGCGGGAGCCGTGGTAGCGGCGAACGACAGCGCCGCGAGCGGCAGTGCAACGGCAACGGCGAAACGCGCAACCGACGAGCGGATGGAAAATCGCACGACAAGACTCCTTGCTGAAATCGACTCGCGCATGTTACGCGAGCGCGTCAAAAACAAAAAGGCAGATCGCCTTGCGGTGATCTGCCTTACAACGCCGTAAGAACGGCAATGAAGCTAGTTCTTTACTGCGTTTTTACAAGCAACTTACTCCGAAGCTGCCGAAGCTGCAGCAGCTGCTGCTGCCTTCTTGTGCGACTTCTTGTGAGCGTGCTTGGTGGTCTTCTTTGCCGACGAAGCTGCTGCCGGAGCTGCCGGAGCTGCTTCCGGTGCCGATGCTTGTGCGAATGCTGCCGTTGCGAAGAGGCCAGCGACCAGAGCGGCGATCAGTTTGTTCATTTTGTGAATCCTCAGCTTGAGTTAATTAACCAAATGACCCGGCAAATGTAGAGTCATGTCGGTAAACGTGCCATCCACCTTTCGGTTGACAGCCGCATCGAACAAAATTTTTCGACGCGTCTGCTAGCGTTCGGACTTTCGTACTCGCCGCGCAAAAACGGCTTATGCAAAGGTCTTTAAGGCTGAATGCCGGATAGCTTCGGCGGCATCTGCGTCGAATAACGCGTGGGCTTGTACGGCGGTTGACGCGAATTGCGCGGAAATTTTTAACCTCATCGCACGCGATCGAACTGCATCACTCAGGCTCGCGCGAGCTCATTTGTTTCACGCACTTCGGGCTTGCGTTTCACGCATTGTTTCGCGTGCTGCTACAACGAGTTAGCGTTGAATGTCACGGCCGTGAAACGTGTTTGCAGTGATCACGTGCAGGCTGATTCACGTTCAGACGACGCCATCCCATGGCGCGTTCGCTCGCAACTCGATGCTCTCACCGGGCTGTAGTCCGAGTGAAAAAATGTCAAGCACACCGATGCCCACGCGCACGAGACGCAGCGTCGGAAAACCGACCGCGGCCGTCATGCGACGCACCTGGCGGTTCTTGCCTTCTGTGATCGACAGTTCGATCCACGTGGTCGGGATCGCAGCGCGATAGCGGATCGGTGGCGTGCGCGTCCATAGCGAGCCAGACGGTTCGACGTACCGCGCCTGACATGGGCGTGTCACGTAGTCGCCGAGATCGACGCCGCGTGCGAGCTGCTTCAACGCGGCGTCGTCGACCGCGCCTTCGACTTGCGCCCAATAGCGTTTGACGAGCTTGTGACGCGGCTCAGCGATGCGCGCCTGTAGCGCGCCGTCGTCGGTGAGCAGCAGCAGGCCTTCGCTATCCGAGTCGAGGCGGCCAGCCGGATAGACACCGGGTACTTTGACCCAGTCTGCAAGCGACGCGCGCGTCTCATGTGGCGAAAATTGACAGATGGTGCCGAACGGCTTGTTGAGGGCGAGAAGGCGCATGGAGAGCGAGACGGCAGAGCAAATACGGCAGAGCGATACGGCGGGATGATAATGCATAAATCGGGATGCAGATTCTTGTATCTTTTAGAGGAGCGTGGCGCGTTCGGTGGTCCGTCCATATTGGAAAACCCGGCGCCGGGGGCGGCCGCGTCGTGCCTGGAGCGTGGGCTAGAATAGCGGCCTGGCCGCTCGCGGTGGTTCGGCATTGCGCGGCGAGGGCATCTCTTTCGCAGTCTCCCATCAGCTTTTGCACGGCTTTCACTGGAGTCCGATCATGCCGTATCAGCACATCAAGGTTCCGGCAGGTGGCGATAAGATCACCGTCAACGCCGACTTCTCGCTCAACGTTTCCGACGAGCCGATCATTCCGTACATCGAAGGCGACGGCACCGGTCTGGACATCACGCCAGTCATGCTCAAGGTCGTGGATGCGGCGGTCGAAAAGGCGTACGGCGGCAAGAAGAAAATCCACTGGATGGAAATCTACGCGGGCGAGAAGGCGACCCGGGTGTACGGCCCGGACGTATGGCTGCCGGACGAAACGCTGCAGGCGGTCAAGGAATACGTCGTATCGATCAAGGGGCCGCTCACCACGCCGGTCGGCGGCGGCATCCGCTCGCTGAACGTTGCGTTGCGCCAGGAACTGGACCTCTACGTGTGCCTGCGTCCGGTGCAGTATTTCAAGGGCGTGCCGTCGCCGGTGCGTGAGCCCGAGAAGACCAACATGGTGATCTTCCGCGAGAACTCGGAAGACATTTACGCGGGCATCGAATGGCCGGCCGAGTCCGAGCAGGCGAAGAAGATCATCAGGTTCCTGCGCGAAGAAATGGGCGTGAAGAAGATCCGCTTTCCGGATTCGTCGGGCATCGGCATCAAGCCGGTGTCGCGCGAAGGAACCGAGCGTCTGGTGCGCAAGGCGATCCAGTATGCGATCGACAATGAACGCCGCTCGGTGACGCTGGTGCACAAGGGCAACATCATGAAGTACACCGAAGGCGCGTTTCGCGACTACGGCTACGCGCTTGCGCAGAAAGAGTTCAACGCGGAACTGATCGACGGCGGTCCGTGGATGAAGGTCAGGAATCCGAAGACCGGCGGCGACGTCGTCGTGAAGGACGTGATCGCCGACGCGTTCCTGCAGCAGATCCTGCTGCGCCCGGCCGAATACGACGTGATCGCCACGCTGAACCTGAACGGCGACTACATCTCCGACGCGCTGGCCGCGCAGGTGGGCGGCATCGGTATCGCGCCGGGCGCGAATATGTCGGATTCGGTTGCGATGTTCGAGGCGACTCACGGCACGGCGCCGAAATACGCAGGCAAGGACTACGTGAATCCCGGCTCGGAAATTCTGTCAGCGGAAATGATGTTGCGCCACCTGGGCTGGTTCGAAGCGGCGGATCTGATAATCAGCTCGATGGAAAAATCGATCCTGCAAAAGCGCGTGACTTACGATTTTGCCCGTCTGATGGAAGGCGCGACCCAGGTGTCGTGCTCCGCATTTGGGCAAGTGATGATCGAAAATATGTAATTGATGCGCCGGGATTATCCGGTTTGCATAAAAACCTCGGCGCCAGCAAACGGCCGGGGTATTTTTTTACCCGGAAGTTTCACGCGATTTTCATGCGGGAAAATCCGCTGCAACAGAAAGCCGCCGCAAAAAAGAAACCCGGCACGAAGCCGGGTTTCAGAAAGGACGGGTAACGAACCGCCGCAGTGCCGCCTCAGGCAGGAGTCTGAATGTTCGATGCCTGTTTGCCTTTCGGGCCTTGCACAACCTCGAAGGTGACCTTCTGACCTTCCTTCAGGGTTTTGAACCCATTCATCTGGATGGCCGAGAAGTGTGCAAACAGATCCTCACCACCCTCATCAGGCGTGATGAATCCGAAACCTTTGGCGTCGTTAAACCATTTGACCGTACCAGTTGCCATTTCCAACTTCCCCTGTAACTCATGTCACTACCACGAGCCCTCGAAAAGCCACGACTGCGCGAGGCAGTCGTCCCCTCCTCACAAGCTCACCATCGGCATTTTTTCGAAATTATGGCTTAGTGAAAAAAGTGCCAGCTTGATTGTTGGGGCTCTTTATTCGAGTGTCAAGAAAATTTTGAGACGTCGTTGTCGCGTTGCAAACAGGCCGCTTTCCAGGGTTTTTACCGCTTCCGTATGTGCGGTGGCGCAAGCGGCGTGGCTTGAAAAGTCGCATAATCGACTCACATGCTGACTGTGCCCGCGGCGCCGACGCCCAGCGCGGCGAGCGCTCGAAGCCAGTACCGGCAGGTTGTGCGATACTCGATCCGACCGCGGTGCAGCACGCACCGTGCATGACAGGATGGGGGCCGGCACCGCAATCGGCCCGTCGAAAACGCGACAGGCCGGCCGATCATGACAGCGTTGTGACCGCCGGGCGGCAGCGAACGGGCTCATCGGCCGGGCGGCCGGGTTTTGACAGGATTGCGGGCCTGTCCTAGTTGTTTAGAATGGGTGTATGGCGATTATCCCGGACAAGCAGGACGGCACCGTACTGGAGCGGCAGGAGCAGAAACTCAAGCCGCCGTCCATGTACAAGGTGGTGCTGCTGAATGACGACTTCACGCCGATGGAATTTGTCGTGATGATCGTGCAGGAATATTTCAATAAGGATCGTGAAACCGCAACGCAGGTCATGTTGAAGGTGCATCGCGAGGGCAGGGGAGTTTGTGGGGTCTATACGCGGGACATCGCGTCGACCAAAGTCGAGCAAGTCGTTACCCACGCACGGCAGGCCGGGCATCCGCTGCAGTGTGTGATGGAGGAAGCATGATTGCCCAGGAACTGGAAGTCAGCCTGCATATGGCGTTCATGGAAGCGCGCCAGGCAAGGCACGAGTTCATAACGGTCGAACATCTTTTGCTCGCGCTGTTGGATAACCCGACGGCGGCAGAGGTACTGCGTGCGTGCGCGGCCAATATCGAGGATCTGCGCCAGAACCTGCGCAACTTCATTCATGACAACACGCCGACCGTGCCGGGCACGGACGACGTCGACACGCAGCCCACGCTCGGTTTCCAGCGTGTGATCCAGCGCGCGATCATGCATGTGCAGTCCACCTCGAACGGCAAGAAGGAAGTGACCGGCGCGAACGTGCTGGTCGCGATCTTCGGCGAGAAGGATTCGCATGCGGTGTACTACCTGCAGCAGCAGGGCGTCACGCGTCTGGACGTGGTCAATTTCATCTCGCACGGTATCGCCAAGACGAGCAGCTCCGACGCCGCGAAAGCGAGCGACGCGAATGCCGAGTCCGACGAAGCCGCCGCGCAGAAGGAAACGCCGCTCGCCCAGTTCACGCAGAACCTGAACCAGATGGCGAAGGACGGCCGCATCGATCCGCTGATCGGACGCGAGTCGGAAGTCGAGCGTGTGGTCCAGGTGCTGTGCCGCCGGCGCAAGAACAATCCGCTGCTGGTCGGCGAGGCCGGTGTCGGCAAGACCGCGATCGCCGAAGGGCTCGCATGGCGCATCACGCGCGGCGAAGTGCCGGACATCCTCGCGGATGCCCAGGTGTATTCGCTCGACATGGGCGCGTTGCTCGCTGGCACCAAGTATCGCGGCGACTTCGAGCAGCGTCTGAAGACGGTGCTGAAGGAACTGAAGGAGCGTCCGCACGCCATTCTGTTCATCGACGAAATCCATACGCTGATCGGCGCGGGCGCCGCGTCGGGCGGCACGCTGGATGCGTCGAACCTGCTGAAGCCGGCGCTCTCGTCGGGCACGCTGAAGTGCATCGGCGCGACCACCTTCACTGAATATCGCGGCATCTTCGAAAAGGACGCGGCGCTGTCGCGTCGTTTCCAGAAGGTCGACGTGACCGAGCCGACCGTCGAGCAGACGGTGGCGATCCTGCGCGGGCTGAAGTCGCGTTTCGAGGAGCACCACGGCGTCAAGTATTCGTCGGGTGCGCTGTCGGCGGCGGCTGAGCTGTCGGCGCGCTTCATCACCGATCGTCATTTGCCGGACAAGGCGATCGACGTGATCGACGAAGCGGGCGCGGCGCAACGCATTCTGCCGAAGTCGAAGCAGAAGAAGACCATCGGCAAGAACGAGATCGAGGAAATCATCTCGAAGATCGCGCGCGTGCCGGCGCAAAGCGTGTCGCAAGACGATCGCAGCAAGCTGCAGACGCTCGACCGCGACCTGAAGAGCGTCGTGTTCGGCCAGGACCCGGCGATCGACGCGCTGTCGGCTGCGATCAAGATGGCGCGCGCGGGCTTGGGCAAGCTCGACAAGCCGATCGGCGCGTTCCTGTTCTCCGGTCCGACAGGCGTCGGCAAGACCGAGGTCGCGAAGCAGCTCGCGTTCACGCTCGGCATCGAGCTGATCCGCTTCGACATGTCGGAGTACATGGAGCGTCACGCGGTGAGCCGGCTGATCGGCGCGCCGCCGGGCTACGTCGGTTTCGACCAGGGTGGCCTGCTGACCGAGGCGATCACGAAGAAGCCGCACTGCGTGCTGCTGCTCGACGAAATCGAGAAGGCGCATCCGGACATCTTCAACGTGCTGCTGCAGGTGATGGACCACGGCACGCTGACGGACAACAACGGCCGCAAGGCGGACTTCCGCAACGTCATCATCATCATGACGACGAACGCGGGCGCCGAGGCGATGGGCAAGTCGGTGATCGGCTTCACGAACCGCCGCGAGGCGGGCGACGAGATGGTCGACATCAAGCGCATGTTCACGCCGGAGTTCCGCAACCGTCTGGACGCGACGATCAGCTTCCGTGCGCTCGATGAGGAAATCATCATGCGCGTGGTCGACAAGTTCCTGATGCAGCTGGAAGATCAGCTGCACGAGAAGAAGGTCGATGCGCTGTTCACCGATGCGCTGCGCAAGCATCTGGCGAAGCACGGTTTCGATCCGTTGATGGGCGCGCGGCCAATGCAGCGCCTGATCCAGGACACGATCCGTCGCGCGCTCGCCGATGAGCTGCTGTTCGGCAAGCTGATGAACGGCGGCCGTGTGACGGTCGACGTCGATGCGGAGGACAAGGTGCAGTTGACCTTCGACGAGCATCCGGCGCCGCGTAATCCGAATCCGGAGGCGGTGGAAGTCGAGTGATGTCAGTCAGGCCGGCGGCGAGTCGAACTGGCCTGACACAAAAAAACAGAACGGCGCGGGTTTTATCCCGCGCCGTTTTTTTATGCTCTGACTTTCTGCTCGCGGCGGCGAGCGCTGAACGCCGCGGCCGCCGCGTCGCGGCAATCGATCAATGCTTGCCGGTGCTGCCAAACCCGCCCGCGCCGCGCACGCTTTCCTCGAAGTCCTCGACGATGTTGAACCTGGCCTGCACGACCGGCACGATCACCAGTTGCGCGAGGCGTTCCATCGGATTCAGCACGAACGTCGTTTCGCCGCGATTCCACGTCGAGATCATCAGTTGGCCCTGGTAGTCGGAATCGATCAGGCCGACCAGATTGCCGAGCACGATCCCATGCTTATGGCCGAGACCCGAGCGCGGCAGAATCAGCGCCGCATAGCCGGGGTCGCCGACGTGGATCGCGAGTCCGGTCGGTACCAGCGCGGTTTCGCCGGGCTTCAGCGTCAGCGGTTCGTCGAGGCAAGCGCGCAGATCGAGGCCGGCGCTACCGGTCGTTGCGTAAGCGGGGAGTTGTTCGCGCATGCGCTGATCGAGAATCTTCAGGTCGAGTTTCATTCAGGTTCGATAGTGGGGGTGGGTGTGGTGGAGGGGCGCGCGGCGGACTCTGGCAAAACCTCTGTGATCAAGCCGCCTGGTTCGAGCCGAGCTGGAACGCCTCGGCGAGCAGTTCGTAGGAGCGCAAGCGGGCGCGATAACTGCCCGCGACGGTCAGCACCATCAGTTCATCGGCCTGGAACTGCTGCTGCAAATCCGTGAGCCGCTCGGTCACGCGCTCAGGCGTGCCGATGATGCTGCGCGGCTTTTCGCGGTCGATTACGAGCTGTTCGCGCTCGCCATATTCCTGTGCGATGCCTTGCTCGATCGACGGAATCGGTTCGTTCAGACCATACGCCATCTGCACGCGACGCAGATCGACGGCTTTTTCGAGGTCCGCGGCTTCCTGTTCGGTGTCCGCGCAGATCACGAAGACCGCGGCCGCCAGATACGGTTTCGATGCCTCGTTGCCAGGCTGGAAGCGCTCGCGATACGCCAGCGCGACCTGCTTGCCGAAATGCGCGTTGATGAAATGCGCGAACGAGAAGCGGATGCCGAGCTGCGCCGCGAGCAGACCGCCGAATTCGCTCGAGCCGAGCATCCACAGCTGCGGGCGCGTCTCGATCTGCGGCTGCAGCAGCACACCCTGCGCGAGATGATCGTCGGGCAGCGCGCCGTGCATGAGGCCGAGCAGCTCGGCGACCTGCTGCGGAAAAAGCTCGCCGCGATTGTAAGCGCCGGCGGCGACCGCCTGCGCGGTGCGCATGTCGCCGCCCGGCGCGCGTCCGACGCCGAGATCGACGCGGTTCGGAAACAGCGCCTCGAGCATCATGAACTGCTCGGCGACCTTGAACGGGCTGTAGTACGGCAGCATGATGCCGCCCGAGCCGATGCGAATGCGTTTGGTCACGCTGCCGAGGCGCGCCAGCATCACTTCAGGGCAGGGATTCGACACGCCGCGCAGGCCGTGATGCTCGGCGCACCAGTAGCGCGTGTAGCCGAGATCGTCGGCGAGCTGCGCGAGTTCCACGGTCGCGGCGATCGCGTCCGCCACCGAATGGCCGGCGATCACCGGTGTTTGATCGAGCACGGAGAGTAGCGTCATGGCAGTAGTGCTCCAGGTGATTCCGGTCGGCTAGCCAGGCAAAGGCGGTAGGGCCAGACGGGCCCACCGTCGCTTGCTCGTTCAGCCAACCGGACTGATGCCGGGCGGCACACGCTTCGCGATTTCCGCGATCAGCGCGCGCGCCAGCGTCTGCTTGTCGGCGCGTGGCAGCTTCGTCGCGCGGCCTGCTTCGAACAGAATTACTTCATTGTCGTCGAGCCCGAACGTTTGCGGCCCCAGATTGCCGATCAGCAGCGGCACGTTCTTGCGCGCGCGCTTCTCCTCGCCGTGGACTTCGAGATTGTCGCTTTCGGCAGCGAAGCCGACCGCGAACGGCGGCTTCGGCAGCCGGGCGACCGCGGCGAGGATGTCCGGATTTTCGACGAATGAAAAGTTCGGCAGCGTGCGCTCGGCGGTCTTCTTGATCTTCCGATCGCTGACGTGGTCGACGCGCCAGTCGGCCACCGCCGCAACGCCGATGAAGATGTCCGCCTGCGCGACCGCGCGCATCACCGCGTCGTGCATCTGCTGAGCGGTCTGCACGTCCTCGCGCAATACGCCCCACGGCGTTTCCAGCGCGACCGGACCAGCCACCAGATGCACGTCGGCGCCGGCCTGCTGCGCGGCGCGCGCAAGCGCGAAGCCCATCTTGCCGCTCGAACGATTGGTGATGCCGCGCACCGGGTCGAGCGGCTCGAAGGTCGGCCCGGCGGTCAGCAGCACGCGCCGGCCGGACAGGATCTTCGGCGCGAAGAACGACGCGATCGCCTCGTAGGTCGCGGCCGCTTCGAGCATGCGGCCATCGCCGATCTCGCCACAGGCCTGCGGGCCCGAATCGGGGCCTAGCACTTCGACGCCGTCCGCGCGCAATTGCGCGGCGTTGCGTTGCGTGGCCGGGTTCTGCCACATCTGCCGGTTCATCGCCGGCACGACGAGGAGCGGGCAGTCGCGCGCAATGCACAGCGTCGACAGCAGATCGTCGGCCATGCCGTGCGCGAGCTTGGCAAGGAAGTCGGTCGATGCTGGCGCGATCACGATCGCATCGGCTTCGCGCGACAGATCGATGTGCGCCATGTTGTTCGGCACGCGAGCGTCCCACTGGCTCGTGTAGACCGGCCGGCCCGACAGCGCCTGCATCGTGATGGGGGTGATGAACTGGGTGGCCGCATCGGTCATGACGACCTGCACGGTCGCGCCTGCCTTGGTCAGCAGACGCGTCAGTTCGGCGATCTTGTAGCAGGCGATGCCGCCCGTCATGCCGAGGACGAGGTGTTTGCCTGCGAGTTCAGCGGTTGCCAACGAAAGCCTCCGACAAAGCGTGATCGCGAGGCGGCGCGAGGGCGTTGCCCGTCTCCGTCGCCGCGCGTTTCAAACCGGACGTGAGGCGCGGCTCTCGCAACCGCGGCCGTGCCTCACGTCGGCGACGTTAGCGTGTGCCGCGTACCCGCCGCAGCTCGTCGATCACGAGCAGGATCGCGCCGATCGTGATTGCGCTGTCGGCGAGATTGAACGCCGGCCAGTGCCAGGCGCCCACGTGGAAGTCGAGGAAGTCGATCACGTGGCCGTACGCGAGCCGGTCGATCACATTGCCGAGCGCGCCGCCGAGAATCAGCGCGAGCGCCGTGCAGAACATTTTCTGCCCGCTATGCCGCTTGAGCAGGTAGCAGATCACGAGCGCCGCGATCACGCCGAGCGCGGTGAACGCCCAGCGCTGCCAGCCGCCCGCCATCGCGAGGAAGCTGAATGCGGCACCGCGGTTGAACACGAGAATCAGGTTGAAGAACGGCGTAACCTCGTGCGGCACACCGTAGGCGAACACTTTGCGCACCGCGATTTTCGTCAGCTGGTCGAACAGGATGACGATCAGCGCGATGCCGAGCCAGGGTGCGAGCGAGCCGCTTGCGGTGGACGTTTTCGACATGGTTCTCGCCATTATGCCGCGCTCCTCGTTTCGCCACTGCCGAACAGATTGCTGAAGCAGCGGCCGCACAGCGACGGATGCTCGGGGTTCGCGCCGACGTCCGCGCGATAGTGCCAGCAGCGTTCGCACTTCAGGTACTTCGAGGCGATCACTTCGACACCTTCGTCCGCTTCGCTATCGACCTTGACGACGCTCGCCGCCGACGTGATCAGCACGAACTTCAGGTCGTCGCCGAGACTCGCGAGCGCGTCGTAACGCGCGCCGCTCGCGCGGATTTCGACTTCCGCCTGCAGCGACGAGCCGATCAGGTTCGCGACCCGAGCCTCTTCGAGCGCCTTGGTCACGTCGCCGCGGACTGCGCGCAGCAGCGTCCACTTGTCGAGCAGCGCGCCCGCGTCCGGCACGGCCGGGTACGCGTGGTAGGTCTCGGTGAAGATCGTTTCGCTGTTCGGCTGGAACACCTTCCACGCTTCTTCCGCGGTGAACGACAGGAACGGCGCCATCACGCGCAGCAGGCCGTGAGCGATGTGATAGAGCGCGGTCTGCGCCGAGCGGCGCGCGACCGAATCCGGCGCCGTCGTGTACAGGCGGTCCTTCAGCACGTCGAGGTAGAAGCCGCCCAGGTCTTCAGAGCAGAACGTCTGCAGCTTGGCGACGACCGGGTGGAACTCGTACTTCTCGTAGTGCGCGAGGATGTCGTTTTGCAGATTCGCCGACAGCGCCACCGCGTAACGGTCGATTTCCAGCCAGTCTTCGACCGGACGCGCGTGCTGCTCGAAGTCGAAGTCCGACAGGTTCGCGAGCAGGAAGCGCAGCGTATTGCGGATACGGCGATAGCCTTCCGTCACGCGCTTCAGGATTTCTTCGGAGATCGCGAGCTCGCCCGAGTAGTCGGTCGACGCGATCCACAGGCGGATGATTTCCGCGCCGAGGCGGTTCGCCACTTCATGCGGATCGATGCCGTTGCCGAGCGACTTGCTCATCTTGCGGCCTTCGCCGTCGACGGTGAAGCCGTGGGTGAGCAGCGCGTTGTAGGGCGGGCGGCCGTCGAGCATCGAGGCGGTCAGCAGCGACGAATGGAACCAGCCGCGATGCTGGTCCGAGCCTTCGAGGTACAGGTCGGCCGGGAACTGCAGCTCGTCCTTGTGCGAGCCGCGCAGCACATGCCAGTGTGTGGTGCCCGAGTCGAACCACACGTCGAGCGTGTCGCGGTTCTTTTCGTACAGGTTGGCGTCGTCACCGATCAGCTCGCGCGGATCGAGCGTCTGCCATGCCTCGATGCCTTCCTTTTCGACGCGCTGCGCGACCTGTTCGAGCAACTCCAGCGTGCGCGGATGCAGCTCGCCGGTTTCCTTGTGCACGAAGAACGCCATCGGCACGCCCCACTGGCGCTGGCGCGACAGCGTCCAGTCCGGGCGGTTCGCGATCATGCTGAAGAGGCGCTGCTTGCCCCACGACGGATAGAACGCCGTGTTCTCGATGCCTTCGAGCGCGGTCTCGCGCAGCGTCTTGTCGCCGTCGTTCGGCTTCACGTCCATGCCGGCGAACCACTGCGATGTGGCGCGGTAGATGATCGGCGTCTTGTGGCGCCAGCAGTGCATGTAGCTGTGCGTGTACTTTTCGGTTCGCAGCAGCGCGCCGGCACCTTGCAGCGCCTCGACGATCTGCGGATTCGCCGCCCAGATCGACAGGCCGCCGAACAGCGCGAGCGATTCGATGTAGCGGCCGTCGCCCATCACCGGATTGATGATGTCCGAGTCGGCCATGCCGTGCGACTTGCACGACACGAAGTCTTCCACGCCATACGCGGGCGACGAGTGCACGATGCCGGTGCCGGTTTCGGTCGTCACGTAGTCGCCCAGATAGACCGGTGCGGTGCGCTTGTAGCCCGGGTGCGCGGACGCGAGCGGGTGGTTGAAGCGCAGGTTCACGAGCTTTTCGCCCGGCGTCGTAGCGATGACCTTTCCTTCGAGGCCGTACAGCTTCAGGCAGTCCTCGACGCGTTCCTCGGCGAGGATCAGCAGGCCGCGCGGCGTGTCGACGAGCGCGTAGACGATTTCCGGGTGCAGGTTCAGCGCCTGGTTGGCGGGAATGGTCCACGGCGTGGTGGTCCAGATCACGATGCCGCCTTCGTTGCGCGGCAGCGCGGCGAGGCCGAACGCCTGCGCGGTCTTCTCCGGTTCGGCGAAGCTGAACAGCACGTCGATGGTCGGATCGGTCTTGTCCTTGTACTCGACTTCCGCTTCAGCGAGCGCCGAGCCGCAGTCGAAACACCAGTTGACCGGCTTCAGGCCGCGGAACACGTAGCCCTTTTCCATGATTTTCGCGAGCGCGCGGATTTCGCCGGCTTCGTTCGCGAAGTTCATCGTCTTGTATGGATTGTCCCAGTCGCCGAGCACGCCAAGGCGGCGGAAGCCGGCCTTCTGCTTCTCGATCTGCTCGGTCGCGTAGGCGCGCGCCTTCTGCATCACTTCGGCCGCCGGCAGCGACTTGCCGAATTGCTTTTCGATCTGGATTTCGATCGGCATGCCGTGGCAGTCCCAGCCCGGCACGTAGACCGCGTCGAAGCCCGCCAGATTGCGCGCCTTGACGATCATGTCCTTCAGGATCTTGTTCACCGCGTGGCCGAGGTGGATGTCGCCGTTCGCATACGGCGGGCCATCGTGCAGGATGAACTTCGTGCGGCCCTTGGAGGCGGCGCGGATCTTGTCGTACACCTTGCGTTCCTGCCAGTCCTTGACCCATTGCGGCTCGCGCCTGGGCAGGTCGCCGCGCATCGGAAACGGCGTGTCGAGCAGGTTGACCGGGTAGCGGGACTGCGGTTTCGAATCGGCTTTCTTGTTGCTCATGATGTGGGTGGCGGTGAATTCGTTTCTATGCGTAGCGGCGCGCGGATTGCGCGCTGCGCGAGGAGCGGGGCGCGCCCGGCAGGCGGCTCCGCGTGAAGCCCGGATGCCCTTCGATGCGCGCGGCGACGGTTCGTGCGGCGCGGCGCGCCGGCCCGAACCGCGGCGGTTATCTAATTCGGTCGGTGGCCGAAGTGGCGAAACCGGTGGAACGGCTGCCCGGCGTGCCGGCGCCCACCGCGGCGAACCATGCACGCGCATTGGCGACGTCGCGCGCGATCGCGGCGGTCAGCGTTTCGAGGTCGACGAACTTCTCCTCGTCGCGCAGCTTCTTCAGAAATTCGACGCGCACGAGTTTGCCATACGCGTCGCCGTGCCAATCGAGCAGGTGCACTTCGAGCAGCACGCGGCCGGAATCGTCGACGGTGGGGCGCAGGCCGAGGCTCGCGACGCCCGGCAGCGGGTGCTCGGCGATGCCGTGCACCTGTACGACGAAGATGCCGGCCAGAGCCGGACGCTTGTGCGCGATCGGCAGATTGAGCGTCGGAAAGCCGAGATCGCGGCCGAGCTTCATGCCATGGGTGACGTGGCCGCTGATCAGATAGTCGCGGCCGAGCGCGGCGCGCGCCGAGTCGAGGTCGCCCGCGACCAGCGCCGCGCGCACGCCCGAGCTCGAGATGCGCGCGCCCGACGGATCGGCGACCGTCGCCATCTGTTCGACCTCGAAGCCGTAATGCTTGCCGGCCTCCCGCAGCGACGCGAAATCGCCGGCGCGCTTCGCGCCGTAGCGGAAGTCGTCGCCGATCATGATCCAGCGCGCGTGCAAGCCGTTGACGATGATCCGCTCGACGAATGCATCGGGCGACTGGCTCGCGAACGTGTGATTGAAGTGCTCAACGACGACCCGGTCGACTCCGTTGGTGCGCAGCGCCTCGAGCTTGTCGCGCAGCATCGCGATGCGCGGCGGCGCGCCGGCCGGGTTGAAAAACTCGCGCGGGTGCGGCTCGAAGGTCATCACGCAGACGGGCAGGCCACGCGCGTTGGCGGCCGCGCGCACGTGCGCGAGCAGAGCCTGGTGGCCGCGGTGGACACCGTCGAAGTTGCCGATGGTCAGCGCGCACGGCGCGCGACTCTCGGCATTGGGAAGACCGCGGAAGACTCTCACGATAGCGGATTGCTGCGATTGCAATAGGGACGCGGGCAGGGTGCCGCAAAACAATCGATTATAAACGCTTGGCGCAATAGACGGGCGCGGTCGCGGTCGGGCGATTGCCGAATGATAAAATCCGCGCATGAAAAAACTCGTCATCCTGATTTCCGGGCGGGGTAGCAACATGGAAGCCATCGTGCGCGCTTGCGCGAGCGAAGGCTGGCCGGCGCGGGTCGCCGCCGTGATTGCCAACCGTCCCGATGCCGCGGGGCTCGCATTCGCGGCGTCGCATGGCATCACCACGGCGGTGGTCGACCACCGCCAGTTTCCGGATCGCGACAGCTTCGACGCGGCGCTCGCCGAGCAGATCGACGCTATCGCGCCGGACCTCGTCGTGCTCGCGGGCTTCATGCGGGTGCTGACCGAGCGCTTCGTCGACCATTACGCCGGGCGCATGCTGAACGTGCATCCGTCGCTGCTGCCGAGCTTTCCGGGCCTGAAGACTCACCAGCAGGCGCTCGACGCCGGCGTGCGGTTCCACGGCGCGTCGGTGCATTTTGTCACATCAAAGCTCGATCACGGGCCGATCGTCGTGCAATCGGCCGTGCCTGTCGAGGCGGGCGATACCGCACAGACGCTCGCCGCACGCGTGCTCGCCACCGAGCACATCATTTATCCACGCGCGGTGCGCTGGTTCGTCGAAGGGCGTCTCGCTCTGGACGGCTCGCGCGTCACGCTTACGCCGTCGGAGCCGCAATGGCTCTTTGCCGGTCACACCGCCGGAGAGGGCGCATGAGATTGCATGGTTTCCTGATTGGACAAACTGAAACGCTGTTGGCCGAAGTACTGCGGCTGAACGGCCCCGCTGACGCCACCACGAGCCGCTTCTTCCGCGCGCATCCGAAGCTCGGCCACGCCGAGCGCGGTGTGATCGCCGAGGCGGTGTTCGCGGTGCTGCGCCGCCGGATGGAGTTCGCGCATCTGGCCGAAAGCGGCACCGGCAGCCCGGCGCGCCGCATGGCCCTGCTGGGCCTGATGCAAACGGTCGGACGCTCGGCGCTCAAGCCGTTCGCCACCGAGGCCGAGGCGACGTGGCTCGAACACGTGTCGAAGATCGACCCGGAAAGCCTGCCGCTGCGGATTCGCCTGAATCTGCCCGACTGGATCTGCCAGGCTTTGAGCACGCGTTTCGAGGGCCCTGAGCTCGCGCAGCTGGCCGCCGCGCTGAACTATCCGGCGCCGCTGGATCTGCGCGCGAACCCGATCAAGGCGAGCCGCGACGACGTGCTGGGTGCGCTGGCGAAGGCCGGCATCGAGGCAGGCGCGACGCCGTTCGCGCCGCTCGGCGTGCGCGTGGTCGGCAAGCCGGCGTTGACGAAGCTCGACGCGTTCCAGCAGGGCTGGCTCGAAGTGCAGGACGAGGGCAGCCAACTGCTGTGCTCGCTGGTCGCGCCGCGGCGCGGCGAGATGATCGTCGATTTCTGCGCCGGCGCGGGCGGCAAGACGCTGGCGCTCGGCGCGGCGATGCGCTCGACCGGCCGGCTCTACGCGTTCGACATCTCCGAGCGGCGTCTCGCGAAGCTGAAGCCGCGTCTCGCGAGGAGCGGTCTGTCGAACGTGAACCCGGTGCTGATCGACAGCGAACACGACGCGAAGATCAAGCGTCTGGCTGGCAAGATCGACCGCGTGCTCGTCGATGCGCCGTGCAGCGGCCTCGGCACGCTGCGCCGCAATCCGGACCTGAAGTGGCGCCAGTCGCCGGAGTCGATTGCCGAGCTGGCGCCGAAGCAGGCGTCGATTCTGGCGAGCGCGGCGCGTCTCGTGAAGAAGGGCGGGCGGCTCGTCTATGCCACGTGCTCGATTCTCGACGCGGAAAACGAGGCGGTCGTGCAGCAGTTCCTCGCCGACCACACTGATTTCGCGCTGGTGCCCGTGCGCGACGTGCTCGCCGAGCAGCGCATCGAGCTGGAGATGCGCGACTACCTGTCGCTGTGGCCGCACCGCCACGCGACCGACGGCTTCTTCGCCGCCGTGCTCGAGCGCCAGAGCTAGGCAACCGGCTGCAGGCCGGCGCGCGCGGATTGGCCGATGAATCCGCACGTGCCGGCGATTTCGGCGACATCCATGCACACGATTTTCCCCCACATGTTCAGCGACATCGCGCGCGACTTCGGTCAGCCCGTGATGCTGTGGCAGGTCGCGATCCTGCTCGGGACGCTGCTCGTCGCATGGCTGCTCGCGCGGACGCTGCGCCGCCGGATCAAGCGGTCGCAATCGCCGCGCTACGAGAGCCTGCGTTTCGGCATGGAAAGTCTGGATCGAGCGGCTTTTCCGCTGATCGGCGCGGCGCTCGTGTGGCTCGCGCGGGCGATCGCCGGCCAGTTCATGGACACCGCGCTGCTCGATCTGGCGCTGGTGCCGCTCGTCGGCATCGGGCTGATCTACATCGTGTTCTTCTTCGCGCGGCGGGTGTTCAACCGCGAAGGGGGCGAGCATCCGTGGCTGTTTCTGGTCGAGAAAATCGTGTCGGTGGTCGTTTGGGTCGGCATGGTGCTCACGCTGTTGGGCATTCAGAATGCCGTGATCGCATGGATGGACAGCGTGAGCTTCCGCGTCGGCAATGCGCATATGACGCTGCTGTCGCTGATCACGGGGCTGTTGTGGGTCGCCGTCACGATGATCGTCGCGATGTGGCTCGGCTCGTCGTTCGAAGATCGCCTGATGCGCTCCAAGACGCTCGACGCGAACCTGAAGGTGGTGGTCGCGCGCGTCGGCCGCGCGGCCTTCGTGCTCGCGGCGATCCTGATCAGCCTGTCGATCGTCGGCATCGACATCACGGTGCTCGGCGTGTTCGGCGGCGCGCTCGGCGTCGGGCTCGGCTTCGGCATGCAAAAGATCGCGAGCAACTACGTGTCTGGCTTCATCATCCTGCTCGACCGCTCGTTGCGGATCGGCGACACGATCAACGTGGGCGGCCTGCAGGGCCGCGTCACGCAGATCCGTACGCGCTATACGGTCGTGCGCGGACTCGACGGTATCGAAACGCTGATTCCGAACGAGAAGCTGATCACCGACGTCGTACAGAACCAGTCGTCGTTTCTGACTCGTGGCCACGCGAGGGTGCCCGTGCAGATCGCCTACACATCCGACGTCGAGCAGGCGATGACGCTGCTCGCCCTGGCCGCCGCCGACGTGCCGCGGGTGTTGAGCGAGCCGGCGCCGACGCCATTTCTGGTCGGTTTCGGCCCGGACGGCGTCAATCTCGAGTTGGGCTTCTGGATCGAAGACGCGGCGAGCGGCACACGTGGCGTGCTCTCGGCGGTCAACCGGAACATCTGGCGCCTCTTTTCCGAGCACAGCATCAGGATTCCGCTTGCGCAACGTGAGGTGCGCATCGTCGGTCAGGCAGGCGGCGCAATGCCGCACCCGGAAGTAATGACCGATCCCGCGCACGAGGCCGCGACCGATTCAGCGCTCAGGGCCGCCGACGGGGCCACCAACGACGGTCGTTAGGCCCAGCTTTTGGCCCTCGCAAGTGATGCGCCAGTTCCGAGACAATCGCTAGCAGCTTGATAGCGCACAAAAAATCCCTATTTGTTACAAACACTTGGAATGCTTCCAGTAGAATATCGTCCTATCCCGCTGTATGCTTTCACTTTCATGACACACGCGCCGCGTGTGCTTCGTATCTCTCGTTCTGCAGGTAACTTACCTTGTTGAATTCTTTGCTCGATTTCCTTGCCCACGGACTGCTGCATTTCTCGTGGTGGCAACTCGTCGTGTACACGCTGATCGTGACGCACATCACGATTATCGGCGTGACCGTCTATCTGCATCGCTGCCAGGCGCATCGCGCGCTGGATCTGCACCCGATCGCCAGCCATTTTTTCCGTTTCTGGCTGTGGATGACCACCGGTATGCTGACCGGCCAGTGGGCCGCGATTCACCGTAAGCATCACGCGAAGTGCGAAACCGAAGAGGATCCGCACAGCCCGCAGACGCGCGGCATCTGGAAGGTGCTGCTCGAAGGCGCCGAACTCTATCGCACCGAAGCCAAAAACGAAGAAACGATGCGCAAGTTCAGTCACGGTACGCCGAATGACTGGATCGAGCGCAACGTCTACACGAAATACCCGATTCTCGGCGTGAGCCTGATGATGGTGATCAACGTCGCGCTGTTCGGCGTTGTCGGTCTGACCATCTGGGCCGTGCAGATGGTGTGGATTCCTTTCTGGGCCGCAGGCGTGGTCAACGGCCTCGCGCACTTCTGGGGCTATCGCAACTTCAATTCGTCGGATGCGAGCACCAACATTTTCCCGTGGGGCATCATCATCGGTGGCGAGGAACTGCATAACAATCACCACACGTACGCGACGTCGGCGAAGCTGTCGAACAAGTGGTACGAGTTCGACATCGGCTGGATGTACATCCGCATCATGCAGGCATTTCGTCTGGCCAAGGTGAAGAAGATCGCGCCGACGCCGCGGCTGACCACCGGCAAGCTCGTGCTCGATCAGGACACGCTGCAGGCCGTGCTCGCGAACCGCTACGAAGTGATGGAGCGTTACGCGAAGGCGATCAAGCGCGCGTACCGTCAGGAGCTTGCGCATCTGAAGGAAGTCGGCGCACGCGAGAAGTATCAGGTGATGCGCGGTGCGCGTAGCTGGTTCCACAAGGAAGAGGCGGGCCTCAATGAGCCGCAGAGGCTCCAGCTGCCGCAAATTTTTGCGAGCAGCCAGAAGCTGAAGACCTACATCGACATGCGCAACGAACTGGCGGCGATGTGGGAGCGCTCCAACGCGTCGCGCGAGCAATTGCTGGCGCAATTGCAGGACTGGTGCCATCGCGCCGAGCAGAGCGGGATCAAGGCGCTGCAAGACTTCGCGATGCGACTGCGTCGCTATGCCTGAAATCCATTAAAATTTCAGGACGTCACAAAACCCCGCGTTGGCGGGGTTTTGCGTTTTTGGGCCGTGCAAATGCGTTGCGCGTGTTGCGCGAGTGGCAAGCCGCGGCGGCCAGGTGAGGGCAGAGGAGATGATGGAGCAGCAGGCGATCAGGACCGTCGAATTCGATCGGCCTCAGGCGCAGGGCACGACCTGCGGGATCGGGCAGGCGTGGGCGAAGGTGCCCGAGACGCCGTCCGCGGAGGAGAAGCGGGCGCTGAAGGCGCGCATCCGCGAGTTACTCAAGCGCGAGAAAGCGGTGCTGGTCGCGCATTATTATGTTGACGCTGAATTGCAGGAGCTTGCAGACGAAACCGGCGGTTGCGTGGCCGATTCGCTGGAAATGGCGCGCTTCGGGCGCGATCACGAAGCGCAGACGCTGGTGGTCGCGGGCGTGCGCTTCATGGGTGAGACCGCAAAAATTCTCAGTCCAGATAAGCGCATTCTGATGCCGGATCTGGACGCGACCTGTTCGCTCGACCTCGGCTGTCCGGTCGACGAGTTCTCGGCGTTCTGCGACGCACATCCGGACCGCACGGTGGTCGTGTACGCGAACACTAGCGCGGCCGTGAAGGCGCGCGCGGACTGGATGGTGACGTCGTCGATCGGGTTGGAAATCGTCGCCGATCTGCATGCGCGAGGCGAGAAGATCATCTGGGCACCGGACCGTCATCTGGGTAGCTACATCCAGGGCAAGACCGGCGCGGACATGCTGATGTGGCAGGGCTCGTGCCTCGTGCACGACGAATTCAAGGGCATCGAGCTCGATCTGCTGCGCGCCGAATATCCGCACGCGAAGGTGCTCGTGCATCCGGAGTCGCCGGCCAACGTGGTCGCGCTGGCGGACGTGGTTGGCTCGACCACGCAGTTGATCGATGCTGCGCAGAAGCTCGACGCGACGCACTTCATCGTCGCGACCGACCTCGGCATCCTGCACAAGATGCAACTCGCCGCGCCCGGCAAGACGCTGATCGCCGCGCCGACGGCCGGCAACAGCGCGACCTGCAAGAGCTGCGCCCATTGCCCGTGGATGGCGATGAACGGCCTCGCGAATCTGGCCGATGTGCTCGAGCGCGGCCATAACGAGATCTTCGTCGATCGCGCGATCGGCGAGCGGGCGCGTCTGCCGATCGACCGTATGCTCGATTTCGCGGCCCGTCACAAGAAGCGCGTGCAGGCGAGCGGCGATCTTGCGCGCGACGCGCAACTGTATTCGAACGTGGGAGCAGCGTAATGACGGCGGTGCAGAAGGCGCCTGAGCAGGCAGTGGCGCGCGATGAGGCCGACGCAACATCGCCGCTTTTCGCGGAGATTCACGCGCAGTACGGCGCGGCGTTCGACGCGGCGCTCGCGCGCAATGTCGCCGATGCGCTCGCCGAAGATATCGGTAGCGGCGACCAGACCGGCCGCCTCGTGCCTGCCGATGACGTTCGCAACGCGCGCATCATCGTGCGCGAGGAGGCGGTGCTGTGCGGCGTGCCTTGGTTCGACGCGGTGATGCGTGCGGTCGATCCGCGCATCGAAGTTCAATGGCGTTACCGCGAGGGCGAGCGCATGAGCGCCGATACGACGGTCTGCGATCTGCGCGGGCCGGTGCGCGCGCTGCTGACCGCAGAGCGTAACGCGATGAATTTCCTGCAGTTGCTGTCGGGCGTGGCAAGCGCGACCCGCCGCTATGTCGACGCGATTGCCCATACGAGCACACGCGTTCTCGATACGCGCAAGACGCTGCCGGGATTGCGGCTCGCGCAGAAGTACGCGGTGCGCGTCGGCGGCGGTGCCAATCAGCGGCTCGCGCTGTACGACGGCATTCTGATCAAGGAAAACCACATTGCGGCGGCCGGCGGCGTGGGTGCGGCGATGGATGCGGCGCACGCGTTGAATGCGGGCGTGCCCATCCAGATCGAAGTCGAGACGCTCGAACAACTGGAAACCGCGCTCGCGCATCGCGCGCAGTCGATCCTGCTCGACAACTTCTCATTCGACATGATGCGCGACGCGGTTCGCATCACGGCCGGTCGCGCGGTGCTCGAGGTGTCCGGCGGCGTCAATTTCGAGACCGTGCGCACGATCGCGGAGACGGGCGTGGATCGCGTGTCGATTGGCGCGCTGACCAAGGACGTGCGTGCGACCGACTACTCGATGCGGATCGTTTAAGCGTCGCGCGTTTTAGCGCATCGATCGACGCTCCTGACGACCGAACAAGGCATTGCCGGAGTTTGCCGGCAATGGCCGTGTTATTTACGGCGCCGTTTCAGGGTGTGCTTCGGCGCGATGCCGTCAGGCATTCGGCCTTCGGACATATTTCGGCGTGAGCACCGTCGGCAGCGCCTTGGGCAATGTGGCCGGCCAGTCGCGGCTGAAATGCAGGCCGCGGCTTTCGCGCCGCGAGCGCGCGCCGTCCACGATCAGCGACGCCACGTCGACCAGATTGCGTAGCTCCAGCAGATCGCGGCTCACCTTGAAGTTCGCGTAGTACTCGTGGATCTCGTCACGCAACAGCGCGAGCCGGTGCTTCGCGCGCTCGAGCCGTTTGTCGGTGCGCACGATGCCGACGTAGTTCCACATCAGCCGGCGCAGTTCGTCCCAGTTGTGCGCGACCACCACTTCCTCGTCCGGATCGGACACGCGGCTTTCGTCCCAAGCCGGCAGCGGCGCGTGCACGGCGGCGGCGAAGCCTTCCGCTTCGATCGCCTCGGCGGCCGCGCGGCCAACCACGAGGCATTCGAGCAGCGAATTGCTGGCCAGCCGGTTCGCGCCGTGCAGGCCGGTGCAGGACGTTTCGCCGACCGCGTAGAGACCCGCGAGGTCAGTGCGCCCCGCCAGATCGGTGACGACGCCGCCGCACGTGTAATGCGCGGCCGGTACCACCGGAATCGGCTGTTTTGTGATGTCGATGCCGAACTCCAGGCAACGGGCCAGGATCGTCGGGAAATGCTCGTGCAGGAACGCGGCCGGCTGGTGGCTGATGTCGAGGTACACGCAGTCGATGCCGCGTTTCTTGATCTCGAAGTCGATCGCCCGCGCGACGATATCGCGCGGCGCAAGCTCCGCGCGCTCGTCGTGATTGGGCATGAAGCGAGTGCCGTCCGGCAGCTTCAGAATCCCGCCTTCACCGCGTACTGCTTCCGAAATCAGGAACGACTTCGCGTACGGGTGAAACAGGCACGTCGGGTGGAACTGGATGAATTCCATGTTCGCCACGCGACAGCCGGCGCGCCATGCCATCGCGATGCCGTCGCCGGTCGCGGTGTCGGGGTTGGTCGTGTAGAGGTAGACCTTGCCCGCGCCGCCGGTCGCGAGCACCGTATGCGGCGCTTCGATCGTAACGGTGCGGCCGCTTTGCAGATCGAGCGCATACAGACCATGGCAGCGGCGGCCGGGTAGGCCGAGACGTTCGGACGTGATCAGGTCGATCGCGTGATGATCTTCGAACAGCACGATGTTCGGATGATGGCGCACCTGCTCACTGAGCGTGGCGACGACCGCATGGCCGGTCGCGTCGGCCGCGTGAATGATCCGGCGATGGCTATGGCCGCCTTCGCGCGTCAGATGAAAGCCCAGCTCGGCGGCGTCGTCTTTCGTGAATGGCACGCCCTGCTCGATCAACCATTCAATCGCGGCGCGCCCATGTTCGACAATGAAGCGCGTCGCAGCCTCGTCGCATAGACCGCCCCCCGCAATCAGCGTGTCGCGCACGTGATTCTCGACGCTATCCGCGGAATCCAGCACCGCGGCGATGCCGCCTTGCGCCCAGTCGCTCGCGCCTTCGGTCAGCGATCGCTTGGCGATCACAGCAACGCGCCGTGTCTGCGCAAGATTGAGCGCGACGCTCAATCCAGCCAGACCGCTACCGACAATCGCCACATCGAATTCCATTGCCCACATCTCCGTCTTTCATATTGCGATGACTGCGCGCGAACCGCACGCCGCGAAAACGACAAAGGATACGCGCCACGACGCACTAGCGAAAGCTGGCTGAACGGAATAGGGCGGTTTGCGCGCGCATTGCTGCCCTATCGCGAAGACCGCCCAAAAACAAAAAAGCCTCGCACGGATGCGAGGCTTTTCATGTTTTTTGCCTTCGTCAGGCTGGAGAGCCAAGATTACTTGATCTTGGTTTCCTTGTAGTCAACGTGCTTGCGGATGACCGGATCAAATTTCTTGATCAGCATCTTTTCCGGCATGTTGCGTTTGTTCTTCGTGGTCGTGTAGAAGTGACCCGTGCCTGCGGTCGATTCCAGCTTGATCTTGTCGCGTGCGCCTTTCGCCATGATTTACTCCTTAGGCTTCACCGCGTGCGCGCAGGTCTGCGAGCACAGCGTCGATACCGTTCTTGTCGATCAGGCGCAGGCCCGCGTTCGAAATACGCAGACGCACCCAACGGTTTTCGCTTTCCACCCAGATACGGCGGCTTTGCAGGTTCGGCAGGAACCGGCGCTTGGTCTTGTTGTTCGCGTGGGAAACGTTGTTGCCGCTCATCGGCGCTTTCCCAGTTACTTGGCATACGCGTGCCATGAGAGCACTCCTAATACGCTAATTCTGAGTTCGAACGCCGTGAAAGTTTCCCGAAAAGAGCCGCGCTGAGAGTGTACGAACTTGCGCCGAATTTGCATCGAGGCACTTCGCTACCACAGCCGCCTGACCTTTGCGGAACGCCTTGATGGCTTCGGAACAGGGGGTTGGAAATAGGCAAACCGGAATTCTAGCAGAAAAAAAGCCGCAAAATCAAACCTTATTTGCGATGCGGGACACCGCACTGTGGGGTGGCCCTTCCGCTTCCCGCGCTCCAGCGGGCTTACGCGCGAGCCCCGGCCAGCCGGCGCGGGCGAACGAGTATACGCTGTCCGCGCCGATTACCAGATGATCGATCAGCTGCACATCGACGAGCGCGAGCGCGTCGCGCAGTGTCTGCGTGAGGCGGCAGTCGCTGGCACTCGGCTCAACGGCGCCGGACGGATGATTGTGCGCGACGATCAGGCTGGCCGCGTTCGCGGCGAGCGCCCGCCGCACGATCTCGCGTGGATACACGGCCATGCGCGTGAGCGAGCCGCGCGCGCTTTCCTCGCAGCGAATCAGCCGATGCCGCGCGTCGAGGAACAGCGACACGAACACCTCCTGCGGCTGTCCACCGATCAGAAGGCGCAGATAACTTTCGACTGCTTCGGGCGAATTCATCAGCGGGCGCTTGCGCATCTTGTCCACGAGGGAGCGACGCGCCATTTCCATGATCGCGAGCAATTGCGCCTTTTTTGCCGGGCCAATGCCGCGAATGCCGTCGAAATCCTCATAAGTCGCGTCGAGCATCGCGCGCAGTGAGCCGAAGCGATCGAGCAGCGCCCGCGCGACGCTGAACACGTCGTGACCGGGCAGGCCGGAGCCGAGCACGAGCGCGATCATTTCGGTGTCCGACAGCACGTCGGGGCCCTGGTCGATCAGTCGCTCGCGCGGCATGTCGCGCCGGAGCCATTTGCCCCGGAACAGTTGCCGCCGGCTGCGGACGGCCGAGTCGGCGGCTTCCGAAGGAGTCTTGGCCGACCGGTTGGAAGCGGCTTTCACGCCGCCTGTGGCGCGTGCCCGCGCCTTCGGTCGCAGCGTTGCCGCAGGTGTTTCGTCGATTGTGCTGGCGAAATCAGCCATATATATAGAGTCCTCCGCGTAAGGTGGACGGCGCACAAGCGGCGCAACGCGCCGGACGGCCGTGCCGCCCACGCGCGCGACGGACTCAAGCCGGCGCCCGCTAGGTGGCTTACAATAGACGCTTTGCGCACGGCACCCCGACGGTCTGCCACACGCGTCGACTGCTCCCGCGGCGCACGCGTGCAGCGCGCTTCGACTGAGCGAGCATTGCATGAGCATCATCGATATTTCCGAGGTGAAACCCGGTTCACACGTCACGCTGCATTACCGGCTTTCCCTTGCCGATGGCGCCGAAGTGATCAACACGTTCAACGACAAGCCGGCCACGTTGCTGCTCGGTGCAGGTCAATTGGCGCCGCCGCTGGAAGATATTTTGCTGGGTTTGAAGGTGGGCCACCATTCGACCTTTCAGCTAGCGCCGGGTCAGGCGTTCGGCCCGCGCAATCCGGATCTGATCCAGCGCGTGTCCCTCGCCACGCTGCGGGAGAACAGCATGATCGGCGAGGATTTTTCCCCGGGTGACCTGGTCGAATTCAACGCGCCGGGCGGCGGGCGCTACGCCGGCGTGCTGAAGGAAGTCGGCGAAACGTCGGCCCTGTTCGATTTCAATCACCCGCTTGCCGGCCAGGCGCTGGCGTTTGAAGTGAAAATCATCGGGATTTTGTAAACATGAGCATCACGGATACGACTCTTGCCGAAGCGGAGATCCTGCTGGCCCAGCCACGCGGTTTCTGCGCCGGCGTCGACCGGGCGATCGAGATCGTCGAGCGGGCCATCAAGCTGTATGGCTCACCGATCTACGTGCGTCACGAAATCGTCCATAACGCCTATGTGGTCGAAGACCTGCGCAAGAAGGGGGCGATCTTCATCGAGAACCTGGAGGAAGTGCCGGCGGGCAACACGGTGATCTTCAGCGCGCACGGCGTGTCGAAGGCCGTGCGTTCGGAGGCGGAGTCGCGCGGGCTGCGAGTGTACGACGCCACCTGTCCGCTCGTGACCAAGGTGCATATCGAAGTCGCGAAGATGCGCCAGGACGGTTTCGACATCGTGATGATCGGCCACAAAGGCCACCCGGAAGTGGAAGGCACGATGGGTCAGGCGGCCGAGGGCATGCATCTGGTCGAGGATATCGAGGATGTGCAGGCGTTGCAGCTCGCCGATCCCGAGCGGATCGCGTTCGTCACCCAAACCACGCTGTCGGTCGACGACGCCGCCGAAATCATCGGTGCGCTGAAGGCCAAGTATCCGTCCATCCGTGAGCCGAAGAAGCAGGACATCTGCTACGCCACGCAGAATCGCCAGGACGCCGTGAAGTTCATGGCGCCGCAGTGCGACGTCGTGATCGTCGTCGGCAGTCCAAACAGCTCGAATTCGAACCGCTTGCGCGAGCTTGCAGAGAAGCTCGGTGTGCCGGCCTATATGGTCGATTCGCCCGATCAGATCGATCCTGTCTGGGTCGAGGGCAAGCGCCGCATCGGCGTGACCGCTGGTGCGTCGGCGCCGGAGGTGCTGGCGCAGGCAGTGATCGCGCGTCTGCGTGAGCTGGGTGTGCGCAACGTGCGCGCGCTCGAAGGCATCGAGGAAAACATCGCGTTTCCGCTGCCGCGCGGGCTCGGCCTGCCAGCCTGACAATCCGTTAGCATCGCTGAAAGGAAAGCGCGCCCGAGGGCGCGCTTTTTTTTGGCGCGACTCTGTGGGGTCGCTGAGAAAATAGGTGCCTGATCGAATGAATTCGGACGTTTCAGTGCTCTCGCGCACAAACTATTTTGAATTGTGATCGGGTCTTTTATTGATTTTCGAGCGATGCATCCCCGTTTTAACATAAGTAAGGAGCTTAAGAAGAATTAATCATGCACTGAATTGGTGCTCTTGACGCACGCGAGATAAAAGGACGTATCGGACGCAAGCCCCGGCCCATCCGGCATTCAAGCCGACTGGCCACAACACTTGATGCCATCGGGTTCGGCGGCGGTGCAACTGATGCACGCAAACGGATCGCAACCGGGTTGCTCTTTTTAGCGGATTTTGCTTTCAATATCAGGTTGCAATGCAGGAAAACCCCACCGGTTCAACAATATTGCCACCCGCATAATTGGAGTTACAATGCGCGCGTTCTCAAGGCCTTGAGGTCCTGGACAGTGGATTTTGCAAGGCGCAGGAGACCTTACTTGATGCGAGTCAAATTTGCTTACGCCGTGTCCATCGCGGCCGCGGTTGCGATGCTGACCGCGTGCGGCAAGAAACAGGATGGCGAAGCGGGTGCGGGCGCATCGGCGGCTTCGTCCGCGATAGTCGCTTCTACGAGTGAAGCGACTATCGTAAAGATCGGTCATGCGGCCCCGTTGACGGGCGGCATCGCGCACCTGGGCAAGGACAACGAAAATGGGGCGCGCCTCGCGGTCGAGGAAATCAATGCGCAGGGGCTGACGATCGACGGTCGCAAGATCCAGCTGCAACTCGACGCGCAGGACGATGCGGCGGACCCGAAAACGGGTACCGCCGTCGCGCAGAAACTGGTCGACGATCACGTGGTCGCGGTGATCGGGCACCTGAACTCCGGGGTCTCGATTCCGGCGTCGAAGATCTACAGCGACGCGAGCATCGTGCAGATCTCGCCGTCGTCGACGAATCCTGCCTACACGCAGCAGGGGTTCAAGACGACTTATCGGGTAGTCGCGACCGACGCGCAACAGGGTCCGGCGCTCGCCAATTACGCGACGAAGGCGCTGGGCGCCAAACGGATCGCGATCGTGGACGATGCGACCGCCTACGGCAAAGGTCTCGCGGACGAATTCGCGAAGACCGCCGAGGCGAGCGGCGCGAAGATCGTCGCGCGGGAGGCAACGAACGACAAGGCCACGGATTTCCGGGCCATTCTCACGAAGATCAAGAGTGTTCAGCCGGACGCGATTATGTTCGGCGGCATGGACGCGACGGGCGGGCCGTTTACGAAGCAGGCGGCGGCGCTCGGTATCAGGGCAAAAATCCTTGGCGGCGACGGTGTGTGTACCGACAAGGTAGGTGAGCTGGCGGGTACCGCCGTGCAAAACCTGGTCTGTTCGGAAGCAGGACTCGCGCTTTCGAAAATGACCAACGGAGCGGACTTCGAAAAGAAGTACGAGGACCGCTTCCACACGCCGGTGCAGATTTACGCGCCGTTCACGTATGACGCTGTGTACGTGATCGTCGATGCAATGAAGCGCGCTAATTCGATCGAGGCGCCCAAGGTGCTGGCTGCGATGCCTTCGACCGATTACAACGGGGTAATCGGCCACATCGCGTTCGACGACAAGGGTGATTTGAAAGAGGGCGCCATTACGCTTTACGACTTCAAGGACGGCAAGAAAGCAGTGCTCGACGTCGTAAAGATGTGATGACGGGAAGTTCGGCCTGACGGCACCGACACCATCCAACGGTGCCGTTTTTGCATCCGCCCAAGGGGAGCTCGCGACCGCATCACGGTCGTCAGAGCAAGCCGGCAGCGGATAACCCTTACCGGTCTTTTACATCAGTACCCGCAGTGCCGTTGAGATTCGTAGTGCATCACCGCCCACCGGCAGATGAAAAGCGCGAATCCAGTCGCACGGGCTAAGGAGCAATAAATGGATATCTTCATCCAGCAGATCCTGAATGGACTGGTGCTTGGCAGTGTCTACGCCATCATCGCACTGGGCTATACGATGGTTTACGGCATTCTGGGCATCATCAACTTCGCTCACGGCGACGTGTTGATGGTGGGCGCGATGGTTGCGCTCTCCGCCATAGGTGTGCTGCAGAACCACTTTCCCGGCCTCGGCAACGTGCTGACGCTGGTCATCGCGTTGCTCATCGCGGCGGCAGTCTGCGCGGTGGTCGGCTACACGATCGAGCGCGTGGCCTACCGGCCGTTGCGCCGCGCACCGCGTCTCGCGCCGCTGATCACCGCGATCGGTGTGTCGATTCTGCTGCAGACGCTCGCGATGATGA